>JAIOPR010000143.1 GCA_021413805.1 Planctomycetota bacterium
GTCCGCGGATGGGACGACGATTTATGCGCGGGCGAAGAGCATGGAGGTCAATGGGTTGGACAGGGTGGCGAAAATGAAGGTGAAGTAGACCGCGGGCGGGCGAGTGACGGGAGGCGCCGGAACGGCCTACCACAGAGTCACAGAGGCACGGAGATGTCTAATTCACCAGTCTTCGAACACCTTGCTTTAGTAGAGGGACGTTGAAATTGATGAGGAGGCCTAGCTTCCAGCCTCCGAGTTTCAGATAGGTGAGAAGCTGCGCCTCGTGAACGGGCTCGAGTGCGTGCACGGCCTTGATCTCGACCACGACCTGGCCCTCCACCAGCAGATCAAGCCGATACCCGCAGTCCAATTTCAGTCCCTTGTACTCGATCGGGAGCACCCGCTGCGGCTCCACCGCCAGCCCGCGCAGTTTCAACTCCTGCCGCAAACAGGCGTCGTAAGCCGACTCCAACAGTCCAGGCCCGATCGCCCTGTGAACTTCAATCGCAGCCCCAATAACGTGTTCCGAAATCTCATTCAATACCATCTCCGTGCCTCCGTGACTCTGTGGTTCGCCTTTGTTTTGTTTTGCCCGGTGGGAGCCGCAACCTCCAATTGTAGATTCACCCATTGACCACTTACAACCCACCGGCAGGGTGAAGTGAGACCACGCCAAACCTTTCTCGCTCCAGCCCACGCGCCCGCTCTCCCGCCGGCGCGCGAAGCCCGCCGCAAGCCCGCGCTAAGCGCCGGGGCACCAGCTCGACGATCGCAAAGTCCCGGATCCCGGAGAGATTCAGGACGACCTCGATCTCGGCGCCGTCCCGGATCAGGGTCAGGCGCCGCTCGTCCGGGTCGCCGGCCTTCGGGTTGTAGAGCGCCCCCCCGTCGTTCTTCGCGACCGGCACGCCGTCGATCTTCACGATCATGTCCCCGCGCTTCAGCCCCGGGTGCTCGTCGCGCTCGATCACGAACAGCGCCGGCGCCGTGCATTTCGCCGCGGGCATCCAGAAAGCGGCCTCGTCGCGAAGTGCGGCGCCCGGCGAACGGGCGGCCTCGAGTAGGGCCTGCTGCGCTTCATCGCCCGAACGGGACGCGATCATTCGATTGCGACCGGTTTGTGAGGAAGGACGGGAAGAAGGAGTGAGACGGGCGGGAGAGAGGCGAAATTGAAGTTGTCGTTGCGCTGATCGACGGACTCTGCGCCCCCGGTTTCGTCGACCACGAAGCGCCCCCGGGCGACCGGCACGTTCAAGGCCGACTTCATGGGCATTAAGGCGAACGGCAAGGCCTTCAAGATCCAGGTCTTCGACATCCTCCGGTTCGAAAACGGCAGGGTCGTCAAGCACTGGGGCCTCACCGATACCGCGACGATGATGGAGCAGTTGAAGTAGAGCACATGCTCCTCCAGCGGCCGTCCGCCGTCGCGAAGGAGGGGGTGACGGAAGAGATGCGCGGATTCCGCCGAAGGCGGCCTGAGGGAGCGAACCGAGTCGAAAACGGCGATCACGAACTGGTCTTACGCCTTAACGCGCGAAGGCGTCCCAGATGGAGGAAGGAACGTCGATCTCCAGACACACGGTCGAGTTCTCGACGGTCAGGTGCGCGCGGCCAACTTCATACGTCGTCTTCCCCTCGATGAACCGGTTGCGCCATGCGACGCCGTGGTGCTCGCACAGTTCGCGCGCGAGCCGCTTGAACAGCGCGCGCGCCTCGGACGGGCCAGGCAGGCGGACCCGGCGAAAGACGCGGCCTTCCAGGAGCTCGGTCTTGCCCTCGGGCGCGCCGAGCAGGAGGAGGTCGAAGAGCCCGATCCGCAGTTCCTGCGGTCGCGGAACGATTCCCGGAGCTTCGATCTTCCGTCGCGCGAAGGAAGGCTCGATCCCGATCCCGGACAGCCACGCTTTGACGTGCTCGAGCAGCGCCGAGTCGCGGGCTTCGCGCCACAACGCTTCAAGATCCGGGTAACCGCCGACGACGTCGCGGAAGCGCGAAAACGAGCCCTTCCCGCCGAGGGCCACATCGAGCAGCTTCCTCACGTCCGCTTCGCCGACCGAATCGGCGAACCGGCGCATGAGGTCGAACTCGTCCCGGCTTTCGTACCGGGGAACCAAGGCGAACCGATCCGGTTCCTCCTCGATGGCGCGGCCCAGGTCGTCGTCTGCGTCCGCCAGATCGCTTCGCCACGCGACCTCTCCGGACGCGAGATCGAGGAATGGCTCCCCGAGCTCGGGCGCGGCCGTCGCGGCGTCGATGATTCCGTCGATGTCGATGCGGAGCTTGCGGGCGCCCATTTCGAGGGCATGTTAACCCGAACGAGTATCGGATTCTCTCGCCACACTTGTCGGCGTCAGGGCACATCGCGCGGCCGGAGCGCGGGAGCGAAGATCCGAAAAAGGGGCGACGGCGAGGTATCCCCAGGTTTGACCTCGGCGAGCCGCCGAGGCGCCGCGTTCATTTGGTCATGACCGTTTGATCGTTGGCGTTCCAAAATTCCAACACCCGCGTGGATCTCGCGTCGGTTCGTCACCTCTCCGGGGTTCTTGGGCGCGGAAAGGCCGCCGCTGAATCCGGCGCTGTGAGGCCGAACTGCGCGACGCCGTTCCCTTAACCTTAACCTTTCCCTTAGCCTTTACCTGCCGTTGGGGGGCGTGATCGGCCGCTCGGTGGAACCGGGTTAAGGAAAAGGGAAAGGTTAAGGTTAAGGGGCGCTCGCTTTGCTCGCGCGTGGACCCGCCGAAGCTCGAAGAGCGAAGGCGGGCGAACCTTTCCCCGCCCCGAACGATCGACTACATTGCGCCCCCCATGGGAATCCAAGCACCGCTAGGCTTCGAAGATCACCTCCCCGACCGCATGCCCATCTGGCGGCGCATCGAGGAGACCGCTCGCAAGGTCGCCGAGACCTACGGCTACCGCGAGATGCGCACTCCCCTCCTCGAGAGCACGGAGCTGTTCATCCGCTCCGTCGGCGAAGTCACCGACATCGTCGAGAAGGAGATGTTCACCTTCGACAAAGGCGAAAAGGACTCCCTCACCCTCCGCCCCGAGCTCACCGCCTCCTTCGTCCGCGCCTGCGTCGAACACGGGCTTTTCAAGAAGAAGGCCTTCCAGAAACTGTTCTACGTCGGCGCCAATTTCCGCAAGGAGCGCCCGCAGAAGGGCCGCCTGCGCCAGTTCCACCAGTTCGGCGTCGAGGCGCTCGGCGCGACCGACCCGCTGCTCGACGCGGAGACCGTCCTGCTCGCGCTCCGGTTCCTCGAGGAGCTCGGCGTCCCCGGCGTGAAAACCAAGGTCAACTCGATCGGCTGCCCCAACTGCCGCCCGAAATACCGCGACGCCCTCAAGGCCAAGTTCGCCCCGATCATCGGCCAGTTCTGCGAGAACTGCCGGCGGCGCTTCGACCGCAACGTCTTCCGCATCCTCGACTGCAAGGTCGAAAAGGACGTCGCCCTCACCGCCGACGCCCCGCGCGTCCAGGACTCCCTCTGCGCCGACTGCCTCGCCCACGACAAGGCGTTCGTGGAAGCGCTGACCCGCGCCGGCTGCGACCACAAGCAGGACCCCCGCCTCGTCCGCGGCTTCGACTACTACACCCGCACCGTCTACGAATTCACCGCCTCCGGCCTCGGCGCCCAGGACGCCATCGGCGGCGGCGGGAGATACGACAACCTCATCGAGGAGATGGGCGGCGACAAAGCGGGCGCGGTCGGGTTCGCGATCGGGTTGGAGCGCGTCGTCATCGCGCTGGAAGCGGCCGGCAAGGCGCCCGAGGAGGAGTGGTTCTCGACGCGGGTGTTCGTCACGCACATCGGGCCGGAGACGCGCGGACCGGCGTTTGATCTGGTGCGGCAACTGCGCGGCGAAGGAGTCGCCGCCGACATGGACTACGAGGGAAGGTCGCTCAAGGCCCAGATGCGAAGCGCCAACCGCGTGAAGGCGCCGTGGGTCGTCATCATCGGCGGGGATGAGCTGGCGAAGGGGGTGGTGAAGTTGAGGGATATGGGGAAGAGCGAGGAGGTGGAGGTGAAGCCGGGGGAGTTGGCGGGCAGGGTTCGCGAGTGAATCCAGAAACACTGATCGCCTAGACGCGAATCGAGAGAGGCGCAGGCCATGTCTGTGTACAAGTTGGACGAATTGGGTTGGCACGATTTTGAGACTCTCGTACAGAGCCTTCTAAAGACGAAATGCGGAATGGGTGTGGAAGCCTGGGGAGGACACGGCGATTTCGGCAGAGATGCCTTCTCACCCTTCCCAGTCAAACTGATTGAAGCGCCGCCCCTGGAGATAGGGCCAGTTGTCTTTCAGGCAAAGTTTGTGAATAACGCCAACGCGGCCGGAGCCGATTATATGGGGGCGCTCCAGAATGCAGTAAGCAAGGAATCTACGAAGATCAAGAATTCGGAAGTTATCAAGAAAGCGATGAACCTGGTTGGCGCATATGTGCTTTTGACTAACGCTCCCATTTCGGCAACCGAGCGAGAAAAGCTCCAAGTGCAGATGAGCAAGGCGCTGCCAAAGATTCAAGTAGTCGTGTGGGGGGGCGGCGATATTGGGGCAATGCTTGACAATCACCCGAAGATTAGACAGTCGTTCCCGCAGCTGCTTTCAATTCGAGATTTGGAAGCCCTCTTAACAGAGAGCGTATCGAAAGCCATTCGCAACAAGAGTCGAGTCGCGGTAGATCGCGCGCGCGAAATCGCCAGCGTATTCGTTCCTGTGAATGCCTATTCCGAGGCCCGTGGCGTGCTGCACAAGCACCACTGGGTCGTACTCGACGGCCCTCCGGAAGTCGGAAAGACAGCAATTGCTCGCGTCATTGCACTAACACAGCTGCTGGCCGGATGGGAAGCAATTGAATGCTCCAGCCCCGATGAACTCTTCGGCCAACTCAACCGCGAATCGAAACAAGTGTTCGTAATCGATGACGCCTTCGGGAAGACTGAATTTGACCCTGGGCTGGCAAGAAAATGGGAAAGAGACCTACCAAACGTAATTGCATCGCTTGGCGAAGCGCACTGGCTTGTCATGACTACACGAAGGCATGTGCTCGCAACGGCCCTCAGACACATGGACTTGTCCGAATCTGAGGCTGTGTTTCCACAGGCGGGGGAGGTTCTTGTTTCCGTCGACAAATTGAGCCTACAAGAGCGTGCTCACATCCTGTACCGACACGCAAAGCACGCGAAACTTGGCGAAGACACGAAAAGCCTTATCCGGCGCAATGCACTAGATTTGTGCAAGAACCCTCATTTTACACCTGAGCGCGTAAGGAGATTTGTGACTGAAGGCATTGTCGAATTGAGTTCCACCGCGAAATTGGTTTCAGCGAAGGAGCTTGATACCTTCGTGCAGAAGGAGATTTCGAGCCCAACTGATCGAATGCGAAAGTCTCTAAGAGCTCTCAAGGATGCGCACAAACATACAGTCTATTCAACACTGGATTGCAACCTCCCATGCGAAAAGCGAGACATAACCGAATCTGCTCAACGTATGTTCGGAGCGAGGACAGCTCAGGTTGAGAAAGCGATCGAGGACCTAATCGGGTCTTTCCTGAAGCAGACCGTCATCTTTGGCGGGAACATGCGCCCTGGGCTAGATTGGATTCATCCTAGCTATCGAGACCTGGTAATTGAATGTGCCGCGGAGGACCGCGACATTGTGGAGAGACTCTTCGCCAGTTCCAGCTCAAGAATTATGAACCTACTACTGAGCAGTAGGCGGGAAGTAGCCGATGGGGAGAGTCTGAGGTTCGTTGAGTCTCCGGAAGACTGTACAAAGGTCATTGATGCAGCTGCGCGCATCGCTTCGACCTCCCCTTCCGAGACGATTGCGGCGCTGTTTGAGTCAGTCGTATCAGCGCTCAGAGATCGCGACCGTATCGTGCCTGCCAGACTTCGCCAGTTCATTATTTCGCTGGCTTCCGCGTCCACCGAAGAAGTAGTGAAGAGATGCAATTCTGGCGCTTTGACGCCGTCGGTGAGAACCGCTATTCAGGTCATCGAAATTGGGTCTACGGTCGGTCTTCTTGACGCCTCGATCGTTTGGACGGGTACTTGGAAAAAGATCGATAATGAGATTGGCGAGCAAATCGACAATGAAGAACTTCGTGGAAACGACCTCAGCGATTGGATCGATCTCGCACATGCAATCAACAAGCATCAAGGAACGACAGATGCCGGAAAGGCGATTCCCGCCCATGTTGAGCAGCGGGCCGCCAACATTTTAAAATGCGGCGAAACGATGTCCACAGTGGACCATTGGGACGATGCGGAGCAGAATGATCAAGTTGCGAAGGATTACGAGAGCCTAGCGGAGCAGATCGGCTACTTGGGAATGGTTTCTTCGTTTGATGATCTAGATGGAATCTCCGAGCGGCTTAACAATGCGGCCGAGCGACTGAGACAATACGGTGTTCCTGAGCCGGACTACGATGACGACTACAGTCCAGGCGGAACGGATGCAAAGTTCGACATTGATGAGCTGTTTACGGACCTGTAGCTCATTCCGTTTCCGCTGTTTCGTCCCTTTCTCTTCCGAAGGGTCCCGTGCCCACCTCGGCCCCGTCGAAGAGTCCAGACGGCGAGTTTAGGCGCCGCACTGGGCGACTAGGAATTCGGCCGCCGAAAATCGATCGAACCAGGTTTCCCGTCCCTTGGGATGACCGCTCGGATCACGAGAGGCGCCTGGCCAAGAGTGATCTGCGTCTCAAGAACCGCCGCGAGTGGAAAAGCCTCTCCGGGATGTGCCGAAAAGTAACCGCCAGTTGGTGACATGACTTGAGTCTTGTCAGATATCCACGCATCCAGTTTTACGTAGAATCCGTGAAGCAGAACCTCACCTTCAGGAAAGACGTACGAGTATTCCGGAGAGGTCCAGCCGACAAACGGCCTTCTTTCCACTCGGGTTCCGTCGGCGGGAAGGTATCGAAGTTCGGGATGCTTCAAGGATAGAGGGGCCCATAACTCCATCAGGGTCAAGATGCGATTGGTGGAGTGCTCCCGCGCCCGCATGTCCGCAATGCTTGAGACTGCTTCTGCGCGTCGAACGATCTGGAGCCTCTCGAGCATCTCGTCGTCAAGCACTAGTTCTACGGACTTGGCCTCCCACATCTTGTATCGCGTTTCAAGGGTCAGCGGCGGAATCCAACCTTTGATCGCCTCGGGTTCCAGATGTCCATAGACACGCAGGTCAACGTTCAAAGCCCGAGCCTTCTCGATGGCCCCACGAGAAAACCCAGAACTGGAGACCGCAACCACTTTGTCAGCAGATACACTGACCCGCTTCTGTGCAACTTCTTCGACCCAGCGCACGTCTTGGGTCGCTGCGCGATCTCGACACTCAATGATTACCAGGATGGAGCTCGAACCCGACTTCACGCGAATCGCTACATCGACCTCTCGGTCTCCTCCGCCATCCTTGTCGGGTAGCAAGGCCGGCGAGTCAACCTGCGCGGACGGCCCCAAGGTCTTTTCGATGAGTGCGACAAGTTGCTCTAACTCTCTTCCCTCGCGTGCCATAAGTCCATGATAGCTGAGAATACGAGGTTTTCTTCCCGAGCATTGGATCGAACCTCGCTTGGACATGGCAGAGCGCCTTCAGCCCGCGGTGCAGCGATCCGAGCCGGAGGGCGTACTCTTCGGCGTCATTCAGCAGGACCTTGCACTGTTTTCTTGGCTCGCTCCGTTGTCGAAAGCGCTTCGGCGAGCCGCTCGCCTTCCTTGATGAAGTCGGCGCTGATGCCTTCCGCCGCGACGAGCTTGGTATTCCGCTTCAGGATGCCGACCTTGTCCGTCAACGCCCTTCCCAACTTGGGCACGGACGTCACGTCGCCCATTTTCAGGAACGAGTCGAGGTCGGCGACGCCTTCGAGCGCGTTCTTGGCGAGCGGGACGGCGCGGCGGAGCCCTTCGACTCGCTTCACTCGCTCAGGGCAGAGCCCCAAGTTTTCCCAGGCTCCGGCCTGAGCGAACGCAGCGAGTCGAGGGCCGCCGCCGTACTGCGTAATGCTGGTGCGGACGGCGAGGCGAAGTTTGTCGAGCTCCTTGTGCTTCGCTTCGGACCACCCGTACTTCTTGAGCTCGGCCATGTC
>JAIOPR010000144.1 GCA_021413805.1 Planctomycetota bacterium
ATCGACGACGAGGACGCGTCCGCCCTCGCGGCAAAGCCGGGCGGCGGCCGCGAGCGTTTCGTGGGGGCGAGCGGCGTGGTGCAGGACGCGGGCGAGCAGGACGAGGTCGGCGCCGGTGTTGCCGCCGCGGGAAGCGCGCTGGACTTCCTCGTGGAGGGCGGGATCGTCCACGTCTCCCGCGCAGAGCCGGACGTTGCCGATGCCGAGGGCCTGAAGGCGTGCCGCGCAGCGGGCCAGCCGGGCCGGGCTGCGATCGACGCCCAGCACGCGCTCATACAGCGCGGCCAGCATCGGAAGGAAAGCACCCTCCCCCGTGCCCACATCCACGGCCAGCGCGTGGGCGGGAAGCAGCGGCGCGATGACGGGGAGAAACGGGAGAAGCGCGGATCCTTCTACGACAACGGGGGTGTCGGCCGCGGCCTCAAAGAATCGCCGGCTCGAGTCCTCGCGCTGCGCCACGACTCCCTGCACCCGCGCCAAAGCCCCACTCCGCGAAACCAGCGCGTGCCCTTCGCTGAGCGCGGCGACAACCACGGGATCCGGGGACTCGGGAGTCTTCAAAAGCGTCCGGGTCCCCTCTTTCCGGTGAAGCAGGAGTCCCGCGTCGCGAAGCGGCGGAGTCTTCTTGGTGATCTGGGGCTGGCTCTGGTGGAGAAGCGTGGCGAGTTCGCTGACGGCGAGTTCTTCGCGGGCGCAAAGCGCCAGGAGGCAGAGCCGGTCCTCGTCCGCGAGGAGGCGGAAGAGGTCGGCGCGGGGAAGCGAGGGGGTTGGGAGGGTCTGACTGGCCACGCAGAAACTATATGCCATGTTGCGCATATAAGCAACTAACAAAAACGCGCTTGGGCGCATCGCCGTAACCTGGTCCTTGGACCTTTCACGGCCGCTACTTCAGCTCCACCGTGGTGATGCGACTGTCGGCAGTGCCCACGATGAGGCGCTTCCCATCCGCGCTGAGCGCGATGGCACAGGCACCGGGGACCTGGTCGAGCGAGACCCGCGGCTTCTTAGCGCCCGCCGGGCCGTAAATCCAGATCGTGCTGTTACCAAGGATCGCAAACAGGCCGTCCCGCGATGCCGAGAGATCCGAGTCCGTGAGGGAATAGTGGGTCGGCAACTGGTCCAGAAGAACGAGCCTGCGTTCCTCGCCGGTTTGCGAGTCCCAGAACTTCGCGGCGCCGTTGGCATAGATCGCGGCGAGCAGAGGAGGATTTACCGAGAGCGCGACGCATTCCGCCCCGGACTTGTCGTCGCCGAAAGTGCGGACCTCTTCACCCGTCCGGAAGTCGCACACCTGGACCGGATGCTCCCCGTCGGCCGCGATGGCGAGGGTCATCCCGGTGGCATCGACCGCGAGGTCGTTGACCGTGTGTTCCCCGAAGCGCCGGGACCAGAGGTGGCGCCGAGCATCGACAGCCCACGCGTGGACATAACCTGCCGAGTCGGCCGCCGCGACGAGCGATCCGTCGGCATTGAAAACGACCCCGCGAATCCCTCCGCGCGCCTCTTCAAAGGTCGCCAGCCGGCGCTTGAGCGCGACGTCGTAAACCCAGACTCGGTGGTTGAAATCTGAGGCGGCGAGGCGGCCCCCGTCCGGCGAGAGTGCGACGCACGCCGCTGCGTCGAGGTCGGTGGCGACGATCTGGCCGCGGGTCTTGGTCCCGATCTCCCAGAGCCAGACATGGGAGTCGGCGTCGCAGGTCGCGACGCGGTAACCATCGGAGTTGGTCGCGACGTCCAGGACGCTGGTCAGCGCATGAGAGGAAGACGGGATGCCGTACGCCACCTTGCCGGTCGACCACTCTTCCCACCTGCTGCCAGGAAACACCCCGGCATCCGGCTCAAACGCCAGCCCGGTCATGAGGTCCAGCACCAGGCGCGTCACCTGCCCCGCGGAACAGCGCACGGCGGATTCCTGCTTCATATTCCCTGAGGTAAACCGGATCAGGTGCGTGCCCGGCGGGACGTTGGCGACGACAATCCATCGCCGAGTCTTGACCGTTTCCTGCCAGTCGAGCGTCTCGCAGTCCATCCTGCACTTCGGCGGATCGGTCGCGATGCAAAGCGTCCCGTATTCCTGTGTCGGCGCGGCGACCGGAGGATTGTCGAATTGCCGGGAGAGAAGAGGCGGGCCGAAGCGCGAAACCTTTCGCGTGAGGGTCTCGCCGGGAAGGATGTCAATCGTCTCGACCCAGGCCTGAAGGTGCGGGACCGCGACCCGCAGGAGATGTTTCCCCGCCGGAACGCCTTCGACCGTAACCTCGTTTTCCCCGTACGGGATCCGGACCCGGCGTCGTCCGTCGAGGGAGATTTCCGCACCGGGCCACGATTCGATGCGGACCGAAGCCGCGCCGCTGGTGCGCGGGGCCGGTGGCGAAAGCGGGCGAGCTGATGGCTGCTTCCGGCTGATGCCGACCAGAAGCATCACGAGGGCCGCAAACACCAGCATGGGAACGACGATCCGGCGCATCCTTCAATCCTCTTCCATTCTTCCCTGCGCCCACTCTACCGCAAGGCGGCGGTGTCCAGCGGGGGAAGCCACGACATGGCCGGCGTCGGATCTGATCCCGCCACCCTCTGCATCGACGATCTCCACTCCCTGCTCAACCGGATGCGCGCGAAATAAGGGCGACCGTCAGGCCCACGACCCCTCGCGCAGCGGCCGCCCCGTCTCCACGAACGTCTTCAGCTGGCAGCTCATGAACGGCCAGATCCCCTTCCAGCATCTCAGGATGAACGCGTTGCCGCCGAAACCCGAATGGCGGAAGCGCAGGATCGAGTCCTTCCCCCATTTTTCGATCGTGTACTCGAGCTTCATGGTCGGGTATTCCGGGTCGTCCTTCTGCGAGTGAACCAGCCGCGCGTTCTTTTTCAGCTCCAGCACGCGCCCCGTCGATTTGCCGTCGCGGAATCCCCAGTCGCCGCCCTTCTTCAGGACGTGCCCCGTCGCCTTCGTGTACCAGCGCGCGAGCTGGCGATCCTCGGTGAGTGCCGCCCAGACTCGCTGCGGGGTGGCGCGGAGGAAGAGCGTGAAGCGGACGTCGGCGGTTTTAGGCGGCATGGCGGAAACTCCTGAAGAAATCTGGGAATCGGCAGGTCTAACGCTTCGGCGTGAACGCGCGCTGCGATCCGTCCAGGCCCTTGAGCTCGAACGCGCCGAGGTCCTCGAGCGGCCGGGTGCTGAGCTTCGCAAACGCTTCACTGACAACGACCGCTCGCGAGAGCTGCCCCGCGAGGGTCTGGAGACGGGCAGCGAGGTTCACGGCGGGGCCGATGCAGGTGAAATCGAGCCGGCTGGAGCCGCCGATGTTGCCGTAGGAAAGTTCGCCGGGGTGGAGAGCCACGCCGAACGCGATCGGCGGCTCACCGTCGGCGGCGCGGCGGGCGTTCATGCCCTCGAGAGCGCCGAGGGCTTCCGTCGCCGCCGCGAGCGCCGCATCGCAGCGCCCCGGAGCGGCCGCGTCGTCGGCGTACGGGAAAATCGCGAGCAACCCGTCACCCAGGAATTTCAGCACTTCCCCGCCGCGTTTTTCGATCGCAGGGATCTGGCATGCGAAGAGGTCGTTGAGCGCGCGGATGACGGACTGGGGGGCGGCGGTGCGGGCGAGCGGGGTGAATCCGCGGAGGTCGGAGAACCAGACGACGGCGCGGAGGGTGTCGGTATCGCCGAGCTGGATCTGTCCGGCAAGGATGCGGGAGCCCGCGTTGTGGCCGACGTAGGTGCTGAGGAGGTTGGTGGCGGTCCTGAGGAGCGCGAGGATTTCGCCGATCCTTGCCAGGGGCGGCACGATGGCCCGGATCGCGGCCACGTCTTCTTCGCGGAATCCGCCCGGGCGTTTCGTCGCGAATGTCACCGGGTGCCCGGGGCCGGAAAGGAATTTCATCGGCGCAGCCACGAAGTCGCGGTATCCCTCGCGCGCGAGCGGGGCGAGGGTCGGGTCCGTCGTTCCCTCGAGGCGATGCCGCTCCAGCTCGCCCGTGAGGCAGCAGGACGACATCGGGCTGCCGAGATACTCGGCGGACTGCAGCCAGGCCCACGACTGGTCCCGCACCTCGACCTCGGGCCGCTCCGGCGTCCAGACGAAACTCCGCCCGACGATGCTGGGATGAAGCGTCTTGACGAACGCCTCCATGCGGTCGATCGCCGCGCCGGCCTTCACCAGGCCCACGCAAAGCCCGTGGATGACCTGCTGCGGCCCGGCGGCGCCGGGAGCGCCCTGGACGAGCCAATCGACGACGGGTCGGGGGTCGATCATGGCGCGGAGATTAACATGGGGCCGCCGGAGATCTCCCATCCGAGTGCCGCCCGACCCCAGGAGAAAAAATGAAACCGCCCAAAGGACCCAAGCTGAACCTCGCCCGGATCATCGTTTTTTCCGCGGACGTCACTTCCCTCGCCCGCTGGTACGAATCGGTTTTCGGGATGAGCCTCCTGGAACTCGACCCGAAGGGCGGGTGGGCGGACCTCGATGGCGGCGGTTGCCGGCTCGGGCTTCACGGCGGCGGATCGAAGCGCACGGAGGACTGCGGCCACAAGATTGTGTTCGGGGCGAAGGACGTCGCCGCCGCGCGAAAAGCGGTGCTTGCGTTGGGTGCGGCGTTCGGGCCCGTGAAGAAATTCGGGGATCTGCACCTCTGCGACGGCCGCGATCCGGAAGGAAACATCCTGCAGATTTCCAATCGGGTTTAAGCTCTGAGCCCGAGCGAATATCCTGCGGGGCAAGCTGCGTCGGCCCGGCGATGGTTATCAGGAGGCCTTTCACAGGAGGGCCGACTTCGCCCGCCCCGAAGGATTTTCGCTCGGCCTCCGGTCGTTTGTGACGCGGAGCGAAGCGATCGAGAAAAGAACGTGACCTTCTGCATTCCCCCAACATCATCGAAGAGCGCCGATCCGCATCTCCCCCCTTTGTCGAGGCCATCCCCATGCCCGCCCGTATCCTCGCCTTCGCCGGAAGCCTGCGCACCGACTCGACCAACAAGAAACTCGTCCGTGTCGCCGCCGAAGCGGCGCGCGCCGCCGGCGCCGAGGTCACGGTGATCGACCTGCGCGATTTCGCCACGCCGATCTATGACGGCGACCTGGAGACGAAGGACGGTCTTCCGCCCGCCGCCCGAAAACTGAAGGACCTCTTCCTCAAGAACAACGCGCTTCTCATCTCCTCGCCCGAATACAACAGCTCGATTTCGGGCGCGCTGAAGAATGCGATCGACTGGGTCTCGCGGCCGGTGGAAGGCACGCCGCCGCTCGCGGAATTCACGGGAAAAGTTGTCGGACTCCTGGCCGCTTCGCCCGGTGCGCTCGGCGGCCTGCGCGGACTGGTGCATGTGCGGTCGATCCTGGGGAATATGGGGGCGATCGTGATGCCGGACCAGTTCGCGCTCTCGAAGGCACACGAGGCGTTCGGGCCGGACGGGGCGTTGAAGGACGCGAAGCAGGCTGCGGCGGTGACGAAGGTTGCGGAGGCCGTGGCGCGGACGGCGGCGAAGCTGGAGGGCGCGAGGTAAAATACGGGTCCCCATGATGCGCCCCTTGATGGCCGTGTTTCTCGTCGTCCTCGCCGCCGGCTGCGGCCCCTTCTCCCACCGTGCGACTTCGGACGCCTGGCTGGTCCCGGGCAGCGGGCGTGCAAGCTATGGGATCGGGGAGCCGGGAGCGGGGAAGCCGCTGCGGGTTGCGGTGTACGGGGATGTGCACACGGGGCGGGAAGGGCACCGGGCGGTCGTGGCGGCGATCCGTCGGGAGAAACCGGACCTGGTGATTTTCACGGGTGATGCGGTGGACTGCAGGCCGGTGGGGCACATGCCGGACCTGGGGGAACGGGTGTACGCGATCCCTTTCTGGCCGCAGTACTACCGGGGGCGGCCTGCGTTCAGCCTGCTCACGTTCGTCCCTTTCCCTGCCCTCGTGCACGAGTTTCTGCTCGCGGAATCGTGGCCGATCCGGGACGCGGACGGCTGGAACCATTTCCTCGAGGACTCCGCGCCGTTGAGGCTCGAGGATCGTGTCCCATTCGTGTTCGTGCCCGGGAATCACGACCAGTTCCACGCGTTCGACCGAGCCGAGATCGCGAGGCTCTTCGGCGAACCCGGCGGCTCCGGGGGACGCGGGGGCGAAGCGTCATGGTTCGCAATGGACGTCGCGGGGGTGCGGTTTGTGGTCGTCAACACGGGAACGGACACGCCATTCGAACCTGATCCTCTGGCCGCAAATGGAGAGCAGTTGCGGTGGCTCGACGCCCAGCTTGCGGACGTGGAGGCGCGTGGAATGACGGCAGTGGTCTGCGCCCACTTCCCGCCTGTCGCGTCCGGGACGAGCGACCCGCCGCGCTCCGCCGTGACCGACCGGCTGTTGACCCACCTGCTCGGGCGGCCCTGCGTCCGGCTCGTCCTCAGCGGCCATTCGCACGAATACGAACGCCTCGAACTCCCGCGCCCCGGGGGCCCTTCCGCGACTTTCGTCGTCGCCAGCGGCGGCGGAGCCCCGCCAGGCCACGAGGCTCCCGAACGCGTGGCCAGCTCACGGGTGCTGATCGAGGGCCACTTTCACTTCGTCGTGCTGGAATTTCACGCGCAGGAAATCCGCGGTCGGTTTGTGGCCGTGGACAAGGCGCCCGCCGGCGGATCGTTCTCCAGCCCGCCGCCGGTGGACGAGTTCACAATCCCGCTGGGGCCGCTCCGCTGACGATGCCTGCCCGCTACTTTTTCTCGGGTTTGGGCTTGCCGGGACGTGCGTAGTTGAGGCCGGGGCCCCACCAGTCGGCCCTGGCGCGCTCGTAGGCCTTGACCTGGCTTTCGTTGAGAACCGGTCGGATCCTCTCCTCGGTGCGGGCGATGATCGCCCCGGCCTGCGCCTGGTAGTCGGCGCCGCGGTCCGGCGACTCGAGCAGCCTGCGGCAGGCTTCGCCTTCCTCCGTCAGGATCCCCTGCATCTTCGTCACCTGGTCGGCGCTGAGGCCCAGGGACGGCGCGAGAAGCTCGGCCGTGTGGACCGCCCCGGCCACCATCGCCGCCGACAGCCGGCGCGCTTCTTTCACCTCCGCCTCACGGCGGATCGTCCCGGTTTCCCGCGCGATGACCGCCGGAAGGTCGGCACGCGAAACCCGGGGATTCTCCGGCGTCACCGCCGTCCCTCCCGGGTTCGCGGGGCGCATGTCCGCAATCACCGCCCGGTCGGCGTCGAGTTCCTTAGCCGTGGAACGCAGCTCGCCACGGACCGATTCCACGAGGGAGTTCCACTGCTGAAGCGCCATGCGGTCCGCTTCCCTGGAGTCCTTGGGCGATTGCGCGGCGGCCCGATCCAGGAGCGCATCGAGCTCATTGCCCCAGGACTGGAGGAAGAGCCCGAGTACGACGGCGACGGCGAGTACCGCCGCCGAAAGCACCCCCGCGGCGATGTCGAACCTCGTTGCCTTATCGCTCATCGATTCCTCGGGGTGCAGGGGACAGCGGCTAGTGCGGGGAGAATTTCGGCACGGAGTCGAACTTGCCCAGCTGCTCCGGTTTGAGGACCGCGCGGATGCGGTCGTCCATTTCCCTTCCGAGGTTCTCCATGTCATCGACAAACCGGGCGTGGCGTTCGTGAGTGACAGGGTTTTCAACCAGCTCCGTGTCGGGCTCGACCATCAGCTTCACGTACCGGTCAACGTGTTCCTGGCGGATTTCCGCAACCTGGCGGGCCTGCGCTTCGTCGAGACCGAGTTCCCGGCTCGCGCCGGCCAGCCATTTGTTCGCGTTCTGGCGCAGCTCCGGTTTGCGCGCTTCCCATTCCTTCGCACGTCGTTCGCGGGCCTCCCGGGCCTGGAACTCCTCGATCACGCGTTTCACATCGGCAACGGTGAGCGCCTCACCCGAGGCACCAGTCCCCACGGCGGAGAGGGACTTGCGCAGGTCCGCCGCTTCGGCACGCAGCCGTTTGAGTTCCGCCATCAGGTCGGCGGGAAGTTCCGGCGATTTTGCGGCGGCGGACGCGCCGGGGCGGCCGGAATTCTGCGAAAGCTGGTCCAGGTCTGCGCGGATTCCGCGCGCCAGGACCCCGACCCAGGTCACGGCGGCCAGGGCGGCGACAGAGAGCGCGAGGGAAATGCTCGAAAGCCTCGACATCCGGCACCTCTGGAATGCGGTTTCAGGAATGCGCGACCGAGTCACCCCGGAAAACAAGCCGGGCCCCGATGGATATTCCGGGGCCCGGCAGAAGTCGCTTCCCTGGTCTGGCTAGTTGCCGTTTCCGTCCCGGACCCGGACCTGCAGCCTCAGCGAAGTGCCGCCGCCTGAGCCGGAACCGTACGCCTTCGTCCAGAACACCATCGAGCAGTCGAGCGTGTTGCAGGCGCAGGAACGGAGGAAGAGGCCCGCGAAGTTCTGCACTTCCGCGTCGTTGTCGTCGTCCACCAGGAACGGGTTGGAGACGCCTTCGTCGTTGGCCCAGGAAAGCTCACCGTTGTCGGCGCTCGAGTCGCTCTCCTGGTAATAGACGCGCGACCCCTGCACGAAGTAGAGGCCGACGGTGCTGCCGTTCACCGGCATGTCACCGTCACCGGCGATGTCGATGAGCGAGTTCGACGTCATGCTCTGGCCCGGGACGCCAGGATAGAACGGATCTTCGAAGAACGACCCGGCGCTGGGCGTGAACTGGTCGCCAAACGGGACGCTCAGGTCGCCGGGCGAGAAACGCCGCGTGCGGTAAAAGAGAGGGAGACCATCCACTTCGCTGACCTGGCTCTCGGAGAAGAAAACGTCCACGGCGTCCGCGCCTTTCGGCCGGTCGTCCGAATCTTCAAGCGACAGGATGTCGAACACGCCGATGCTGCTTCCGGGTTCGGTCGCGGCGTAGTAGACGAGGTCGAAATTACTGACCTGGCGGTCCGGCGTGAAGCTGTCGATCTCGATCTTGCCGCCCGCGACGCCGTTCTTCTCGGAGTGCATCCGGTAATCGGTCGAGCCGGTCGCGTCGATGTCCTGCTCATAGAATGTCAGGACATCGCCACCGTCGCCGCTGTCGATCGACTTCCAGTCGTAATGGTTGACCCGGGGGCCGTACTGGATCCAGTCAACCTGGTCGGCCTCGAGGGAGAATCCTTCCCACAGGGTGACCGTGACCGAAGGCGAGCACCCGCCGGTCAAAGGATCCAGGTCCGCGGTGAGACGGGTCTCCCAGATCGCGTCGCCCGTGGTGTCGCTGTGCTCGAAGAAGATGTGCATGACGTCGGGGTCGGACTGGAGACCGCAGACGTACCCGAGGGCGCTCTGGAATTCGAATCCCGCGACCGGCTGACCGACAGCGACCAGCGTGATGATGGCGTTGAGCTGGAAGAAGCCGCTCAGCGTCGAGCCGATCCCCGGCGGCACCGGGTACGTCCCGTCTTCCTGGATGCGCGTCGTGATGTACTCGGCCGCGAACACCCCGGTCTGGTCCTCGGTCGTCGCGCCGGCCCCGCCGGCATCGATGTTCTCCAGCCACGCGGCCCAGATGTAATCGCCATTCCGGCTCATCCGGCTGTCGAAGAAGAATACCGAATCTGAAATGTCGCTGTCTTCGCCGTCGAGGAAGGAAGCGCCCCCCGCGATAAGCGCGCCGGTAGACTCATTGATCTCCGTCACGCCGAGACGCCCGTCGGCCGTGACCTGGCCGAACACCGTGTCCGGATCGGTCACCAGCTGAAGCGAAAACACCGTCAACGTCGCCAGGCCCTGGTCTGAACCGTACACGGAATTCATTCGGCCGACGAACCCACCCTTGTCCATCGCATAATCGGCATTGCACTGGTTCATGTCGCCGATCGCGGCTGACGGGGTGGCCGCATGAAGCGTCGCCGGGGAGCTCACCGTCGCCGTTCCCAGCCCGAATGCCACCTCCTGCACCGTAATCTTGTCTTCGGCGGACAACGCTCCTCCGTAACCCGTCTGCGCCGCGGCGGCATACCCGCCAAGGCTGCCGGCGTCGGCATCATCCGACACCTTGAAGAAAAGCACGTTGTTGTAGGAAATGAACTCGCTGAACACCTCTGACTCTTCGCTCGTCAGGCCGCTATCCGAAGCGCCGAAACCGAGGATGGAGCCGCGAGTGGCGGTGCTGCCGGTGAGGGGAAGATCCAACGTGACCGCCGCGCCGAGGTCGAACCGGGAGAAGGCCCAGTACTCGTCGTCCTGGTACAGGGCCACCGGGTCGTTGTCCTGCGACTGGCGCCAGAAGGCGATGATCTCAGTCGTTTCGTCGCCCCACTGGTAGTTGACGAACCCGTCGTCCCAGCGCGCTTCCCCGCAGAGGCCGTCTGAAACGAACCCGAAGGTCGAGACGTCCTCGTTCGTGTCATCTTCGTTCGAGAGACGCTGCGCGAAGGGCTCGAAGCCGTAGTTCAGCGCAATGTCGCCGGCGTTCTGGGCGTGAAAGTAGGTCGCCCAGAGGTTCCTGTTGACCCCATCGCCGGCAGCGCCCGCGCCGTCGTCCGCCGTCCACAGGATGATGGCATCGCCGTTGCGCTCCTGCGCGAGGTCGCTCGGGTGATCCCCGGTGTTGAGGAACGCCACCGCGGCCGTCGAACCCACGGAGGTCAGCACGCAATCAAAGGCGCCGAGCGCGACGGGCGGGGTCCACGATCCATCGTAGTAATGCGCGTACCGGATGGTGCCGCCGGGGACGATGACCGTGTACGTCGCGATCGCGACGCAGCGATCGCCGTTGTAGATCACCTGCAGGTCCGCGGCAAGGCCGCTGCTGACGTCCGCCCCGGCGACGCTGAACGCCTGCTTGTCGTCGGCGACGTTGTTGTCCTGAACCGAAGCGCCGGGAAACTCGTCCGTCGTGAAGATATCCGTGCTGGTGGTCGTCGTGGACCCCTTGCTGCGCCTCCGGCTGCATCCCGCCGCCGCCAGCGCGCAAAGGCCGACAACCAGGGCAAGCGTCAGAAATCTGCGTCCCGTGATCATCCTCGAATCTCCTTAGCATGGATTCCTGCGTTTCGGGAAGGCTCTGCTTCCCCACCCCGGAGCGACTTGGTGCCGGCCCCACGGAAGGGCGCGAGGTTACCAGATCGTGCAGTTGCGCACGCAATGCTTTAGCTGCGGCGCCGTGCAATTTTGCGATATGGCCAGGGCCCCGCAAGCGGGGAACCTGGCCATGCTTGAAACCCTCGCGAATTCAACCGGCCTGCGGGTAACCCCGGGTCCGGGAAATGCCGCCCGCCCCTACTTCCCCGACTTCAACTTCTGCAGGATCGCGTCCTTGCCTTCAAAGAACTTTTTCGTGTTCGGGTTGCTCGCAAATTTCTCCTTCAGCTTGCCCAGCGCTTCTTCGAACAGCTTCGCGTCCTTTTCGCTCTCGGCGTAGTCCAGGATCCGGCTGTAGAAGGTGTCCGTCTCCTTGTATCCCGAAGGAATCCTGCCCGCCGTCTTCATCTCGGCAAATTTCTTCCCCGCCGCGATCTTGTCCTTGCCGGCCGCGGTCATGACGGCCGTGACCTCCGCGTTCACGAGGACCCCGTCCAGCTGCGCCTGCTGCTCGGGTGTCGGGGGCCCCAGCGCCGCGATTTTTTTCTTAGCCTCTTCTGCCGTCACCGTCCCGAGCTCGAGGTCCGCGATCGCGACGTCGATCCCAGCCGACTTGTCCCCGTCCGCCGCTTTCTTCTTCGCAGCCAGGTACGCCACTGCCTTCGCCACCCGCTTGTCGAACTCCGCGACCGTCCGCTCCCCGACGTGCCGCCCGATCATGTTCCCGTCCGCGTCCAGGATCAGGATCGTCGGGAACCCGCCGCCGCCCTTTTCCTCCAGCAGCTTGTCGTGCGGCTCATTCTCGATGTGCGTCGTCACGTGGCAGAACAGTTCTACCTTCGCCGCGAACTTCGGGAACTCCTTGTCGCTGAGGGCGCCGCCCTCAACCTGCTTGCAATAGGGTCAGTCGGCATACGAGCGCGTGAAATACGCAAAAATCGGCTTCCCCGATTTCTTCGCCGCCGCCAGCGCCTTGTCGTAGTCGAGGATCCAGGCGGCTTTCTTGAGGAAGGGCTCCTGGAGCTCCTTTTCTTTGCGCTTCTTCAAGTCATCGTTCGATTGCGCGGAAGCGATCGATGAGAAGGCGAGGAAAACTGCGGCGGCAATCGATAGCGTTTTCACGATGGACCCCCTTATCAGAAGCATGTCGGAGCCTATCGCGTCACGGATTCGGCGGAAAGCCAATTCAGAGCTTCGGCCCTGGCGTGACCGGCGTATGCCCGGCGCAGTCCGCCACCGGCAATCGCGGGTACTTCGCAAAGCGCTGATCCGTGGCGGCCTTCGCGCACATCACGAAGCACCCGCCCCGGGCCGATTTGAGAATTCGAACGTGGCAGCAGGTCGAACAAAGTCCTCGCGCGTCGGGAGCCGGGTTCACGCGCAGGACGGTACACGATCGCCGGTGGACCGGAAGGCCGGAATTGGCGAGCCCCTGTCCCGCGGTGCGTTTAGCCCCACGGGATGGCATGATGGCCATCGTGGAAACTCTTACCTGCGGGAAATGCGGCGCGGATCTCGGCCCCGTGCAGCGCCGGAAGGCGTTCATCAGCGTCTTCGTCTACGGCGACGAGGAAACCCGCTCGTGGTATTTCTGCGGCGCCTGCCGGGTCTGGATGGTCGAAGAGTACCTCGACGTGTTCATCGGCGATTCGCGCGTCGCGGTCCGGGGGCCGTTTCCGGAGGGGGCGTGCGAAGCGGACGTCGCGCTGGCGAAGACGTGCCCGGCGCCCGGCGACAAGTGGTGCGAATGCCCGGCGCACAAGAAGCTCGGGCCGGGATAGCGTTCGCGGCTACCATCCCCACCCAAGGAGAACCCCATGACCGCCCGGTTCGCGCTGACCTGCTTCGCATTACTTTCCCTCGGCCTCGCCGTGACTGCGGACGTCCCCGACCCGAGCGTCAATGCTCCCCTCGCCCCCGACGCCATCGCCCTCGGCGCCCCCGATGCGATCCGCCCCGGCACCCGCCTCACCTATTTCGGCACGAATGCCACCGTCGTCGGCCAGCGCATCCGGCTCGTCCTCGACGGCAGCGGCAACTGGGTTGTGAAGGAGAGTGAGAAGCGGTTCGAGACGGGAAATTCAGGCGGCGTGGGGTACACGGTCGTCCGCGTCGGCCACATCGACAACGAGGTCGCGGCGATTTCGACCTCGGCCTACCTGCTCAACCCCGCGACCAACATCGTTTCGGCGTCCGCCAACGAGGGATTCGTTTCGAACGCCGGGTGCGGCGGGCCCTTCTGGATTCACCCGGAAGCGCTGGCGAAGCTCAAGGACTCGAAGGACGACGGCTGCGTGGTCCTGCGGCAGTCGTACGTCGTGAACAACCACAAATACAACGCGATCCGCATCACCACCGAAAGCGCGAGCAGTTACACCGCGCAGGTGTTCGACCTCGAAACCGGGATCAAGATTTTTCACGCTTCCGCCCTGATCAGCGAGCCGACCTTCACAAGATTCCCCAACGGCCAGATGCAGAAGGTCGAGGGCAGCACGCACACTTCCACCGCCGCGCTCTGGGATTCGAAGGTCATCGACCTCCCCTGGAAGAAAAAGCCCGCGCCGGCCTGGGTCGGCACTTTCCGCGAAATCCAGTACGAGGGAAGCAGTTCCGCGGTGATTTCCGGCGTCGAATACAGCGTCCGCACCTCCGCATCCATCACGTCCGTCGCTCGCAAGGAGGGTTGGCTGCGCTTCGTGCTGAAGAGCCTGACCGAGAATCCAGGCCTGCCGGCGAGCGAGGGCACGCAGAATTTCTCCGCGGGAAACGCGAGCCTGGGCGGCCTCTGGATCCCCCAGGACGGTCTCGCGGAGCTGAAAGAAGAGCAGGTCCTCGAGACGAACGACATTATCGGGACGAAGATGGTCGTCCTCCGCGTCGCGAAGGACTCCGTGACGCTTCGGGAGTCCGGCCGCATTCACCGCGTGGACACGACCTACGACAAAGACACCGGCCTGATGTCGAAAATCGTGGTCCAGCAGGAGACGCCCACGGGATCGGCGACGAACCAGCTGACGCTGAAGGGGCGGAAGTAGCAGCGCCGCCCCTACACCGGCGGCAGATGCTTGTGCGACCCGTCGCAGAGGTGCCCGTTCTTCGAGTGCTTGCACTGGCACAGCGCGACCTTGGTCTTCGCGGGGAGCGTGAACGCCTTCGGGGCGAAGGTGCTGCCCTTGTGCGAGCCGTCGCAGAAAGGCCCCTTCTTGGAGCTGCCGCAGGCGCACCAGTGGTAGGTGGCGGGGTCGAGGTCGAGGACGGCGGGGCGGCGATCGGCAATTTTCGGGTCGGCCATGGGATTCTCCTGGGGTGAAGTTTCGGGGATACTAACGGGTTTCGGCGGGACTCACTTGTATATCGGCGCGTCGAGACCGAAACCGAAGGACGCCGGCCCGCGGTGCTCCAGCCAGGAGGCGCCGTCGCGGGCACCGGAATCGCCGCGAGGGTCGCCTGAATACTTGTCGTTGCCGCCCGTGTCGAGGAACAGCCCGATCGTGGGGATGTCGTCGCGGAAGGATCGTTCCGGGGGGTAAATCGTAGCGGAGCCGAACGGGGGCGCGTCGCCGAGGTCCTTTTCCATGGCCGCTTCGTAGATGTCGTCGCCGCGGCGGTCCCAGAAAATCGCGACGCTGACGAGGTCGGCGCAGCCGGCGCACATGTTCTTGAGGCAATAGTGGTCGTTGCCGTCGCCGTCGATGGAGATGCCGATGGATCCGTCGCGGGCGTGGCCCTGGAACTGGTTTTTCGTGGTGGTGATGCCGACGTTGTAGTTGTCGTCGCCGGCGAGGTCCACCTGGACGCCGATGGCGTAGTGGGCGCCGGCGCCGAGCGAGTATTTCCCGTTCTCGTAGACGTCGTTCCCGCCGCGGTCCTCGAGCACGCCGATGCTCCACCAGTAGCCGCACCCCTGCGACCAGCACTGGGCGTGGTAACGATCGTCCCCCGCGCCGTCCACGAGCAGCCCCCAGCCGCCGGCGAGGCTGCGCCCGTCGCCGATGTCCGCCCGCCGGCCGTAGCCGCAGCCCTGCGCCATCGCGACCGACTGGTTCAGGTAGAGCGCGCTCACGTTCCCGTCGTCGCGGCAGACGTACGCGTCGTTCCCCTCGAGATCCAGCAGCAGCCCGCAGCCGAGCGTCGAGCCCAGGCCCTGCGACTGCTCCGCGCATTCATACTTGTCGTTCCCCGCGAGATCGACCAGCAGCCCCGCCCCCATGTGCGCCGCCCCTTCGCCCCACTTCCCTTTCACCACGTACTCGTCGTTCCCCGCCGCGTCCCACACCATCCCCGTCCCGAACCACCCGCACCCCAGCCCTGAATCTTTCACCGTGTATTTGTCGTTCCCCGAAAGATCGAAAATCGCCCCGAGCCCGAAAACGCCGCAGCCCAGCGCGAACGACTCGCCGCCGGAGTCGTAGGTGTCGTCTCCGCCCAGGTCGATGACCACCGACAGCGGATCCGAAGGACCGTTCGACGCCGCCAGCCGCCCCTTCCAGGTGTCGTTCCCCCCGAGGTCGATCAGGATCTGCGTATTCAGCGGGTCCGCCGCTTCGATCACGTCGTCCTTCGCGCCGAACACCCGCAACCCGGGCAACCCGCGGAAATCCAGCGCGCCCAGGTTCTCCAACTCCTCCCGCCCGCCCTCGCCAAGCCACTTGCCGAATTCCGCAAGCGCC
>JAIOPR010000145.1 GCA_021413805.1 Planctomycetota bacterium
GCCGTGGACGACGTGATCCTCGTTTCCGAGGCGGCGCAACCCGGCAAGGAACACGTGAAGGACGCCCGCATCTGGTGGCGGCACTCGTTCTCCGAGAAGGAACGCCGCATCGTGGACGGGTACCGGACCGCGGCGATGCCCTTCGCGCTCAAGATCGTCGAAGAACCGAAGTAGAGTTCAGGCTTTTCCGAGCCTGATGCGGACGAGCAGGTCGTCCAGCGCAGCGCGCCCCGACGGTGCATCCGGAAGGGAACTCGCCGCGGAAGCGGCTTCCAGTTCGCGCACCAGCCGGTCGTGCTCGCGTTCGTGGAAATCGAGGTCGGCGCGGGCGAGGACAGCGCGTTCCTTGGCCTCGACCTTGAAGCGGATGAGTTCGTCGATGTACGGAAGCCGCGCTTCAGCCGCCAGCGAGGGGAGGTGCGCGAGGATTTCCCCCGTGTGCATCAGGTGGATGCCGGTCAGGAGAACGCGGTAGATGTAGAGAAGCGGCTTGACCCGGGGCGGGCTTTCCTTCTGGAAGAGTTTGCGTTCGGTGGCGGCGAACCCGAGGTAGTGGTGCGCGTGGTGTTTCGTGACGCAGCGGCGGGAGATTTCCTTCAGCTCTTCGTGCGCCAGGGACGTCGTCACGACGATGGGGGAGAAGACCTGCTCGAGGACGTAGCCATTCCGCTTGAGGATGAGCCCGAAGAACTTGCGGACGTCGTGGGTGACGAAGTCGATCTCGAGGCCTTCGCGGATGCCGGTCGTCTGGACCGTGTCGTCGCGCGGCTCGAGCCGGGCCATCTCCTCGACGGGGACGACGTGGGCGCCGCGGAGGTCCCAGTCGGAGTCGGGGGAGGGAAATCCGTAGAGGTGCGCCCCGCTCACGGTCGCAAAGACGAGTCGGTGGGGGTGTTCGCGGACGGCCGCAGCGGCGCGGGGATCGATCGGGATCACAGGGCACTCCTCCGGGCGCGGATCAGGAAATCGTTCACTTTTTCGTAGTCAGGGCGATCGGGAAGGCTGGTCGAAGCGAACGCGGCGTCGAACTCTTTGTGCAGCTGGACCCGCCACGCGTCTACTTCGGCCCATTCGGTTTTCCCGTGCCGGATGGCCAAAAGCCGCTCGCGGTGTTCCTCGACCCGCACCGGGACGCGCCCTTCCCGGAGAGCCGTCACGCCGGAGAGGAGCAGCCGGATGAGGTGCATCGCGTGCTTCCAGCGGAACGTTTCGCGGTTCCGGAGGTCCTGCTCGAGTTTGCGGAACTGCGAGATCACGTAGCCGTTGTAAGTCTGGTAGATCATTTTCGAGAGGAAGGCGTCGCGCATCGCGAGCAGATCCTGCGCCACCGGCTCAGCTTTCTCGACGAGCGGCGACCAGAGGCATTCGAGCACGTTCGGGTTCGCCTTGAGCGCCATCGTCACGAATTTCTGGAGCTCCCAGTAGCACTCCTGCGTCGCGTCGTTCTCGAGTTGTTCGGGGACGCCGAAGAGCGACCAGTGCCGGTCCGCGGGAGGCAGGTAGATCCCCCGGCGGTCGGTGTCGGAGCCTTCGTGGTCGAGACCGTACGCCCGCGAGCCGATGACGACGCGGTAGATTACGCACTCGAACAGGTCGCCTTCCGCGATCTCCTTCCCGGCGGTTGCCAGCGCTTCGCGCGGCGACGCCTTCCTCACCTCGATCTCCGTCCGCTTCAGCGACGCCTCGAACCCGTCCGGAAACCGCACGCGGTAGGAATGGGTCGCGTCCGCCGGCGATTTCACGACGATCCCGACGGCGCCGTGCGGGTGCAGCCGGGCGCCCGAGGCGTCCTGGATTTCGACGCGCGAGACGACCTGCGTCCCGGCGGGGATGACGAACGGCGGCTTGTGCGGGTCGGTGATGGGGCGATCTTTCGTGAAGAGCCTGGGGTTCATCGCCCCGGGGACGCCGGGGGTTCGCTTGACCTTATTTCGGCGCCTTCTCCCAGTCGCGCAGGCGATTGGCCATTTCCTCATGCAGGCCGTCGCTGACCGGCATCGCCAGCGCTTCTTTCTCCGCGCTCATCGCTCCTTCCTTGTCGCCGGCGGCGAAGAGCGCGACGGCGAGTGTGTCGAGGGTGCCCGCGCGGGCTTCACCGGGACCGGCGCCGGTGGACTCAAGGAGATCGAGGGCGTGGCGGGCGACGGCGACGGCGCGGGTGGCGAGGTCGGGAGGGAGGCCCGGGGAATTGGCGGCGACCCAGGCGAATTCGTTCCAGGCGTCAGGGTCGTTCGGGCGGAGCTTCATCAGCCGCTCCCCGGCCTCGGCGGCCGTCGCGTGCTCTCCACGGGCGAACCCGGCGCGCATCGCGGCGGCGGACTGGTCCGCGAGGCGATTCAGCTGTTCCAATTCCAGCTGCGCCTGCGCCCCGACGGAAGGGTCCGCGGCGACGACCCGGAACTCTTCTCGCGCAATCGAGTATTCGCCGGCCGCGGCGGCCGCGCGGCCCCGCGCCAGCCGTAGCCTGCTTCCCGGCGCATGGTCTCGGCTGACCCGCTCAAAGGCGGCGTTTGCAGAAGCGAAATCCTTCCGGAGGCCGTGAATCGCCACGGCGCGCTCCGGGTCGCCGGACCGCTCGACCTCCGTGGCCGCAGTCGCCAGCGCTTCCTGCCAGGCCGCCTCCAGGCTTGGCACCGGCGCCGTGAGTCCCGCCAGTTGCCCGAGCGGGGCTTCGAGCAGGACTTTCCGCATCGCGGCCGCCCTCGCTTCGGGCGCTTCCGCCGCCGTCGCGGCCAGGTCCACATCCGCCCGGTCGACATGGAGGCGCCGGGCGAGGTTCGCGAAGCGGGCGAGCGCCGCGGAGTCGGCCAGGCGTGCCGCGGCGCGGACTCCCTCGACGGCGATGTACGGGTCCGCCGTGCCTTCCGCAAGCGAAACGACCGTTGCCCATTGCCCCTGTCGGCGCGCTTCGAGCACGGCCCGCCGGCGCCACTCGGCGTCGGACGCCACTTTCGCGACGGCGGCGTCGGCGGCAGGTCGAAGCCAGGAAATCACCGGGGCGCGCTTCAGCATCACCTTGAACGCGTACACCCGCCCATCGCGGCAGGTCGCGACGAGTTCGGGGGCGCCGTCGTGGTCGAGGTCCGCCCAGACGGGGCGTGCCCAGCCGATGACGTAACCGACGCGCCAGGACCAGACGATTTCCCCGGTCTTCCCGGAGAGCACCCACAGCCACCCGTTTTCGAATCCCGCGACGGCGACTTCAGGCAATCCGTCCCCGTCGAGGTCGCAAAGCCCTGCGCCGGCCGAGGAGCCCTGCTCCAGCGCCCGCCGCCACCTTTCTTCACCGGTTTTCGGGTCGAGCGCCACGGTGGTCGCGCGGCCTCCGCTGGCGGTGAGAAGCGATTCCGAGCACGAAATCGCGCGCGTCGACAGGCCGATGCCGAGGTCGTGTTGCCAGACGATGTCAGGGGAGGAGTTCGGGCCGCGGCGGAAGCGCCACACGCTGCCGGCGGCGTTCCAGACCAGGAGGTCGCCCTGGTAGACCACGGCGCCTTGCGCGGCAGAACCCGTTTCGATCCGGCGCTTCTCTTCGCCACTCGCAGGGTCGATTCCGTGAAGCGCGGAACCGGCGGGGATCCAGACCGCGCCGTCCCACGAGGCGATGTCGGCGCGCCAGGGGCGGGTGAGGTTGGCGGTCCACAGGAGGTCACCGGTGCGGCCATCGGCGGCGCGGACGCCGGGGCCGCTTTCCTGGTCGCCGCAAAGCAAATCCAGCACCCCGTCGCCATTGACGTCGATCAGGGTGGGCTGGGAGAGAAGCGGCTTGTCCGGCTTGTTCCAGAGCAGCCGAAGCGCGGGCGGGTTGGACTGGACTTCCAGGAGGGCGCGTTCCTGGCCGTCGAGGGCGAGCTGGAAGGGCTCGTGGGCATCGAAGGTCTGGGAGAGGTTGCAGGCCCCCAGCGGGAGTTCTGCGAGAACGCGCCCGTCGAGCGGGTCCAGCAGGCGGTGCGGGGGGCCCGGCGTGAACACGAACCGCGGGGGATTCCCGAGGACTTCGGCCTCCGAGGCGTGACCGCTCGGCCCGTTTTGTCTCCAGAGAAGCGGCGGGTTCGAGGCGGAGAGGACGGCGATGGCTCCCTCGTGGGAGGCGATGGCGAAGTCCTGGAATCCGTCCCCGTCAAAGTCGTCGAGCAGGGGAGACCCGCCGCTACCGCCGTAGTCGATATCGGAGGTCCAGAGGGTGACGTCCGTGAAAGGCTTGTAGGCCATGATTTTTCCGCGGCCGGCGACGATGAGTTCGGCGCCGCCGTCGCCGTCGAGGTCGCAGGGAGCGGGGCGGAACCCCGGGGAGATCGGCTGGGTGACGACGATCTTCCCGGTCGCGAGGTTGCGGACCTCGAGCAGCGTCTGGCGGCACAGCACCAGCTCGCGCGTCCCATCGCCATCGAGATCCGCGACGACGGGGGAGAATGTCTCGCCAAGGCCGTCCGGCGGGGTTGTCCACAGGGTGGCCCCGGTCTTTCCCGAAAGCGCCAGCATCGCGAATTCCGGGTTTGACGCGAGGACGTCCTCACTCCCGTCGCCGTCCACGTCCACGCAGAGCTGGATCATCACATCCTTCAGGTCCAGCCGCCGCCAGAGCACTTCCCCCGAGCGGCCGTTCACGGCCTCGAATCCCGCGACGGCATTCCCGATCGCGGCGTCGCCGATGCCGTCCCCGTCCATGTCCGCGCGGCCCATGGTCGGCCATCCGCGCGTCGGGACGCTCCAGAAGCGTTTCGCGTCGAATCCCCGAAGCGCGACCGCCGACGAGTTGGTTTGCGCGACGAAATCGGGAAGCCCGTCGCCATCGAGGTCACCCCAATCGGCGGCGTTCCGGAGGCCTGGAAAGTCGTGGGCGTCCTCTTCGATTCCTGTCCGGGCGTCGAGGACAACGAAACGATCGCCGGCGGCGTACACGAGTTCGGGTTCGAGGTCGCCGTCGAGGTCCACGATGCTCATCGGGAGGCCCCAGCTGATCGTCATGGAGGGTTTCCGCGTGATCCAGATGAGCTCGCCATTGCGGCCGTCCACCGCCCGGATCCGCGGCGGCATTTTGCTGGCGACGACAATGTCGGGATGCCCGTCCCCGTTCAGGTCCGCGCTTGTCACCGCTTCGCAGATGTAATCCGCCGTCGTGCGCCACCGGATGAGGGAGGGAAGCGTGATGTTGCGCTTGAAATCCTCACCGGCGCGGATCTCGACCTGGAATTCGCGTTCGTGGTAATTCCGCGCGTGGGCCACGGCCCTGTAGCGCCCCGTGGCCAGCGCGTAGTCCTTCGCCGGCGCGGCGGCGATGATCGGGTCAGTCGAGCCTTCGGGGTAGAGGTCGACGCCGAGTTCCGGCGGGTCGGCTGTCAGCGTCAGCGTTCCCGTTTCGTGGACCAGCACCCGTTCAACGCGTGGCGTCGCGACCCCGGGCTTCACCCGGACCGACGCCTGTGCCGTCACGTAGTTGCGAAGCCGGAGTTCCAGCAAATGCTCCCCGGTCGGGACCTTCGCATCCTCCAGCGGCGTCGTCCCCAGCCGCATTTCCTGCAACCAGACTTCTGCTCCTGCGGGCACGGTGGTGACTGCGATGGTGCCGAAGCGCGAAACGAGCGCGACCGGGACTGGAGTTTTCTTGTTCGCCGAAACTTCGACCTCTTCACTGAAATCCGCAAACTCGTCGCGTTTCACACGCACCACGTGCTTCCCGGGCGGCCAGACGCGGATCACCGGCCCGGTGCGTGAAGTTCCATCGACGGTCACTGTGGAGCCTTCGAGGTCCCTTCCCGTCAACTCGATTTCTCCCGGCGAGAGCGTCAGCCACGCCCCCACGAGGACCAGGGCCGCCGCGGTGGCGATCGCCGCGGACGCCAAACGGTTGCGGTCGATCTTTTTGCGGATTCGATAGACAAGGCTGGCCCGGCGCGCCTGGATCGGCTCGCCGGCGAGCCAGTGGTCGAGGTCCTGGGCCATCTCTGCGGCGGATGCGTAGCGACGCGCCGGCTCCTTCTCCATCGCCTTCTGCACGATCGTTTCCAGGTCGCGATCGACGAGCGGGTTGAGCGACCGCACCGGGACCGGCTCGTCGTTCACGACATGTGAAATGACCTCGCCCATCGTCTCGCCCCCGAACGGCGGCCGAAGCGTGAGCATTTCGTAAAGCGTCGCGCCGAGCCCGTAGACGTCCGTCGCCGGGCCGATCGCCTTGCGGTCGCCGCGCGCCTGCTCCGGCGCCATGTACGCCGGCGTCCCCATGATCGCCCCGCTCACCGTCAGGTGCGTCGCGGTCCCCCCGTCGCGCGCCAGCCCGAAATCGATCACCACCGCCCGGTCGCGCCACTCCGGCGACGGCATCCCCGCTTCTTCAGGGCTTTCCGCGGTGCCCGGAAGCGTCGCCGACGGCGCCACCGGCCCGGACCGGCCTGCAATCGACGCCCACGAGAAGAAGCGCTTCAGCGCCCCCCCGAACGGCGTTGAGTCGGGCCGCGAGCTGCGTGCGTCCGCCGGTTTTTCGCCGCGCGTCAGCATGATGTTCAGCG
>JAIOPR010000090.1 GCA_021413805.1 Planctomycetota bacterium
GGGCGCCGGGGTGGGGGGCGCGCACCTTGCGCGCGCCCGCCAACCCCGGCGTCCTCGCCCCGCGCTCGCTCGCCGACCTGACATGAAAAACGGTTCCTGACCGGGGCTCGCATCGCTTCGCTCGCTCGCGTACGCTCCTGCGGACAGCTCGTATTGCTCGCCTGGAACTTCTAGGCGGGCACCACAGATTCCCTTAAAGTCTTTTCGCCCTTGGCAGGGCACGGCGTTGATCGTCGGCCCCATGCAAGGAAGGCTCGTGAACCGGGCCAGGCCCTGACCGGAGCAACCCTAAACGAAGCCCTTCCGGTGCCGTGGGTCGCCGACGGGAGCACGGTCCTGCCAAGGGTCTTTTTTTACCACTGCGAATGGCCAACGAAACAACCGCCCCCGGCTATACCGTCATCGCGCGCCGCTACCGGCCCTCGACCTTTGAAGAGGTCGTCGGCCAGGAGCACGTCGCGACGACACTCCAGAACGCGATTCGCGAGAAACGCGTGGGGCACGCGTACATTTTCACGGGCAGCCGCGGCGTCGGGAAGACGTCGATGGCGCGGATCTTCGCGCGGGCGCTGAACTGTGAGAAAGGGCCGACGCCCGAGCCTTGCGGTGTGTGCGAGATCTGCCGGGCCACGATCGAGGGGACCGACCCCGATGTGATCGAGATCGACGCGGCCTCGCACAACTCGGTGGACGACATCCGGGCGCTCCGCGAGGGAATCCGGTACGCGCCGCTTCGCGCCCGGTACAAGGTCTACATCCTCGACGAAGCGCACCGGGTGACGGCGAGCGCGTTCGACGCGTTCCTGAAGACGCTCGAGGAACCGCCGCCGCACGTGAAGTTCATCTTCGCCACGACGGAGCCCGGAAAACTCCCCGACACGATCCACTCGCGCTGCCAGCGCTTCGATTTCCGCCGGGTGACTTCGGCGGACGTGCAGAAACGGCTGCGGCAGATCTGCGAGAAGGAGAAGGTGAAGGCGGACGAAGCGGCGCTGGCGATGGTGGGGCGGGCGGGGCGCGGCTCGATGCGGGATGCGCAGTCGCTGCTGGACCAGGCGATCGCGTACTGCGGCGGCCACCTGACGGAAAAGGCGGTCATCGACCTCGTCGGCGTCCTGCCGCGCGAGACGCTCCTCCGGATTTTCGACCATGTCCGCGCGCGCGAACTCGGGCCGGTGCTGAAGGCGCTGGACGGAAGCGTCGCCAACGGGCGCGACCCGGCGGATTTCATGGACGACCTGATCGAGCACGCGCGGTGCCTGATGCTGCTCCGCGCGGCAGGGAAGGAAGCCGGGCTTGTGGAGGAAGCGCCGGACGCGCTGGAGCGGCTCGCGGCGCAGGCGGCAACATTTTCGGTGGACGAACTCGCGGCGGCGGTGTCGCTGCTTTCGGACGTGAAGCGCCGATTGCGCGACGCGAGCGACCCGCGGATCGTGGCGGAAGTGGCGCTGGTGAAGCTGACGCGGCTGGCGGACCTGGCGACGATTGAGGAACTGGTGCGCCGGCTGGAGGGGAGTCCCTCGCGGCCGGTGGCGGCGCTGCCGGCCGGACCGCGTCCCGCGGTTGTGCCGGCCGCGTCTTCCGCTTTCGCCTCGACGCCCGCCCCCGCGCCTGCCGCTTCGGGCGAAACAGGCCTCGCCGCGATTTCACGGGCTCTTCGCGAAGCCGGCGACGGCGACCTGGCGATGACGGTGGACAAGGCGCAGGGAGAAGCCGGTCCCGGGGGAGTCGTCATCCGCGTCCCGGAAGTCCTGCGGAGCTACCTGGACCTGAACCGTGCGCGCCTGGAATCGGCGGCGGAGCGCGCGATGGGGAAGAAGGTCGGGCTGAAGATCGAGGCGTCGAGCAGCATTTCGGCCGCGCCGGCGGCGGCAGCGGCGTCCGCGGCCGCGCCTCAAAAAAAAACATTGAGCTGGACCCCGCCGTCCGGCGAGTGATGGAACTCTTCGACGCCCGCGTGACCAACGTCGAGGAGCCTAAAGACCGGGGCATAGGGCCGGGGCCGGCGACCGGGGCTTAAGGCCGGGGCGAACGGCCGGGGCTTCAGGCCGGTGCATCTGCCACCCCGACAGGTTCACGGAATCCCGTGGCTATCCGTTGTTGTTCGTGCCCCGGCAGTACGTCCCGGCCCTTGGCCCCGGCCGTTACCCCCGGCCCTTCGCCCCGATTTCTTTCCGCCGCCGGGCACGCTGTGGTTTCATACGCTCTTCCAGAGTCCCACTACACGGAGATCACCCATGAAGGGCGGCGGCGGCGGATTCGATGTGCAGGGCCTGATGAAGAAGGCGCAGGACATGCAGCGGTCGATGGCGAAGGCGCAGGAGGACCTGAAGGAGCGCATCGTCGAGGGGAATTCGGGGGGCGGCCTGGTGGTGGCGCACGCGAACGGGGCGCGTCAGATCGTCGGGGTGAAGATCGACCCGAAGGCGATTGACCCGACGGATGTGACGATGCTGGAGGACCTGGTGATCGCCGCGGTGAACCAGGCGATGGAGAAGTCGCAAAAAATGTACGAGACGGAAATGCAGAAGATCACGGGTCCCATGCAAATTCCCGGCCTCTTCGGCTAGAATGGGCGGCGTGACCGATACTCTCCAGTCTGCCAGCCTCACCCGACTGATCACCGAGTTGTCGCGCCTCCCTGGAATAGGCGACAAGTCGGCCGAGCGTCTCGCACTGCATTTGCTGCGGACGCCCAAGGAAGAGGCCCTGGGGCTGGCGCGGGCGATCGAGGATGTGCGGGCGAACGTCCGGTCGTGCACGAAATGTTTCAACGTGGGGGAGCAGGACCCGTGCGCGATCTGCGCCGACGCCACTCGCGACCGCTCCACGCTCTGCGTCGTCGAGCAGCCGAGCGACCTCTGGGCGATCGAAAAATCCGGCGCGTACCGCGGCCTATACCACGTCCTTTCCGGCCGCATCGCCCCGATGGAAGGCGTCGGCCCCGAACACCTGACCGTCAGCCGCCTGCTTGACCGCACCCGGGAAGGCGTCCGCGAGGTCATCCTCGCGACCAACCCCACCCTCGAGGGCGACGGCACGGCCCTTCACCTCCAGCAGAAACTCGAAAGCCGCGGAATCGCGGTCAGCCGGATCGCTCGCGGCCTTCCCAGCGGTGGTACCCTTCAACACGCCTCTCGCGCCGTCGTCGCCGACGCGATTGGCGGCCGGCGGGCAGTCGCGAATGGGGGAGCGTAGCCATGAGAATGGAAGCGCATCTTTCGCACAGTCTGCAGCAGCGGATGAAACTCGCGCCGCAGATCATCCAGTCGATCGAGATCCTGCAGCTGCCGATTCTCGAGCTGCTGGAAACGGTCAAGGCGGAGCAGCTGGAGAACCCGACGCTCGTCGAGGACGAAGAGCAGATCGAGCACGAGGAGGCGAAAGGGATCGAGCAGCCGACGAACCTGAACGCTGCGGAGGACCCCGAGGCGCCGCGCGACAAAACGCAGGAGGTCCTCGAGGCGCTCGACCGCCAGCGCGAGGACGACTACGACACGCGGCCGCGCGGCAACACCTACGACCCTTCTTCCGACAAGAAGATGGAAGCGCTGATGAACACCCCGGCCAAGGGGTCGTCGCTCCAGACGCGCCTCTTCGACCAGTGGGCCCCGCTGGAGATGCCGGAGAAAATCAAGCGGATCGGGGAGTACCTTCTCTACAACATCGACGACAACGGTTATATCCCGCACCGCTTCGATTCGCTGACGGACGCGAACGGAAAAGTGGTGGAGGAAGGGCTGCTGGAGGGAGTGAACCGGGTTCTGCGGTCGACGGCGGAGGAGTTCATCGAGTCGGTGCGCAAGGTTGACCCGGAGATGTTCGCGGGGAAGACGGTGCGCAAGCAGGTGATCCGCGGGATCGCGGAGGACGACATCGACCGCGAGCTGAAACTGGCGCTTCTGAACGGGATGGACGACCAGCTGAACCTGAAGGCGCCGCTGGAAGAGATCCTGGCGCCGCACCTGGCGACGGTGAACGACATGTACGTGGCGCTGGGGCGGATCCAGAAGCTGGACCCCCCGGGCGTCGGGGCGCGGAACGCAAGGGAGTGCCTGCTCCTGCAGCTCGACCACGGGGACGACGAATACGAGATCAAGAAACTGCTGATCGAGAAATACCTCGACGACATCGGGCAGAACAAGCTCCCGAAAATCGCGAGGGAGACCGGCCGCGACATGGACGACATCAAGTACATCCTCGACCAGATCCGGCAGCTGAACCCGCACCCCGGCGCAAGCTACACCAACGAATCCGTCCCCTACGTCCTCCCCGACGTCCTCGTCGAGGGCGTCGAGGGCGAGTACATCGTCAAGCTCGAGGACGGCTACATCCCGCGCCTCTGCGTCTCCAACTACTACCGCGACCTCCTCGCCAAGGCCGAGACCAAGCCCGAGGAAAAGGATTTCATCCGCAAGAAAATCGAGAGTGCGAAGCGCCTGATCAGCTCGATCGAGCAGCGCCAGGCCACGCTCTACCGCATCGCCTGCGAGCTCGTCAAAGTCCAGCGCGGATTCCTCGACCACGGCGTGAACCACCTCCACCCGCTGAGGATGCAGGAAATCGCGGATGCGCTGGGGTTGCACGTTTCGACGGTCTCGCGTGCGATTTCCGAAAAGTACATCCAGACCCCGCGCGGCATCTTCCCGATGAAGTTCTTCTTCAGCGGCGCGACCGAGTCCTCGGAAGGGGAGTCGCAGAGCCGTGTGAGTGTCCAGAGTCGGATCAAGGAGTTGGTGGACACCGAAGATCACGCAAGCCCGCTCAGCGACGGCGACATCGTGGACAAAGGCGGAAGGGCTCGACATCGCACGGCGGACCGTGACGAAGTACCGGAAGGCGCTGAAGATTGCGAGTTCGCGGCAAAGGAAGCAGTTCTAACGGCGCCGAGCGAATAGGGCGGGCTTGCGCGAACCATTGGCTTCGACGCACGATAGAGCCGTATGAACACAGGCCCATCCGACCGAACTGCGCCAGACCCGCGGCTGCAACGCGCCTTGGTTTCACTCGAGGGTCTTTCCGTCGGCGACGCGTTCGGCGAGACCTTCTTCGCCTCCGCCGACGCAATTGTGAAACGCTTCGAGCAACGCCGCCCAGCCCCGCCTCCCTGGTTCTGGACAGACGACACGGCGATGGCGATCGGGATCGTGGAAGTCCTGGCGAAATGCGGACACATCGACCAGGACGAGCTAGCCGCGACGTTCGCGCGCAACCACGCCCACGACCCGAATCGCGGCTACGGCGCTGGCGCGCGGCAAATCCTGCGGCAAATCGAGATCGGCATGCGGTGGCAGGCCGCATCCAAAGGTGCGTTTTCCGGCGCCGGCTCTCTCGGTAACGGCGCCGCGATGCGCGTCGCGCCACTGGGGGCGTGGCACGCCGGAAACCTCGCGGAAGCCGCGCGCGAGGCGGCTCTGTCGGCGGAGATCACACACTCGCACCCCGAGGGAATCGCGGGCGCGATCGCTGTCGCCGTCGCCGCGGCGTGGGCGGCCGATCCGAAACGGCCCCGCGGTCCCGGCGCGGCAATGCTCGACGTTGCGATTGACCTGACACCCGGTGGCGAGGTCCGCGCGGGCATCGAGCGAGCGAGAAATCTGGGCCCGGACATGTCCGTGCCCACCGCGGTCAACGCGCTTGGGAACGGCCTCAGCATCACGTCGCCGGACACCGTCCCCTTCGTCCTCTGGAACGCCGCGCGGCGGATCGACGACTTCGAGGACGCTCTCTGGGAAACCGCCACTGGAATGGGTGACGTGGACACGACCTGCGCGATGGTCGGCGGCATCGTGGGCGCCGCGGTCGGCCGAGCCGGAATTCCCGCGGACTGGATTGCTTCGAGGGAGCCGATCGCGGTGATCTGCTGAACTCCCCAAGATTCGCCCAGAATTCTTCCGCGGCAACGAACAGGCGCCTCCCTGAGCAGCCGGTCGGACTTCGGTGACCTACAGACGATCCAGGCTTACCAGCTTTTCGTCCATCAGGATCATGGCTTCGCTGTCGCGCAAGAGCAGAAATTCGTACCCGTCGTCGAACTTGCTCCGACGCATGTGGTAGAAATTCACCGGTGTATTTGCGGCCTTTAGTGCCTTGTTCACTGCACGCAGCAACTCATCCGCTCCCTCAATCTGGCACGAGTATTGATGCGTGCCGACTGAGAAGCTGACCGTGCGGCTCCCGTCCTCCGCAGCGTCCGATTCCGACAGTGATTTCACTATTGCGCCGTGCGCGAGAAGCGTCGGCGCGACTTCGGTAAGCAGGTCCTCGGCTGAAAAACGCCAGTCGCAAGCACGGTAGCGGCTGCGATCAAGGATCACAAAAGACTCAAGTTCTTCGCCCTTCGCCTGCACAAGGCTGGCACCCAGCTCCTCGATGGCCATTCTCAGCACATCCTTCACGGAAAGATTCTCAAAAAGTCCAGCCGACTTCAATTTTGAAACATAACTGACCACACGTTTCTTGACCGGTGGATACGGATCCGAGATCGGGAGCTTTTCCAGCGCCGTGATTTCCTCCCGGAGGGGTCTGAAGGTGCTAAACATCGTTTTTGATTCCAGGTCCAGCGCAGTCTTCCAGCGACGAATCGCCTCGCTCCGAATTTCCGGGTGTCCGGTGCTTTCCGTTGCAAGCCATGTGCCCAGAAATGCGTGGCAGACTGGCTCATTCGGATGGCGTTCCACTCCTCTTTCAAGGCATCGTTTCGCCTCGACTCTCTTTCCAATCTTTGCGTAGGCGTGAGAAAGCATGGTCCACCAATGTGCCTGTTCTTCCCAACCCGAAGCCATGCTGCTCTCTGCGGCCTTAATGAAGTCGGACCACCGTTCTTTGAAATAGAGATTTTCGATATCAATCCAGCGGAGTTCGCTCACGCTTGCGCCTCCCTTTCAAATCCTCGAGATCCTCGATTCCGTCTCGTTCGAGCAATCAAACCGGGTGCTCCCGTCTGGTAGTCCCCCGTCCGGGTACCAAGCCGCACGATTGCTCTACTTGGCAGCAGCAGTCTCGTTCCATTTGGTGTGGTACCCTGTCCTCCACACCAGAATACTCGGAGGCCCCGGTGTCCGACCTCGAGAAACGCGCCCAGGAATTCCGCCAGAAAGTCGAAGCTCTTCGCACCGAAGTCGGCAAGTCGGTCGTGGGGCACAAGGCTGTCGTTGACCAGGTGATTATCTGCCTGCTCTCCGGCGGACACGCCCTCCTCGAAGGCGTTCCCGGGCTCGGGAAAACGCTCCTTGTCCGGACGCTTGCGAAATGCCTCTCGCTGAAATTCTCGCGCATCCAGTTCACGCCGGACCTCATGCCGGCGGACATCCTGGGGACGAACATCGTCGTCGAGGAAAACGGGCGGCGGTCGTTCCAGTTCCAGCAAGGGCCGATCTTCGGGAACCTGGTGCTGGCGGACGAAGTCAACCGGGCGACGCCGAAGACGCAGAGCGCGCTGCTCGAGGCGATGCAGGAAGCGTGCGTGACGGTGGCGGGGAAGCGGTATGAGCTGGGACAGCCGTTCTTTGTGCTCGCGACGCAGAACCCGATCGAGATGGAAGGCACGTACCCGCTGCCGGAAGCGCAGCTCGACCGGTTCATGTTCAAGATTCACGTGCTGGCGAGCGAGCTGACGGACCTGATCACGGTCATCGAGCGCACGACGGGCGCAGCGACGCCGGAGCCGCAGCCCGTCATGTCAGGGGCGGACATCCTGTCGATGAGGGCGCTGGCCCGCGAAGTCCCGATCGCTTCCCACGTGAAAGAATTCGCCGCGCGCCTCGTGCTCGCTTCCCACCCCGACGGCCCCGGCGCCGCGCCGGTCGCGAAGAAATTCCTCCGCTTCGGCTCCAGCCCCCGCGGCGCGCAGTCGCTGGTGCTGGCGGGGAAGATCCTGGCGCTGATGAAGGGCCGGTTCAACGTGAGCGTGGACGACATCAAGGAAGCGGCGTACCCGGCGCTTCGGCACCGCCTGATCCGCAATTTCGAAGGAGAGGCGGAAGGGATTGCGAGCGACGCGATCGTGAAGGACCTGATTGCGTGGGTGCCGGATGTGCCGAAGCGGGTCGAGAAGCTGCTGGCGGCGGAGTAGGGCTCCCGGCCCCGCTCGCCCGTGCTCCCGCATCCCCTGCGTATTTTCCTGACCGGCGCCGACACGCCGCTGGGAGTTGCTGCGACCGAGGCGATTCGCGCCGCGGGGCACGATCTCGCGACGGCTGTTTCGCGCGCGGACGCCGTCGCGCTTCTCGAGGACGTCGCCTCCGAACCGCTCGCGGCCGCCGCGGAAGTGCTGGTCGGGCGGACGTCGGCGCTCCTTGACTCCATGCCCGGCAGCGTCAAGCGCATCGTTGTCGCAACCGCAGCGGACGTGTTCGGGGAAGGACCGGCGGAGTGCAGCGCCTGCGGCCACGTGCGGCCCGAGAACCGGCATGCGGATGTCCTGGCTCCGTGGGAGCCGCGCTGTCCGCGCTGCGAAGGAGCCCTTGTGCCGGCGCCCGTGCGCGAGGACGAGCGCGTCCAGCCCGCCACGCCGCTCGCCGCCCTGCGACTCTCGCGCGAGGATCTTCTGCTCGCGTGGGGCCGCGACCGCGGCGTCGCGACGGTGTCGCTTCGAATGTTCGAGCTCTACGGCCCCGGGCGCGCCGATGGCGTGCTCGCGCCGATGGCGGC
>JAIOPR010000091.1 GCA_021413805.1 Planctomycetota bacterium
CGGCGATCAACGGCCCGGCGGGGGATAACTCCGCCGGGCCTGTTCTTTCCATTCGTTTTCATCCGTTGTCATTCGCGTCCCAGTCGTTCTTATTCCGCCGTCATCCGGTCCATCGGGCCGTTGTCTGCCGGAACGAATGAAGGCGAATGAAAACGGCTTGAACGCGAATGACGACGAATGAAGACGAATTTCTCTCAGCACGGTTGGCCATCGAACCCCCCGCCATGCCCGCCCTCACCCTCGTCGTCCCGCTCTTCAACCGGCCAAAAACGCTGGCACGAATCCTCCGTGCCCTCGACTCCCAGACTCTACAAGCCTCGCGCTACGAGGCGATCTTCATCGACGACTCCGGCCCCGAGTCCTATCCCAACCAGAAATCGGTCCTTGATTCTTCTCCTCCCCGCTGCGCCTGGACTTACCTCACGACCGGTCTCCCGCGCGAGGTCAACGGCGTCTCCGTCGCTCGCAACCTCGCCATCCGCGCCGCGAAAAGCCCCGTCATCGTCTTCATGGACGACGACTGCGTCCCCAACCCGCATCTGCTCGAAGAACACCTGAACGCCCACTCCGCCGACCCGCGCCTCACCGCCGTCGGCAACCGCTCCGAGGACGAGAAGATTCTCACCCTCCACCCACCCATTCCGATCCTCCGCGACAAATGCGCCCGTGAAGCGGCCAAAAGCGCGAAGGGAGAGCTGGGCGCGGGCTCCTTCGTCACGGCCAACGCTTCCGCGAAAACAAAACATCTTCTCGCCGCGGGGCTCTTCGACGAATCCTTCGCGAAACCCGGCGAGTACGGCTACGAGGACCGCGACCTCGGCGAGCGCCTCCTCAAGGCCGGCGCCGTGCTGCGATTCCTGCCCGACGCGGCGGTCTGGATTGCGCCGAAGGAATCGGACCCGTGGGCCGGGGCGCGAGACGCGGCGAAAGCCGCGGCGAGAGACCGCTATCACCGAAAGCACGACGGCGTGGTGAAGAATGTCGTGAAGAAGTTGTTCGGTAAGAAGAAGTGAGCGGCGAGTGGCCAGCGGCCAGCGGCGAGCGGCCAGTGGAAAACGGCCGGGCTTCCGGGGTCGATGTTAACCCAGGCCGTTACTGGCCGCTGGCCGCTCGCCGCTCGCCACTCGCACTCCTCACGTTATTCGCAATTCTCGTCGTTCCCGCGCTTTTCTCGCGCGACCTCTGGGACCCGGATGAGCCCCGGTTTGCGCAGATCGGCCGCGAGATGCTGCGGACGGGGGACTGGGTGGTGCCGCGCATGAACGGCGAACCGCTCGCGCTGTTGCCGCCGATGCACGACTGGGTGAGTGCGGCGTGCGGGGCACTGGCGGGAGATGTGACGCCGGCCGCGTCGCGGGCCGGGGCGGCGCTGGGCGGGCTGATCGCACTGGCGGCACTGTGGTGGCTGGCGCGGCGCTGGTGGGGGCCCGGCGCGGCGTTCTGGGCCTGCGTCGTCCTCTTGACGTCCGCGCGGTTCTGGCTCCAGGCCAGCTACGCGCAGGTGGACCTGCTGCTCGCCGGGCTCGTCACGGCTTCCATCGTGGCGTTCCGCGTGGCGTGGGAAGAAGGCGACGCGGGGCTGCGGCCTTTCCTGCTGGGGTGCGCCCTGGCGGCGCTGGGGACGCTGACGAAAGGGCCGGTGGCCGCCGTCTGCCCCGGGCTCGTCTTCCTCGTGCTCGCGATCGCCGATCGCCGCCGCGGCTTCCTGCGCCCCGCGTGGCTCGCTGCCGGCCTCGTCCTCTTCCTCGCGATCGTCGCTCCGTGGTACTGGCTCGCCTGCCGCCGCGGCGGCCCCGATTTCACCCACGAACTCCTCGTGAAACACAACTTCGGCATGTTCTTCGAAACCTGGTCCCACCACCAGCCGCCCTGGTACTACCTCGTCCAGCTCCCCTGGATGCTCGCCCCCTGGATCGTCTTCCTCCCCGGCGCCGTCCTCGACAGCCGCGAAGCGCTCCGGTCCGCCCCCGACGCCGCCCGCCACCGCTTCGCCTGGATCTGGTTCCTCGTCCTGTTCGCTTTCTTCTCCATCTCCCAGGCGAAACAGACCAAGTACCTCCTCCCCGCGTTCGCTGGCGCCGCCCTCGTGCTCGGTTTTCACCTCGACCGGCTGGCGGCGGGGCACGGAAGAGGCCTCCGCGCGGCGCTCGGGGTGCTGGCGGGGGTGGCAGGGCTGGCGCTGGTCGTCGCGCTGGCCGCTTGCGCCATTCCCTCCGCGAAGTGGCCGATCCCGGCCGCGTACCGCGACGACGCCGGCTCTTTCGCCGGGCCGGCGCTTCTCGCCGCCCTCGGCCTCGCCGTCTGGCTCCCCGCACCGTGGCTGGCCCGCCGCCGTCCGGCCGCCGCGCTGGGCCACGCCGTCGCCGGCATCTCCCTGGCCTTCCTCGCGACGACCTTCGCGATCTTCCCGCGCGTCGATCGCCTGAAGAGTGCCCGGCCGCTCTGCGAACGCACCCGCCCGCGGCTCGCCGCCAGCGACGAGGTCGGCATCTACGGCATCCAGGAGCTCAAGATCGGCGCCGTGCGGTACTACCTCGACCGCCCGCTCGTCACTTTCGAGGACGCCACCCAGCACCCCGACCTCGCCGCTTTCACCGCCTGGTGGAACCGCCCCGGTCCACGCTGGTGCGTGATCGACAGCGACCGGTTCGAAGCGCTTCCCGCACCGCTCCGATCCTCCATGGAGTCCGTGGACTCCCAGGGCGTGGGCCACAAGCGCCTGGAGATCATCCGCCGGAAGTAGCCTGACCCCGGCGCTCCGCCGTGCGGCGCTTCGACTCTTCTTCGCGCCATTTCCGGATCTCGGCGTGGTTCCCGCCGATGAGGACTTCGGGGACGGCCAGGCCGCGGAATTCGCGCGGGCGGGTGTACTGCGGGTACTCGATTTTCCCGTCCGTGAATGTCTCATCCTTCGGCGAATCGGGGTCGCCGAGTGCGCCGGGGAGCAGCCGCGTCACCGCATCGACGATCGCCACCGCCGCCGGCTCGCCGCCCGACAGCACATACCCCCCGATGCTCACCTCTTCCCACTTCAGCCCCTCGACGATCCTGTGGTCGAACCCCTCATAGTGCCCGCAGAGGATCAGCACCCGTTTCTCGCCGGCCAGCTCCTGCGCGAACGGCTGGTCGAACGTCCGCCCCGCCGGCGTCATCAGCAGCCGCCGCCCCGCAAACCCGTGCGCTTCCAGCCAGTCCACCGCCCGGAAAACCGGTTCCGGCGTGATCAGCATTCCCGGCCCGCCGCCGTACGGCCGGTCGTCCACCTTGCGGTGCTTGTCGGCGCTGAAATCGCGCAGGTTGTGCAGGCGCACGTCCACGATCCCGCGCGCGCGGGCGAGCCCGAGGATGCTCGAACCGAGGAAGCCGCTGAGGGATTCCGGGAAGAGCGTGAGGACGTCGAAGGTCAGCATGCGGACTCCGGGGCGCCGGGAAATGCGGAGCTTTTTGACGGTTTGAGGCGAAGAGTCTACCATCGCAGGCATGTTCACCGGGTTGATCCAATGCGTCGGTGTCGTGACCGCCACGGAGATGGCCGCGGGCCGCCTCCGCCTCAGCATCGCTCTTCCGCCCGAGAACATGATGGGCATCACGATCGGCGAAAGCATCGCGATTGACGGCGTCTGCCTGACGGTGGTTTCGGTGAACGATGGCGTCTGCCAGTTCGACGTCGTCGGCGAGACGCTCAAGAAAACGACCCTGCGCACCGCGAAGGTCGAACACCCGATCAACGCCGAACGTGCTCTGCGGGCGGGCGACCCGATGGGCGGCCATTTCGTCACGGGGCACATCGATGGCCTCGGTCGGGTCGAGAAGATCGAGCGCGAAGGTGGCGACCTGCTGTTTACGTTTTACGCCCCCCCGGAGCTCCTTCCGGAGGTTGCGGCGAAAGGTTCGGTTGCCGTGAACGGGATCAGCCTCACGGTGCTGTCCACCGTTCCGGGCGGTTTCACCTGCACCATCATTCCCCACACGCTCAACGCGACCACGCTCGGCGACAAGACGCCGGGCGACCTCGTCAACCTCGAGACCGACGTGCTCGCGAAATACGTCCGCCGCGCGGCCGATGCGGCCCGCGGATCGAAAGCGCCGGCTGTTGCGCCAGAGGCGGGTGCCGGCAGCCCGCGCGGCAAAGCCGAGTGATCGGCCCGCGCAGCAGAGATCGCCGCTAGTGGCCGCGCCCCCGTCCCCCCACGGCGCCCGCTCGGTCGCCCTTCGCGTCCTCCGCGAATCGGAACGCACCGCTGAATTCGCCGCGGACATCCTCGAAAAGGAACTCGAGGACGACCGCGTCTCCGCCCTCGACCGGTCCCTCGCGACCGCCCTCGTCTACGCGACCACCCGCCACCGCGGCACCCTCGACAAGGTCCTCGGCGCCTTCTCCCACACGCCCGTCGAGAAGATGGACGAGGAAATGCGCCATGTCCTCCGCCTCGCCGCCAGCCAGCTCCTCTTCCTCGAAAAAGTCCCCGCCTACGCCATCCTCAACGAGGCCGCCGAACAGGCCAAACTCCTCCCCAACCGCGGCGCCGCTTCCTTCACCGCCGGCGTCCTCCGGGCGCTTCAGCGCGCCATCGTCCGCATCGAGCCCGATACGCCGCCGGTCGAGATCGAGCCGGCGCCGCTGGAGGAGAAGCGCTGGACGCGGAAGATCCTGGAAGCGCTGGAAGCGCGCTGGCCGGACCTGATTCCCGAGCGGCTGCTGCCGGTGCCGGGCGGTCGGCGGGTGATTTTCAGCCGCGACATTTTCCCGGAGCCGGCGCACGACCCGACGGGGTACCTGTCGGCGATCCTGTCGCACCCGGTGTGGCTGATCCAGCGGTGGCTCGGGCGGTTCGGGGCCGCGGCGACGCTGGGGGCGCTGGAAGCGGGGAACCGGCACCCGGAGCTGGCGGTGCGCGTGAACGCGAAAAAATGCACTTCGGCCGAACTGGTGGACCGTCTCCGAAAAGAAAAAGTCGAGGTGGACGCGGAGCGGATGTGCGTGAGCCACACGGGGCCGCTCTGGAAGCTGGCGGCGTTCCAGGAGGGGTGGTTCTCGATCCAGGACGAAGCGGCGCAGCGCGTGGTGCCGCTTCTGGATGTGAAGCCGGGTGAGCTCGTGGCGGATCTCTGCGCGGCGCCGGGAGGCAAGGCGGCGCAACTGGCGGAGCAGGGGGCGCGGGTGGTCGCGATGGACAGCGAGCGCGGCAAGGTCAAGGGGATGGGGAAATCGTTCGAGCGACTGGGGTTGACGGCGGACTTGCTGGTCGGGGACGCGAAGCGGCCGCCGCTGAAGAGGGTTTTTGACGCGGTGCTCGTGGATGTGCCGTGCTCGAACACGGGGGTGCTGGCCCGGCGCGTCGAGGCCCGCTGGCGGGTCCGGGAGCGCGACATCCGGGCGCTTGTCCCGGTCCAGCGGCGGATCCTGCTGGCCGCGCTCTCCCTGGTGAAACCCGGCGGGCGCGTCCTGTACTCGACGTGCAGCCTCGAGGAAGAAGAAAACGGGGCGCTGGTCCGCGAGGTCATCCGCGAGGGGAACGGCCTGCGGCTGGAGAAGGAGCTGCGGATCGTGCCGAGCGCGAAATGGACGTGCGGCGGATACGCGGCGCGGATCGGGGTGATGCGGAAAGCCTGAGCGGGCGTGACTCCACCGGGCCGTCCGGCATCTATTTCTTGCCGCAAGCATGAACCCGGCGTCAGGGAGGCGCGCCATGGCCACGAAAGGCCCTGTTTTCCGTTACTTCCTCGGCTACCCTCGCCCCTACGCGGGGCTGGTGGCCCTGAAAGCCGGGTGCCTCCTGGGGTGTCTCCCTCTTGCGCTGGTCCCGGTCGGGCTCGCCGCCTTCTACTTCTGCCGGTTCCGGGTGCACTTCCACCTCGGCCCGCTGCTCGCATTCCTCCTCTCCGTCCTCCTCGTCTGGATCGCCGTCGCCGGCCTCTACGCCATGCTCATGCCTCCCCAGGTCACTCCGCGTTTCGAGCCGCGGATGCGCCATTGCGCCGCCTGGGAACTCGCGGGTTTTCTTCCGCGCCGCTGGAGGACGCTGGACCGCCTCGCGATCGGCCAGGGGCTTCTACCGTTCTCGGC
>JAIOPR010000117.1 GCA_021413805.1 Planctomycetota bacterium
CCTGTCTACTGGAAGGATCGGATCTTCGACGACAGCCCCGCGCGGCAGGTCCTCGTAGTCCTCGGGGCGGCCGCCTGCGGGCTCGTGTTTTTCGGCGATGCGGTCGCCTGGCTGTTCACCTGCGTCATCGCCGGCCGGCCGCTTTCCGACTTCGCGCCCGCGCACCTGACGCTCGTGTTCGATCGCGCCGTGACGCTCGTCCTTGCCGTCGGCGCCGGCGCCACGACGCTCGGCCCCGAACGCCAGCAGGGCACGCTTCCGATCCTCCTCGCCACCGGGATGCCGTCGCGTGACATCCTCCGGGGCAAGTTCCTCGCCGCCATCCGCTCCATCGCCCCCGTGCTGGTCGTCGCCGGGGCTCATCTCGCGTTCGCCTCGCTCACGATGGGCATTGCCGGCCTTTCCGCAGCCTTAGCCTTCATCCTCGGTCTCGCCTCCGCCTTTGCCCTCGCCTGCTCTCTCTCCCTTGCCGCTGGACACCCCCGCCGCGCCGCCGTCCTCACCACCGGCGCCCTCTTCGCCCTCTGGGCCGTCCCTTCGCTCTTCGCCCTCCCATTTCCCGCCCACGCGGATTTCCTGACGTCCCTCAATCCTTTCGGCCTCCTCATCCGTTCCGTCTCCCTCGCCGGCGGGCACTCCGCTGAACCCCACCCCGCCGGCGCCGTCCTCTTCGTCGTCGGCTCGGCCGCCATCTCCGTCGCCGCCCTCGCCGCCGCTTCCGCCGCCCTCGAATCCCGGGTGCGCGCATGATTCCCTTCGATATCACCCGCCCCTGGGGCCTCCTCGCCCTCGCCGCCCTCATCCCCGTCGCCCTCCTCGTCCGCACTTCCCGCATCCGCCTCGCTTCCCCGCGATCCTGGATCTCCACCGGCTGCCGCGTCGCCGCCGTCGCCGCACTCGCCCTCGCTTTGGCCGGCCTCCGACAGGTCCGCTCCTCCGATGAACTCGCCGTCGTCTTCGTGCTCGACCGGTCGCGGTCGATTACTCCCGACGAAGCGAAGCGCTCGCTCGAATGGGTGCAGGAGGCGGCGAAAGGGGCGGGGTGGCGCGAGTCGGTGGGGCTGGTGGTGTTCGGGCGTGAAGCGTCGGTCGAGGTTTCGACCGGCCCGAAGCTGGATCTCGACAAGATCCACTCGGTAATTTCTCCGGAATCCACGGACATCGCCCGCGCGCTCCGGCTCGCTGCGGCGTCGTGTCCGGAGTGGGCGCAGAAGCGGATCGTGCTGATTTCGGACGGGAATGAGAATTCGGGGGACGCTGCGGCGGAAGCCGTGGCGGCGCGGGCGCGCGGCGCGGAAGTCTGGACAGCCGCGCTCGGCCGCAACGAACGCGCGGAGATCCGGATCGACCGCGTGCTGTCGCCGACCCGCGTGACCCCGAAGGAGCCGTACGAGCTCACGGCGATCGTCACGGCGTCCGCCGAAGCCGAAGCGATCTTCCGCATCGTGAAGAACCGCGTGCCGATGGCACCGGTGAAACGCACGGTGAAAAAGGGAACGTGGCCGGTGATTTTTGCGCTGAAGGCGGGCGCGGACGAAGCAGGAAGCTCGCTCGATTTCGAGGTCTTCCTCGAGGTCCCCGACGAGGCGGACACGTGGCGTGAGAACAACGTCGGCCGCGGGCATACCCGCGTGCAGGGACCGAGCCGCGTGCTCTACATCGAGGGGAAAGAAGGCGAGGGCGACGTGCTCGCCGGTTGCCTCCGCGACGCCGGCCTACTCGTCGAGGTGCGCGGCGCCGGCGGATTCCCGCTCTCGCTCGCCGAGATGGACGCCTTCGACGCCATCCTCCTGTGCGACGTCCACTCCCGCCAGCTCTCCAAAGCCCAGCACGAGGCTCTTCGCCAGTACGTCCACGACCTGGGCGGCGGCTTCGCGATGATCGGCGGCGACCAGTCGTTCGGGTCGGGCGCTTGGCAGCGAACCGCGGTCGAGGCCGGGCGGTGGCGATCGCGATCGATTCCTCCGGCTCGATGTCGGCGCGGGTCGCGGGCGGCGGGACGAAACTCGACATGGCGGGGGAAGGGGCGGCGGAAGCGGTGCGGGTCCTGAACGAGCGGGACGAGATCGCGGTCTGCACGGTGGATACGAGCCCGAGCTGGGTCGTCCACCTCCAGGCGATCGACGATCGCACCGCGATCGAGCGCGACATCCGCAGCCTGCGGCAGGGAGGTGGCGGGATCTATTGCAACACCGCCGTCGAGGCGATGTTTGCGGAACTTGCGCACGCTTCGGCCCAGATCCGCCACGCGATCCTCTTCGCCGACGCGGCCGACGCCGAGAACCACGAGGGCGTGGAAGCGATGGTCAGCAAGGCATTTGCGAGCGGCGTGACGCTCTCCGTCGTCGCGATCGGCAAGAAGTCCGACAGCGACGCGGCGTGGCTTGAAAGCATCGCGGCGCTCGGCGGCGGCCGCTTCTACATTACCGACGATCCACTCGACCTCCCGCGCCTCTTCTCGGAGGAGACCGTCACGGCGGCACGCTCAGTGATCATCGAGCGCGAATTCACGCCCGTGATCACGCGGCCGGCGCAGTTCATGGAGGGCGTGCCCTGGGAGAAAACGCCGCCGCTCCAGGGATGGGTGTCCACCGTCCCGAAGCCGACCGCCGAAATCCACCTCGAGGCCGAAGAGAACGACCCGCTTCTCGCGAAATGGCACTACGGTCTCGGCCGCTCGATCGCGTGGACGTCGGATGCGAAGAGCCGGTGGGCGAAGGACTGGGTCGCGTGGCCGGGATACCGGACGCTCTGGCCGCAGATGGTGCGGTGGCTGCTCCGGCGCGGGGAGCCGAACGCGTACTCCGTCGCGACGTCGCTCACCGCGAACGGCGCGCACCTCACGGTGGACGCGGTGGGCTCGGGCGGCGGGTTTCGCGACTTCCTCAAGCTGCGCGCCTTCGTCGCAGGCCCGACCGGGTCGTCCGAAGTCCCCGTCCGTCAGACCGGCCCGGGACGCTACGAGGCCGATGTCCCCGCGACGGAATCGGGTTCGTGGTTCGTGACGATCGCGGAGGAGGAAGGCGGCGACTGGGCCGCGCGCGCCAGCGTCCCGATCCTGATTCCGTACCCGCCCGAGTTCCGATCGACATCCCCGAACCACGCCTTGCTGAAGCGCATCGCCGAACTCTCCGGCGGCCACTCCATCGCGCTGGAGCCTCAGCTCGATCTGTTTCGGCACACCGCGGTCCCCGCCCGCGTCCCGACCGACCTCTGGCGTTTTCTCCTTTCCATCGCGCTCGCATGCCTCCTGCTCGACGTCGCCGCCCGCCGCCTCGGTTTCCCCGACGCCTGGCGCCGGCGCGCAAAACCGGCCGTCAAGGTGGAAGCGGACGCCATTGTCGAGCGCCTCCGCTCCGCCAAGGCCCACGCGCTCCCCCAGTCGCCGCGCGAATCGCCCCTTCCCCCGGCCGAGTCGCCGGGAGGCTTCCGCGCTCCCGAGGTGGCGCTTCCCGCCGAACCGCCGAAAGCGCCCGAGCCTGCGCCGGAGGCGGGAGGGAGCTACCTGGACCGGCTGAAGGATGCGAAGAAGCGGGCGCAGAAGTAGGGAGGCGACCGCCCGATGGTGCGCGCCGCGCCCACGTCGGTTATCCTCTTCCCGCACACCGAACCAAGGAGTTCAGACCTTGTCCCTCGCCCGACGCGTCGTTCCCGTTCTGCTGGCGGCCGCCGCGCTGGCCGGATGCGAAAAGAAAACACCGGTCGCCGAGGACCGGGCCGTGCTCGCCTCCTACGAGGCCCTGCTGTTCGTCCCCGATCCCGACCTCAACGCCCTCATCCCGCACGCGGCGTGGCTCGGCCAGGATGCGCTGCCTCCCGCCCTCGGCGCCCTCTCCTCCGCCGTGAACGACGCCAAGCGCGTGAAAATCGCCCGGCTGCTCGAGATCCTCGCGTGGAACGGATATCACTCGAAGGAATCCCTGCTCGCCCTCAACAATCTCGCCAAGGACCGCACCGTCGCCCTCCGCCGCATCGCCATCGACGGGATCTTCGCTTCCGGTGTCGAAGCCGACAAACTCAAGGGGTACTGGGACCCGGCCGAATTCGAATCCAGCACGCCTGCCGACCCGGCCACGGTCATGCGCCTTCCGTTCGACACCTGCCGCACCCGGCTCGCCGCGCTCGGTGTCCCCATCCCCAAGGGACCCGACGGCACGGTCACGGGCGATCCCGGCCGGCATCCTGCACCCCAGCCTCCCATGAAAGAATCCGTCTCGGCGCTTCACCGCTGGTGGGGTGCGGAGAGCGACCCTTTCCTCCGGATCGCCGCCGCCATCGCCGCCCTGCGGCTTGGAGACCTGACTTCCGCTGAACTCCTCGTCGCCGTCCTCGCCCCCACCCCCGCCGGCACTAAACCCTCCGCCACCGTCGAATCCCACCGCGCCTGCGCTCTTCGCGCCCTCAAGGAATCGACCGGGCAGACGTACACGACCTACGAAGAATGGTCCACCTGGTGGAATTCGGTCAAGCCGAAGCAGAAACCCGCTAAGCCCGCCCACCCGCAGGCGAAGACCCCGGGCTCCATGCCGCCCGGCTCCGAACCTCCCGTCGTACCGCCCGGAATCGCGCCGAAATAGGCCGCTGCCGGCACCATTTCCCGAGAAGCCATGAAGCTCCTGGTCGTCGAAGACGAAGAGAAGGCCGCCGCCGCGCTCCGCCAGGGGCTGAGCGAAAGCGGTTTTGAAGTTGACCACGCGCCGGACGGGGAAGAAGGGCTGCGGCTCGCGCGCGCGAGCGCCTACGACGCGATCGTGCTGGACCTGATGCTTCCGAAACGGGACGGGTGGAGCGTCATCACGGAACTGCGCAAGGAAGGCCGCGGAACGCCGATCCTGGTGCTCACCGCGCGGGACGAGGTGCCGGACCGGGTGAAGGGATTCGAGCTCGGCGCGGACGACTATCTCGTGAAACCGTTTTCGTTCTCGGAACTGATCGCGCGGCTCCGGTCGCTGGTCCGGCGCGGAGGCGCGGCGCGCCCTGCGAAGGTGGAGGTCGCGGATCTCATCGTGGACGAATCGACCCAGAAAGCGTCGCGCTGTGGACAGGTGCTCGACCTCACGCCCCGCGAATTCGCCCTGCTCGCGCTCCTGGCCAAGGCGCCCGGCCAGGTCTTTTCACGCGCCCAGATCAGCGAGCGCATCTGGCACGTCGAATACGACGGCGTCTCGAACGTCATCGACGTGCATGTCCGGCACCTGCGCGCCAAGGCCGACGATCCCTTCGACAAGAAGCTGATCCGCACTGTCCGAGGGGTCGGTTATGCCCTCGACGCCTGAACCCCGGCGCCCCGCGCTTCGCGGCCGCCGCTCCCTCGCGGTACGGCTGTCGTTCTGGTACGCGGGGACATCGTTCGCGGTGGTGCTGGCCGTCATCGTGGCCTGTTATTTCTCGCTGGCCCGGGCGCTCGAGCGCGACGGGGACGACCTTCTCCGGGACCGTGTGGAGCAAGTGCGGGTCCACATCCAGATGTCGCCCCTGGATACCCTCAAGCTCCGGGAAGAACTGGAGCGGAACGCGGGGTCCCTGGTTTCGAAGCCGCTGTACCTGCGCGTGATTTCGCCGAGAGACGCGATCTTCGAGACTCCCGGGATCGCGGCACGGTTTCCCGAACCGGCGAAAATTCCCACGGTGCCCGTCGGTCTCCATGACGTCCCGACGCCGGACGGCCACTCCCTTCGTGTTCTTGTCACCACCATGTCCGAGAACGGGGGCACGTGGACGCTGCAGGGCTGGCTCGACCGCGGCCGCGACGACCAGCTCACGGGACTCTTCCGTCGATTCGCCATCGTCATCGCCGCCTTCGCGCTTCTGCCCTGCGCGCTGGCCGCCGACATGATCGCCAAGGCAGGGATGCGTCCCGTCAAGGCGATCGCCGCGACCGCGGAGCACATCCGTTCGACGTCGCTCGGCGAACGCATCCCCATGGACGGGCTCCCTGCTGAACTCGCGGAACTCGCCCTCACCTTCAACGCCATGCTCGACCGCCTCCAGCGCTCGTTCGACCAGGTCTCCCGCTTCTCCGCCGACATCGCCCACGAACTCCGCACTCCCCTCATGAACCTCCGCGCCACCGCCGAGGTCGCCCTCGGGCGCAACCGCACCACGGACGAATACGCCGACACCCTGGCGTCGTGCCTCGAAGAAGCGGACCGCCTTTCGCGCATTGTCGATTCGCTGCTGTTCCTGGCGCGCGCCGAGGCCGACCGCACCAAGCCGCAGGCGGTGGACTTCAGCGTCGCCGAAGAGCTCGAGTCGATCCGCGATTACCACCACCCGCAGGCCGAAGAGGCCGGCGTCACGCTGGCTGTCGAATGCCCCGCGCCGCTTCCTACCCACCTCGACCGCACCCTTTTCCAGCGCGCCGTTTCGAACCTCGTGACCAACGCGTTCAAGTTCACGCCGAAGGGCGGCACGATCACGATGCGCGCGTTCAACGAGCCCGGCAAGCTCGTCGTCCAGGTGCGCGACACCGGCGCCGGCATCGGCCCCGAGCACATCAGCAAGGTCTTCGACCGCTTCTATCGCGCCGACACAGCGCGCAACTCGAAAGCGGGCGGCACCGGGCTCGGGCTGGCGATCGTGAAGAGCATCGCGGCGCTCCACAAGGGCACCGCGGAAATCGAGAGTTCGCCGGGGAAGGGGACTGTCGTGACGCTGACGTTTCCCCAAGACACGGGAATGTAGTGCGGGCGCCGGCTAGAAGAGGAAATCCGTCCGCACAAACTTCGAACTCCGCTGCATCAGCATGTCGGTCACGATCTGCTCGCCGCCTTCCTTGACGGCGACCATGGCGCGGATCGAGAAGACGCGGAGCGCGTCGGTGATCGAGAGCGTTCCCTCGGCGGAGTCCTTGCGCCCGGTGAACGGGAACGAGTCGGGGCCGCGCTGGCACTGGGTGTTGAGGTTGATGCGGCAGAGCTGGTTCGCGAGCACGTCCACGAGCGGACCGACCTGTTTCGCGTCGCGCCCGAAAATCGCCGCCTGCTGGCCGTAGTGCGACTCGACGACATAGTCGAAGAGCTCTCCTTCCCGGTCGTACACCGAGATCGGCACCACCGGCCCGAACTGCTCCGTGGACCAGAGCTGCGCCGCCTTCACGACGGGAAACACCACCGCCGGGCGGAACCACGTTCCCTCGAGCTCGCCGCCGCCTGGATTCACGACCTTTGCGCCGTTCTTCACCGCGTCCTCGACGTATCCCCGGAGTTTTTCAGCTTTCCCGTGCTCGGGAAGCGGCGTGATCCGCGCGCCGTCCTCCCACGGGAGGCCGACCTTGAGCGCCGAGACCGCGGCCGCGAATTTCGCGACGAAGGCATCCGCGATCGAACGGTGGACGAAGAAATGCTTGAGCGCGGTGCAGCGCTGGCCGTTGAACGAAAGCGCGCCGAGAAGCCCTTCCGCGACAGCGAGGTCAATGTCCGCGTCCGGCAGGATGAACGCCGGGTTCTTCGCGCCGAGACCGAGGACCGAGCGCAGCCGGTGCGGCGCCGGGTGGTCGTGCTTGAGGATGTCCGCCGCGCGCGACGACCCGATGAACGCGAGCACATCCACCTTGCCCGTCTTCTGGATCGTCCCCGCCGTCGTCGGGCCGTCCCCGCTCACCGTGTTCACCACGCCCTTCGGGAAGCAGTCGCAGAACGCCTCGAGAAGCGGCAGCACGCACAGCGCGCCGTACCGCGGCAGCTTCATCACAACCGGGTTTCCCATGATGATCGCCGGGATCAGCGTCGTGAACGTCTCGTTCAGCGGGTAGTTGTACGGCCCCAGGCACAAGGTCACACCGAGCGGCGACCGCCGGACCATCCCCACGATGCCGCCGTCGATTGAAAAGCGGTTCCCCTGCCGGTCCAGCTCCTTCAGCGCCTGCGCGGTCCCCTCGATGTACTCCACCGTCCGGTCGAATTCCTTCTCGCTGTCCTTCAGCGTTTTCCCGATTTCCCACATCAGCAGGCGCACGCACTCCGCCCTTTTCTCGATCATCCGTTTCGCGAATTGACGCGTTGCGTCAATGCGGGCCTTGACGGGAAGCGTCGGCCACTCGCCGCGCCCCCGGTCCCACGCCCGCACCGCGGCGTCGAGGGCGGCGAGCGAAGCGGCCGCGTCCATCTGCGGCAGTTCCCCGATCCGGTGGCGTGCCGGCGCAGCACCGGCCGAGGCGCGCAGCATCACGCAGCTCTCCACCGGCGTGGCCGGTCCGTCCCAGGTCTTCACTTCGCCGTCGAGCAGATACTTCCGGGACCCCGCGTACGAAGGCTGGAAATGCGCCGCAGGAACTTCGCCCACCGTCGGATACCCGAATCCCATCTCTTCCTCCCGGTTGTAGGTCGGGCGAGCGAAGCGAGCCCGATGGCCGTACCGCCAATTGAAAAGGGCCGCCTGAAAATTTCGAGGTGGCGCGGCCTTTCGTGCCACCTCGAAATTTTCAAACGGCCCTTTTCAATTGGGGAGCAAGGATTCGAACCTTGACAGGCAGAGTCAGAGTCTGCAGTGCTACCGTTACACTACTCCCCACGGACGGGCGGATTCTAGCCATGGACCCGGAGCCGCGCAAGGGCGCCGCCCCCCTTCGCGCCCAGATTCACGCGCCCCCTCTAACATTCCCCTACCTCGTTTTTCAACTTTCGGGAAAATCGGTAAACCTCCGGGCCGCTTCGGCCATAGAAACAGGTGCCCTGGGCGTTATTATTGAAGTGTCCCCTCCACGGGAGAGCAGAGCTTTCGCATGAACGCCGTCCTCGACAGCCGGACGCTCGTCCTCAACCGCTCGTGGGTCGCAATCGACACCACCACGGTCCGGAAGGCCCTTGTCTGGATGTACCGGGGCCTCGCGAGGGCCATCGCCGCCGATTCCTACGAAACCTACGACTTCGACTCGTGGACCGATCTCGCCGTTTCCAAGGGCGAGCCCTGCATCCACACGGTCAACATCCAGGTCCGCGTCCCCGAGATCATCATCCTGGCGCTCTACAACGAAGTGCCGCGGAAGGAAGTCGTCTTCTCGCGGCGCAACCTCTACAAGCGCGATCACTTCACGTGCCAGTACTGCAACCGGCAGCCGGGCTCCGAAGAGCTGACGATCGACCACATCCTCCCGCGTGCCCGCGGCGGCCGGTCGAGCTGGGAGAACTGCGTCCTGGCCTGCGTCGAGTGCAACCGCCGCAAGGCGAACCGGACGCCCGCGGAGGCGTCGATGCAGATGAAGCGCCCGCCGGTGCGGCCGCCGTGGACGCCGTTCATCTCGCTGAGGCTTGGCGCGCGGAAGGCGATCTGGGAGCGGTTTGTGAGTGAGCGGTACTGGGACATCGAGCTGCACCCTTAGGGCGAGTGAAGGGTGGCGAGCGGCGAGCGGCGAGCGGCGAGCGGCGAGCGGCGAGCGGCCAGCGGCCAGCGGCCAGCGGCCAGGAACGACAACGGCGAACAATTCACCGGCCGGGCGAAGAGCCTGGCCGGTTTTTTATGGGCCATTGACCTCTCACAGTTTCACAGTTACTGTGTGGACGTGAAGAACATCACCCTTGCCGTTGACGACCAGACCTGGAAGGCCGCTCGCATCGCCGCCGCCGAGCGCGGGAAATCCCTCTCGGCGCTCGTCCGGGAGTTCCTCCAGGGCCTCCGCCCTTCACGGGACACGCACAAAGACGACGTCCGGCGCATGTTCGCGGCGATGGACGCCGTGAAATCCCCGTTCTCTGCGGGCGACCGGCTTTCCCGGGACAAGGTGCATGACCGCCGCCGCGTTCGTTGACACGAATGTCCTGCTGTACGCCGTCTCCCGCAACCCCGCGGAATCCGCGAAGCGTCTGAGGGCGCGTGAAATCCTGGCACAGGAGGGACTGGCCACCTCGGCCCAGGTTCTCCAGGAGTTCTACGTCCAGGCCACACGTGCGACCGCAGCCCACCGGATGACCCACCATGAAGCGGTAACGATCCTCGCGGGTTTGCGGACGTTCACGATCCTCCCCGTCACGGCAGGCATCGTCTTCGAGGCCATCCGCCTGCACCATCAACACCGGATCTCCTACTGGGACGCCGCGATCATTGCCGCGGCGCGTGAAGCAGGCGCGCCGTTGCTGTACTCGGAAGACCTCTCCCACGGTCAGGATTACGGGAACGTGGTCGTACAGAACCCGTTCCGCCGTGCGTAAACACGCTGTCAAGCCCCCGCTGCGCTTCCCTATTCGATGCGCACGCCGTCAACAATCAGCGCCGTCAACGTCCCCGTCCCGTCCGCGGCCACCGCGAATTCCGCGAGAACCGTGTACGATCTCACCGCCCGCTCGATCTCAGGCCCTCGGCCCTGGCGGACGAAGAACTCCTCGAGCCCAAACACGGGCCTCCCGCTCCTCTCTTCGCGCCGGCCGCGCAGCCAGAAAGCGCCGGGTTTGTCGGCGCCTCTGGAAGCGCGTGACAGCGTCGCCGCCCACGAATCCCCCTGTGGCTCCAGTCTCACCCACACCTCCTGCCCGGGGCCCGCGGCGGGCCCTTCCCAGTTCGGGATCATCGGACGCGAGATGTCGTAGCTGAGTCGCACGTATTCCCCGCGGAACAGATCGTCCGGGTCAACCGGCACGACCGCGAGCGTCACCCGCTTCCCGTCGCGGACGTCCCGGGCGTGCGGAATTCCCATCCCGGCCAGCACGACGACCTGCGCGACGACGGCGGCGGCGAAGAACAGGGGACGTTTCATGCGTGGCCCTCCTTGATGGAAGCGGCGATCCGGCGGCGCTGGCGTTCGAGGACCCAGCCGGCGGTGAGGAGAAGGACGCCGCCGACGGCGAAGAAGAGCGATTTATCGAGGAGGTTCCAGCCGAAGTCAACGTAGAGCGCGAGGACCCCGACCGCGAACCACCCGAGCCCCTGGTAGGCGGCGGCCGCGCGGCGCTCGTGCAGGCCGAGCAGGACGAGGCCGGCGCTGGCGGCGAAGAGGGCGATGTTGAAGAGGAGGGCGATGGGAATCTCGTATTCGCGATTGCCGATGAGAAGCCACGCGCCGCCGAGCAGGACGACCCCGAGCGCGGCCCACGCTTCGAAGCGGGCACGGCCGACGGCGACGACGAGCGCCCAGACGCACACGGCAGCGGCGGCAACCAGGAGGGGCATCATCGCCCCGCCCGCGGGCCGCGTGCCGGCGGACCGGGCGAGTTCGAATGCGACCGGGCGAATGCTGAGAATGAAAAGCGCGAACATCCCGCCCCCTGTCCCGACCATTCGCCACGGCGCCGCGAGGTCCTCGCGGCCGAGCGACCGGTGCACGACCCCGGCGGCGACGAGCGCACCCGACGCCGCGAGCCACGCCACCGGCGCGAGTTCTCCTTTCTGCAACAGGCCCGCAGGGACGACGGCGAACCACGCGGCCAGCGCGAGCACCCCGACCACCAGGTGACCCCTCGAGCGCCGCACGTACGCGATGGCGAGAAGGACCGCCACCACCGCGAAGCTCGCCAACCCCATCGCCTTGAACTCCGCCGCTTCGCCGCACCCCCAGATCGTCAGCGCCGCGGCCGCAAGCGTGAACACGGGAAGCGCTTCCACGGCGACGGCAACGCCGAGTGCGCCAAGGCCCCACGCCAGGAACGCGTTCGGCCAGTGGCCGGAGAGGTGGAAGATCTGCGCGACGAGGAAGATGCCGGCGCCGTAGGAGGCGCTTCCCAGGAACAGCAGCGCCTGCCCGAGGTGCGGGTGATTCTTGCGGCGGAACGCGAGTTCGTAGCCGCCGGCGTTAAAGCCGATGACGCCGCCGAAGATGAGCGCGAGCCGGAACGCGTCGCTCATCCCGTCCCAGTTCGCGGCGACCCACGTGAGGATCCCCGCGCCGACGAGCACGGCGCCGAGGATCGAGAGCACCTGGATCACGCGCCCGGGGCCCGCGCGCCGGTCGAGCTCGATCGCGGCGAAATCGTAGCGGGCGCGGATGCGGCGCGCCTGGTCGTCGGTCAGCAGCCCGTCGTGCGTCCATGCGGGGAGTTCTTCGGCGAGCCACGACAGTTCATGAGGCGAAGGAGTGCGGCGGGGGGCTTGTTGAATTGCGTTCGTCATGAGCGCTCTCCTATGGAACCTGCCACTCCGCGAGCGGCATATCCTGCTACTGCTGTGTTCAGAAGAACCGATGGCAGGATCGGTTCAAGGGCGACAAGAAAGGAGGTAAAGGACCCAATGAGGGTGAAGAGCGCCGCAAGAACGGACATCGAGACACCACACGCCAAGCAGGCGTGGGCGCTGCGTCGATTCCCAGTTGCGGCACCAATCGCGGCGAACAGGCAGGGAGCAAGAGTTCCGAAGGCGACGACCGGCACGAGCAGGATGAGCGCGAGTGGTTCCACGCCGGGAACCAGTGTGTACAGGGTCGGGTACCACCAGAGCAGTGCCAGGGGAACCAGCCACGCAAACGTCAGCACGACCCAGAACCGCTCCTGGCGCAGGTAGCCCGGGTCGGAAGATGGCAGGCTCCCGCTGTTCATCGGCACACCGCCCTGTGCGATTCCCACGCGGCGATGCGCTTCTTTTCGCGCCGCTTGTCGTACTGATTGAGGATCGCCAGGCCTGCGAAGAATGCCGTGGGGAGCGCACAAAGCGCGAGAACGGGTGCGACTTCGGAGAACATCGCGACGGCCGAAGGGAAGAACGCGAACTCGCCCGTCGGGACCGCGGCGGCCGGCCGGAAGACGTCTTCCCAGCCGGCGACAAATCCCGCGACGATGGAGGACAACGCACAGACCGGGAGCAGACTCATCAGGAACCAGACGACCGCATTCCCCTTGCGCCGGAACAACGCCAGCACCGGGAGAAGCAGCGGTTGCGCCAGGACCACGGAGCTGAGCACGGCAAGGATCAGGGCTCGAGTGTTCATGTCGACCTCAAGGGAAGACGGTGGTGGTGGTTAGCACGCGTGGCGACGGCGAACCTGCGACAGAAACCGCCGCTTCCGCTCCGCAACCGCGTGGTCGGAGTAGAGGCGGGAGAAGAGCCAGTTCATGCCGGTCTCGAGCTGCTCGAGGGTCATGCCTTTGGGGTGGAAGGTGGCGTCGAAGAGCGTGCAGCGGTCCCAATATTTCCGGG
>JAIOPR010000173.1 GCA_021413805.1 Planctomycetota bacterium
AGGACCGCGTGCCTGAAGAAGTAGGTGCGTTCGGCGCTCACGGCGGCATCTTACGTGGCGGAGGAGCGCAGGGCGCAGTTCGTCCGTCCCGGTGAGACCTTGCCTGTAAGAACTTCCATGTCAAATCCGGGCGGGGATCGAGGCAAGTCGCGTTCGGCTGGGAGTGAGGAGAAGAGACGAGCGATTCCGGCGGTAGCCCACTTCCCGCAATCCCGAGGAACGGCAATTGCTCCCGGATTCTCCGAGCACCGCGAGTCCACCCAACGGAAACGAGCCCTCATGCCTCTCAAACTGCCGCTCCCCGAGATTGAGAAATTCTACCGTTTCCTGGTGGAGAGCCTGAGGGACTATGGCGTGATCATGATGGATACGAAGGGGCGAATCGTTACCTGGAATGAAGGAGCCCGGAAGATCTTTGGCTATTCGAAAAGAGAGGTGGTCGGGAAACGCATTTCCCTCATTTTCAGCGCTCCCGACAGAAGGATAGGAATCCCGGCGCTGGAAATCTCGACGGCAAAACGCAAGGGCCGGGCGGATGACGAGAGGCAGCACAGGCGCAAAGGCGGAGGCTTGTTCTGGGCCAGCGGAGTGATGTGGGCCATCAAGGACGGCGCCGGCAATCTGCGTGGACTTTCCAAGCTGATTCGGGACATCACCGAGCAGAAAGCCATGGAAGACAAGATTCGCTACCAGTCGCTTCACGACGCCTTAACCGGACTTCCGAACCGAAGAGCTTTCACCGACCGCCTGACGCTCGCGCTGAGCAAAGCGCGGGCGAATAATACGATGCTCGCGCTCATGTCCGTGGACCTGGATGACTTCAAGCGGGTCAACGACACCCTCGGCCACGATGCCGGGGACATCCTGCTGCAGGAAACCGCGTCGCGATTGAGCTCGGCGCTGCGCAAAGGAGATTCGATCTGCCGGATCGGCGGCGACGAGTTCATCATCCTGATCGACAACGTCAGCCGCTCCAGGAGCATCGCCACGCGCGCCAGGAACATTCGAGCCGTCATGAAGGCCCCGTTCGACATCAGCAACAAGAAGATTTCAATGTCCGTGAGCGTGGGGACTTCTTTCTATCCGTCCGATGGGAAGAGCTCGCGAACGCTTCAAAAGCAGGCCGATGTGGCGTTGTACAACGCCAAGGCTGCGGGCAAGAGCTGCCACAAGACTTCGCGCGACAGGAAAGCGGTCGGCAAGAGGTCATGACGAACGTGCCGGTCCCGCGGCGGTCATCTCCGACGGTCTCGCCGCCGGCAGAGGAGTGGCTCAAGTTGCCCGCTCTGGAAGGTCGACCGCGAGTTTCGTCCCGACAGGGTCAGGACGTTCAAGCATACTGCGGGGACCCATGTAGGGATCCGACCCCTGTTGGAGGCCACCGCCATGGACACTCCCGGCCAGGACGCGCGCTTCGGCGGTTCCATCCCGAAGCTGTACGACCAGCTTCTGGTGCCGATGATTTTCGAGCCTTACGCCGAGAACCTGGCCCGCCTGGCGGCTGCGCTTTCGCCGGCGCGCGTCCTCGAAATCGCCGCCGGCACCGGTGCGGTGACCCGCAAGCTGGCCTCGATGTTGCCTGGGGACACAAGCATTGTCGCCACCGACCTCAATCCGCCGATGCTGGCCCTGGCCGAGCAGATCGGCACCGCTAGCCCGGTGCAATGGCGCCAGGCCGACGACCTGCAATTGCCCTTCGCGGAAAGCGAGTTCGACCTGGTGATCTGCCAGTTCGGCGCGATGTTCTTCCCCGACAAGGTCAAGGCGTACACGGAGGCCAAGCGAGTGCTCCGGCCCGGCGGCGCCTTCCTGTTCAACACCTGGGACAGGATCGAGGAAAACGAATTTGCCGATACGGTGACGACGGCCCTCGCTTCGGTGTTCCCGGCCGATCCCCCTCGTTTCATGGCGCGCACGCCGCACGGTTATTTCGATCCCGTCATCATCGCCCGTCAACTGGCCGACGCTGGATTCGCGACCCCGCCCCGAATCACCACCGTTGCCGCCCGCAGCCGAGCCGAATCCGCGCGCATCGTGGCCGTCGCCTATTGCCAGGGGACGTTGACACGCAGCGAGATCGAAGCCCGCGACGCTTCGCGCCTCGGCGAAGCCACGGACGCTGCCGAAGCGGCCCTTGCCGGAAGATTCGGGCGCGGCGCCGTCGACGGCAAGATCCAGGCGCATGTCGTCATGGTCAATCGCGTGAAAGCGAACCCGCGGCCGTGCTGACCGGCTCGCCGGCCCCTTCGTCGGCCGCGCGGTTCGGTCGTGCCGGTCTCGCGGGCGGAGGCTTCTGGAAAATGGACCGCATTTCCCGCCACGCGACCTTCGCATACCCGACCGTGCTGGGGCCGATCATCTCGGCCACCTTCACGAACGGCTGCACGATGGCGGCCAGCGGATCGCGCTTCTGTCCCACAAACATGCCGGCCAGGGCGAGGAGCATGTAAGTGAAGATCATGGTCGCGGCGCCGAGGGGGTTGAAGAGCAGGAACGGGAGCCCCGCGAGCTTGACCGGGTGAATCCAGACGCTGAGGGCGCCGTTGGCCGCGATGGCGAAGCTCTTGCGCGAGAAGTGTCGCGTGACCCGGCCGCGGAACGGGGCGTTGAGGTAGACGCCGCCGATGAAGACGCTCCACGAGACGCGCTGAACGGCGAGTTCGCGGAGTGTGCAGGGGACCTCGGTGAGCACGGTCATCGCGGAGATCCCGATTTTCCCCCCGTTGGCCATGAGCCGGAACGTGATCCCCATGTCGTCGTCGCGCGCCCAGGGCTTGGCGGCCTCAAAGGAGCGGAGGAACGCGTCGGGACGAAAGATGCCGAACGCGCCTGAGACGCAGGTGTTGTACGACAGCTCGACGCGCCAGTTCCGGGAGAGGTCCTCGATCGAAGAGGCCGGGCCGGGCACGACCTCGCGAATCCGGTACCCGGCGCGGCGTTCGACCATGGACTGGTCGTACTCGATTTCCTGGAGGCGCTCCAGCAGCGTCCCGCTGAGCTGGCAGGGCATGATGCGCGCGGCCATCGCGTCCAGGCCAAGGAGGTTCATCTCCGTCATCGCGTACTCGAGGTCCTCGCGGGTCGCGCTGATGTACGAGTCGGAATCGAGCGCGACGATGAATTCCAGCCCGTCTTCCCTGAGCAGTTCCGCCCCGGCCCGCTGCGCGTCCATCTTCGGAAGCCGCTTCTGCTCCTTCGGGAACTTCATCGTCCGGACGCCATGCTTCGCCGCGGCGGCGAGGGTGCGGCCGTCATCCTCGGAAGCATCGTCCACAACGAGGATGCTGTCGGGAGGAATGCCGACAACATCCTTGAGGTGGGCGACGGAGCGGTCTACCTGCTCCGGGTTCCTGAATGCGGGCAGCAGAAAGGCATAGCGCGCCGGCAGGGCGGGGAAGCGGCGGAGCTCGCTTCGGAATTTCCGGATCGCGCCGGCATTCGACTGCGCTGCGAGCGTATTGGCGGCCTTGAGCGCGCCGTCGAAGAGGAGGGCGAGGGCCGCAGGGACGCCGAGGGTCCAGGCGTCTACCATCGGAAATTGAAGCAAAGCTCGATCGTTTCTCGATCGACGGTGGCATCCAGGTGCTCGTAGCGCAGGTAGAACATCATGTCCTTGCGCGGTTTGAATTCGAGGGAAACGGTCGCGCTCCAGGCGATCCGGTCCGTGTAATCCCTGTGCGGGTCGAAATTCTCAAATCCGATCGCCCCGCCGACGCGCGCGCCGAAATCCCCGAAGATCGCGTGCCGGAACGAGGCCTGTACCCCGAATTCGTCGCAGTCGCGCCAGGGATCGTGCGTGAAGTACGCGCCCCCGATCACAAAATCCACGTCGCTCAGGTAGTAGATCCCCCGCGCCCCGACCCGCGTGCTCGTCCCGACTCCCGTCATGTGAAGCGCCCGGGCGTCCACTTCCGCTTCCAGCGGCCCCGCCACCGGGAAGCTTGCCATCGCGGACCCGCCGAGGCCGCGCTTGTTGGTGTCGAGGAACTCGTGGATCACGTCGGTGTTGTTGTTGTACAGCGCGTGGATCTGGATCAGGAAATGTTCGTGGCGCCACGACACCCCCAGCTCGGCCTCCGCCTGCGTGTGGACCTCCTGGTTGTCGTGGCGGTCCGGTCCCCGGATGACGCTCTCGCGGAAAACGCCGTCGACGCCGAGCCCCCAGTAGATCTCCAGCCGCGCGTCCGCGGTGGTGCGGGAGCCGTAAGCGCGGCCCTCGCGGCTCGTGGACTTGAACGCCTCGGTGAGGATCGCGAACCGGTTCCGCGGGATGGCCGTGTCTTCGGCCGGCGGCGGGGGAGCGGCGTCCTCGGCCCGGGAAGGGATCGAGGCGCCGGCGAAGAGCATGGATGCTAAGAGCGTGCGGAAAAGCGTCATTCTCACCGCGGCATCAGGGAGTCGAGTCATGTTGATCGGGATGTCCTGCGGCGGCAGATTATGCCAGCGGAATTGTGGATGAACAGGTCCGTAATTGCCGGACCAGGTCGGCGTGGTCGCCCACGCTCCATGCTCGGCAACGGTGGAAGCGCGCACTGCGCCCCGCCCACGGCTTCAGCGCGCCGCACCCAGCGGTGGAAATTTCGAAACGGCCTCGAACTTGCAGTCGAGGAACGCGGAAAAACCGCTTCGAAGATCACAACGGCGTCCGCGGTAATTTCATTACACTCTCCGCCATGCCACGGAAGCGTTGCAGGCAGGTCCCTTGAACACTCTGCTCCGGCGTCTTCTGTTGCCCCCGGTCTACGAGGACGCGACGCGGACGCGTCGCGCCCGACTCATTCACGCCTTCTCCGTCGGGTGGCTGGCCATCACGACGGTGGCATTCGCCCTGATCATGCTCGTGCAGCCGGAGCTGCGGCAGTTCACGTTCACGGCGATGTGGCGCGCCTGGCTCATCCTGGGAACGGTGGCCATCCTGAATGCCCTCGGCCGCCAGCGATGGGCCGCTGTCCTGCTGATCGTGGGAAACGTCGGGGCCGTCACCCTGACCGCCCTCAAGGCCGGCGGCATCCGGAGCCCCGGCGTCCAGTCCTTCTCGGTCCTCGCGTTCATGGCGGCGCTCGTCTTCACGGAGGGCGCCGGCATCCTCGTCGGCGCGTCCTGCATCCTCATCGCCATGGGCCTGGTCCTCGCCGAGCACTACGCCCTGATCCATCAGCAGATCGTGCCCTACAGCATCTGGTCGCTGTGGATCCTCAACGCCCGGTACGTCTCGCTCTTCGTCTATTCGCTCTTCATCAGCATGCGGTCCCTGAACGAGGCGCTGCGCCGAAGCGAGACAGCCGAGCGCAACATGCAACTGGCGCTCGATTCGGCCGAGATGGGCGTCTGGCGACAGGACCCCTCGACCGGCGACTACTACGGCGACCACCGCGGATTCGGCCTCTTCGCCCTGCCCATGCCCGCGGACGGACGTTTCCCTTTCGAGCGCTGGAAGGAGATGCTGCACCCCGAAGACCGCCCGCGCGTCCTGGCCGAGCTCGACAGGCTCACCAAGGGCGCCCGGAACGTGCGCGTCGGATACCGGATCCGGCGCGGCGACGGCGTGGAGCGCCACGTTGAAATCACGGCCTCCGCCGTGACGGACTCGAAGAGCCGGTACGACGGCGTGGTGGGCATCGTCAGCGACGTCACGGAACGCCGGAGGGCGGAGCTCGAGCGCGACCGGCTCGTCCTGGACCTGGGGGAGCGCGTCAAGGAACTCCGCTTGCTCCACGCGGCCGCCCAGCTGCTCCGGCAGGACCGGCCCTTCGACAAGGAAGTCCTGGAAGCGCTGGTCGCGCTGATGCCGTCCGCCTGGCTGCATCCGGGCATCTGCGTGGCCCGCGTTTCGTACCGGGACCAGGCGGCCGCTTCGCCGGGCTGGAAGCAGACATCCTGGATGCAGACCGCTTCGTTCGCGACTTCGGCGGGCAATGGATCGCTGGAAGTCGCGTATCTCGAGAGCCGGCCGGCGCAGGCGGAAGGCCCGTTCCTGGCCGAGGAGCGCGCGCTCATCGAGTCGCTGGCAGGGATGCTGAAGGCGTACCTCGAGCACGACGAGACCGAGAGGGCGCGCCGCGCAACCGAGGAGCAGCTGCGCCAGTCGCAGAAAATGGAAGCGTTCGGCAAGCTCGCCGGCGGCGTCGCCCACGACTTCAACAACATGCTCACGGCGATGATGGGCTACTCCGAGCTCCTGCTCGACAGCATTCCCGACGGCGACGAGCGCAGGATGTTCACCCAGGAAATCATCAAGGCCTGCGACCGCGCCTCTTCGCTCACCGGCCAGCTCCTGGCCTTCAGCCGCAAGCAGGTGATCAGCCCGCGCACGCTGGACCTGAACGCGGTCGTGCGCGACATCTCCGGCATGCTGAAGCGCGTCATCAGCGAGGACGTGAAGATCGCCCTGGACCTCGCGCGCGAGCCGGTGAACGTGCTGGCCGACAAGGGCCAGCTCGACCAGGTCCTCCTGAACCTGGTCGTCAATGCGCGGGATGCGATGCCGAAGACGGACGAAGTGAAGGCCCGCGTGTTCGAGCCGTTCTTCACGACGAAGGAGCCGGGGAAGGGCACGGGCCTGGGCCTTTCCGTCGTCTACGGCGTCGTCCAGCAGAACGGCGGCCGCATCGAGCTCGAATCCGCCCCCGGCAAGGGCACCACGTTCCGCATCCTTCTGCCGATGACCGCCGCGCCGGTGGCGGCCGTGGCCGAGAAGCGCGTGCCGCTGACTGGCGGGACGGAAACGGTGCTCCTGCTCGAGGACGACGACGGCATCCGCACGATGGTCCTGCGCGTCCTGCGCCAGGCCGGCTATACCGTGCTCGAGGGCAGGAACGGGGAAGAGGCGCTGGGTGTCGCCCGCGCCCACCCGGGCGACTTGCACCTGCTTCTGTCCGATGTCGTCGTCCCAGGGATGGGCGGACGCGTCGTCGCGGAAAAGCTGCGCGAGTTCCGCCCCGGCGCGCGCGTCCTGTTCATGTCGGGCTACACGGAGGACACAGTCACGCTCAAGGGCATCGCCCACGACAAGGTCAACTTCCTCCAGAAACCCTTCGCCCCCAACACCCTCGCCGCCAGGGTGCGCGAGGTACTGGACACGGCAAGCGCGTAGGAACCCCGCGCGACGCTATCTCCTGCGCCTGCCGCCGCTGGGGCCCGGCGCCCCCGATGTCGCGGCGCGGAAAGGGGAGTGAGCGCGTTTGGCGCGCGGATCCCCCAGGGCACTGCCCTCCGGGCCTATGGTAATTCCTCCCGGAAAAACCGAGTAATTTGCGACCCCTCGGGCTTGCGGCCCCTTCATTGCCGGTGGCACGCGGCTTGCGAACCATATCCATCGTTGATTCGTCGCATTCCCCCGGGAAGCGGTCAAAGCCTTCGAAGTACGCGAGAAGCCGCTTCTCAATTAAAGCAGGGAGGAAATCATGAAACGCCTGGCGATGGTTGCGGCGGTGGTGCTCTTCAGCGTTCCGATGTTGGGCGGTTGCGTCGCGTACGTTCGTCCTTACGGATATGGGTACGAGCACGAGTACGGTCCGGGGCCGGGCCACGTTTGGGTGCATGGCAGATGGGAAAATGAACATGAGACCCATGTTCGAGTCAGGGTGCCGGCTCCGCCCCATGGGCTTCCGATGCCGCCGCGGCCGCCGAGGCCTCCGTTTCCGCACCGACCGTAGGCGTTCGACGCGCTTGCTCTCTCTCGAAATCCACACGAACAAGGAGGCCCCATGCGAATTGCACGATTCATTGCAGGCCTGGCCGTCATTGCCGCAGGCGCCGGATGCGCGGACTCGGAGCGCAGGAATGACCTGGGGACGGGACTGAACACGATCGACCGGGATTACATGGCTTCGGCGCCGGAGACTTATGAAGCGGCGCTGGCGGCGTTGAAGGGCAGCGGGATGACGATCAACAATTCCTGTTGCGACTCCCTCGGCGGAGAAATCCGGGCTCAACGGGCCGACGGCTCCGCGGTGCGGGTCACGGCGCGGGGGCTGGACAGGGACACCGCCCGCGTGACGATCCGGGTCGAGCCCGGCGACGCCGCGCTCGCCATGATGCTGCACGAGCGCACCGCCTGCGAACTCGGCCTCTGCGAGGAGAACGGCGGGGTCCTCGACGGCAGCTCTTCGACCGTCTGCTACAAGTTTTCGGTGGTAGAAGCGACGGGAGCAGCGCGCCTGGCGATCGCCGAGTGCGACCTGGCGATCACGCACGAAGAAGGGCACCTGTTGTGGGCGGATATCGAGGCGCGCCAGGCGAACTTGAACCCGGTCCAGGTCAGGATCGTGAAGGGCATAGACGGCTGCGTCGACGTGTCGTTCTACGCCGGCACGAAGAAGTCCGCCGAGAATCGTGAGCTGGTGAAGAAGTTGAAGGCGTCGTTCAGCGCGAAGGCGCACTGAGCGGCGGAATCAGGCGTGTCGAACCGCTAGTCCATCAACCCCGGCGGCAGGAACTCGAAGTAGCCGACCCTCAATTCGCCGCCCTCCTCGACCAGCACCACCTTGAGGGTGCAGTACGGTTCGAAGTCAGCGCTCTTCTGCAACTCCTCGACGCTGATGCCTTCCTGCCGGGCGGCTTTCTCCAGCTCCTGCGCCGACAGCTGGGTCAGGATTTTCCCCCGGAGGCTCGCGCGCCGGATCTCCGCGGGAACCGATTCGGGCATGTTGCCGATCGCGAACATGGAGTCGAGGGCATCGAGCTTTTCCTTGCCGCGGCGATTCAGGATGTCGGCATTGGTCGAGAAAACAGAGAGAACCCTGACGGAGCGCGGCGAGCCGTGTGCCTCTTCCTCCTTCGCCATCAGTTCGCGGAATTTGTCCGCAGTCACGTTCAAAACGGGGTTCTTTTCGCGCTCGGCAAATTTCGCTTCATCGTCTTCAGGCGCGAATTGATTCAACGACATCTGCGATTTCGCGTGACTGGAGAGAAGCGCGTAAGCGTCGTCGTACTTGCGCTGGGCGATGGCGGCCACGAACGGCCGGGCCGCCGCGAGAAACCTGCGCTCCTCCGGCGTCGCTTTTTCCTCTTCCGCGGCCGCGGCGTCCTCTTTCTTTGCCGCCTTCTTGCCGCAGCCCGCCAGGATCAGGCCGAGCAAAGCTATCGTCCCCAGGATTTTCATGATCGCGCACTTTAGTGTCCCGGGCGACCGAGAATCAAGCGGAGACTCGATCGCGTTTGAAGCGGTTTCGTGCTCTACCGCCCCTCCAGCGCCTTCAGTTCCTGCGCCGCCTTGTCCACGAGTTCCTTCAATGACCCCGTGGGATTGACCTGCGCCACGACCTTGCGGAAGTACTCCTTCGCGACCTCCGGCTGCCCCCTCTTGCTCCACGTATCCGCCAGGTGGTAGAGCGCGCATGCGTACCAGTACGGATCGCCCTTCAGCGCTTCCACGGCCTTTTCGAAGTGCGCTGTCCCCGCGACCAGGTCGCCGGCGTCCACGAAGCTTTTGGCGAGGTAGAACTGGGCCATGGAGGCTTCCGCGGAACCAGGGAAATCGTGGATAAGCCGCTCGTGGAACCGGCGTCCTTCGACGACGTCGCCTTCCCAGATCTCGAGTTTTCCGATGTGGAGGAGCGCTTGCGGAATGCGCGGGTCGTTGGGGAATCGCTGGACGAACGCGCTTACGAGGGCGACGAGGCGTTCGCGGTTGCTGTCGTGGCAGGCCTGCAGGTATTTGTCATGGAGGACATCGGCGGTGATTCCGGCGATTTCGTCATCGATGGGAGCGTGGGTCTCACGGGTGAGATCCCGGACCCGTCGCTCGATCCGGGTCACCGCGGCCTGGAGTGCGGCCAGCTCGGCGGGGGAGGCGGAAGTCGCGGGCGACGCGGGAGCGGCGGCGCCCGGTGGCGCGGGCACCGGCTTCGCGGCCTCGGTGCGAAGCACCTCGGCGGGCTTCGGGCGCTCCGTCGCGATCGAGGCTTCCAGCGCGGCGAGGCGGCTCTCCGTCTCGGCCGCGGCGCGGGATTCGAGGAGAAACGCGAGGCCGGCGATGAACGCCGCGGCGACGGATATCACGACGGCGAGGAGGGAGGGTTTCATGGGTGGGCTCGGTTGGGTGCGGCTCGCTTACCGCCCCTCCAGCGCCTTCAGGTCCCGCGCCGCCTGGTCCACGAGATCCTTCAATGACCCCGTGGGATTGACCTGCGCCACGACCTTGCGGAAGTACTCTTTCGCGACCTCCGGCTGCCCCCTTTTGCTCCACGTATCCCCCAGGTAGTAAAGCGCGCATCCCTGCAAGTACGGATCTCCCTTCAGCGCTTCCACAGCCTTCTCGAGGCGCGTCGTCCCCTCGGCCAGGTCGCCGGCATCCAGGAAGCTCTTGGCGAGGTCGTACTGGGCGTGGGGCGCTTCTGCGGAATCGGGGAAATCGCGGAGAAGCTGCTCGTAGAACTGGCGCCCTTCGACGAAGTCGCCATTGATCAGCTCGGTTTGCCCGAGGCGGTAAAGCGCCCCCGGCGTGCGCGAGTCGTTGGGGAAATGCTTGAGGAACGCGCGAAGGAGTGTGTCGGCGCGTTCGCCGAGGCGGTCGCGAAATGCCATCTGGAATTTTTGCCACAGGTCTTCGGGGGTGATGCCGGCGATTTCGTCTTCGATGGAAGCGTGGGCAATGCGGGAGAGTTCGCTGACCCGCTGTTCGAGCCGGGCCACCGAGGCCTGAAGTGCGGCCAGCTCGGGGGTGGAAGCAGGATTGGCGGTTGCCGGGGGAGGGGCGGGGTCCGGTTGCGGGGACGCCGGTTTCACGTCGTCGGCGCGCGGTGCCTCGGCGGGCTTCGGGCGTTCCGTCGCGAGCGAGGCTTCCAGCGCGGCGAGGCGGCGCTCCGACTCGGCCGCCCCGCGCGCTTTGTGGACAAGGGCGAGGCAGGCGAGGAACGCCGCGCTGAGGGACACCACGACGGCGACGAGGGAGGGTTTCAGGGGGGGGGGGGGGCCGGTTGGGGGTGGCTCGAGCATAGCGATTCGCCCTGCTGAAACCCGCGTTCGACCTCATACCCAAAGGAGACCGGCCATGACGACCCCCGTGATGATCCTGATCGGAATCATTGCCCTCACGACGTTTGTCGCCCTCGCCATCGGGATCGTGAAGATGATGGACAAGTCCGGAGTGCGCTAGCGTCCCGGGGGACGGTCCCGTGGCGCCTGGAACGAGTGGTGCCCCACCCTGGCGGTCGGACCACCCAGGGTCGGGACCTCACCGCTTCGCTTTCTTCCCGGCGATCTTCTTCGCGACCTTCTTCACGGGTTTCTGCGCCTGGAGCTTCTTCCCATCCGGACCGCGCCCGGTGCTCGCCAGCATCTTGACGTAGTTCGCCACGTACGCTTTCGCCGGCGTCCGTCGGATCGCCTCCCCGATCACATCCAGCGCGGCATCTTCCAGCTTCTTGAAGCGGATGCAGCACCCGCCCATGTTCAGTCGCTTCCCGGTCTGCTTCCACGCCTTTTGGAACCACGCGCGCGCCGCCTTGTCGCCGTGGACGCTCATGAGGTAGACCGTCATGTTGTTCTTCTGGCTCGCCAGCGCGGCCATCATCAGCGGCTTGCTCGGGTCGCAGTGGTACCCGAGCGGCCAGACCCGGTGCGGCACGGCGTACCCGATCATCCCCCACAGCATGCGCTCTTCGTAGTCCTTATCGAGGTTCGCGCGGATCACCTTGCGCACCGCTTCGATGCCGGCGCGGCGGTCCTCCTGGAGGGAAGCGAGGTAGTCTTTGACGTTTGTGGCGGTGCTTTTCATGAGGACATCCTACAAGACTGTCGCGGGCGCTCGCCAATTCAGACAGGCCGCGTCACAGCCTTCGCGGTATCATTCACGATTGTCGGACACACGGCATTCGAACAGGAGCGTGATTGCCCCGCAAAATCCGCGAACTTCTGCAGGATCTGAAGGCGGCCGGCTTCGCCGACAGAGGAGGGAAGGGCAGCCACCGAAATTTCGTCCACTCGAAGGTCAAGAAGCCAGTGACTGTGTCCGGATCCGAAGGCGACGATGCAAAGCAGTACCAGGAGAAGGCCGTGCGGCTGGCGATCCAGGAGTCGAAGCAATGAACAAGGGCGACAAATACGTCAAGCTCGTCGAGTGGTCCGACGCGGACAGCTGCTTCATCGGCAGTTGCCCCGAGCTGTTCTATGGCGGCTGCCACGGCGGGGATGCGAAGGTTGTCTTCTCCGAGCTCTGCGAAATCGTCGAAGAGACGATCCAGCTCTATGAGCACGATGGAAAAAACCTGCCTGTTGCGATGTCAGGGCGTGAATTCGTGAACGCTATGCAGAACATCGCGTGACGACGCGCCTCGGATCATGACCGTGGTAAGGCTGTTCGAGCGGTCGGCTTGAAGGGAAACGTCGCCCCCTCGCCAACTCCCCCGGGCTCACCTCCACTTCCAAACACTTCCCAACAGTACCCCTCAGTTTCACCACCAACGATGCCTTCACGCGGTGGGCGCCTCGCATCGGGGCTTCGTGGTGCCATCTCAGTCTGTGAAGAAGTCTTCGGGGTGAGTTGCAATGAAGCGTCGAAACATCGGCCAAAGCTGAGTCTCGTCGTCGAGCGGTCTTCCATGGGGATCCATGTGTTTGGTGATCCAGTCATGGCTCAGTCCCCCCAGCTTGTCCCTCCAGGCATTGAAATCAGTCGGAGGTTTCGCGCCAAAGACTTCGTTGATGCATTTGCGCACGTGTTGAGCGTGACTGTCGGCCCCCAGGGTGTCGAGTGCTGTAAGCACCTCCTGGATTTCCAATGGGCGGCGGTTTGTTAAGGCCTGGTGGATCCCACCGTTCTCCAAGTCGCGAATGAAGTAGATGGCGCATGCAAATGCACGCTGCCCCCGAGTTCCCTTCTTGGGGTTCACCCAGGCGGGTTTCAGGAGTGCCCAGAACATTTCGTCGTCAGCAAGGCCGGCGATCATCGCTCGCGGAAGTCGTGAGTCAGATGTGGCCAGGAAGGGTTTCCTAAGAACTGAAGACTGGAATCACCCGCCCGTCGCGAGCCGGAATCCGGACTGCCTGGCGCTCAGCAGGGAACCGTGCGCCTATCTCAATCCTGTCGGCGGCACACGAAGATCGCCTCGTCCACGCGTTTCGTGTCGAGCATGCCGGCCTGGAAGCGCAGTTTCTTCTGGAACCGGAGCGCAATCGGGAAGAACAGCCGGTTGTTCCAGGCCATCGCCTGGTCGTATCGGTTGCGGATCCACCAGATCCCCAGCTTGAGCAGCATCCGGCTTCGCGGCTGCATCCCGTAGGCCGCGCTCTTCTCGATCGTGAACCCGCAGCGCGCGAGGATTGCAGACAGTTCCTCGGGCTCGAAGCGCCGGAAATGGCCGACCGCTTCGTCGAAGAACGTCCACGCGGACATGAACAGCGGCACCGAGAACACGAGTGTCCCCCCCGGCTTCACGACGCGCGACAGCTCCGCAAATGCCCCCGTCCCGTCCTCTGTGTGCTCGATGACGTCGAAGGCGCAGGCGAAGTCGAAATGCGCGTCGGGGAAAGGCAGCGCGGTCACCTGCCCCAGCCCGGCAATTCCGCCCAGGGCGCCGAGCCGCTCCACGACCTGCGGGCACAGGTCGATGAAGTGCGTCCCGGAAATCGGGCTCCGCGGCCGCATCCCGGGGCCCACCTCCAGTCGTCTCCCGGTCGCCGCCAGCGGCTCAATCAGCGGCCACGTATTGAACCGCTCCGGCGTCACCAGCCTCGTCCCCGCCCAGAGACGGTCGTAGAACTCGCGATTGATTTCCACCATCGTGGACGGCGAGGGGACAGCCGGCGCTTCCCTCCTGGCGGCTTCGACGGGGTGCGACGTCTTCACGCGCGAAATCGTAGCCCTGACTGCGGTTCAGGGCAAGCGCGCGAGATCAAGTTGGCGGAACTGCGTGCCGCCGGTGGCACCGAGTCACTTCTTTTCGCGGGGGGAACTCCCGTCCAGGTCGCCATGCTTGCAATTGCAGTGTTGGAACTTCACAACCGCTGCTCTCAAGGCCGCTTCCGGGACTTCGAACTTGTCCATCGCCGCTTTGAAGAGATCCTCAGCCTTGGAATACTTGCCCCGCGCCCCATCCAGGAACGCCTGCACGGTTTTTTCATCCTTTCCGAGGCCGCCCACCAGGGCGTTGGACAGGACGTCGCTCAAGGGCCCCGGCTGGGTCAGGTCGACCGTGCAGACGGCAAAGTGAATCGGCTTGCCCGGCGGCAGAAGCTTCTCGACAAACGCAATCCTGGCCGGGATCGCGGCCCGGATCCTGTCGGCATCTTCCTTGGGGATCCTCTCCGGATGGTGAAGGAGCGTGTAGGCGAAAAGCGCCGACTCGGCCAGGTCTTCTCCCTTCGGGTTCTTCTCGGCGTACGTCGTGACGAAGCGGCCGTCCTTCTTCTGCGCCTCCAGCCATCCGGGAGACTCTCGGTGCTCCTTGTCCCAGGCCGCGTGCACCGACTCGTGAAAAACGGTCTCTTCCAGGTCGTGCGTTCCAATGCGCTTCGTCGCATTGTCGGAGTACAGGACGATCAGTCCGTTATCGCTGAATCCGGTGGCGTCCTCACCGCCCTTGTGGATCACCAGCCGCGAGACGCCGCGACGCAGCACCGTGGGGAGCTTTCCAAGCCGCGGGGTGTATCGAAGCGCCTCCTTGCGGGCTAGATCTTCCGTCTCAAACCGGGCGTCGATCGCCATGTTGATGCTCGTGCCGTCCTGGTAGCTCGACACGAACAGGAAGGCGGATTTGACAAGGGGCGCGGAATTGTCCGTCTTGTCGGGCATCTCCGCTTCGCCTTTGCCAAGTGACTTGAGTTCGACAAACGTGTCCGGGTCGGATTCCAGGATGAAGTCGAAGTCGGTGCCGACGACGGAGGATTTGTAGAGCGGCTTCTCGTCGGCCTGGGAGGACGAGGCCGCCAGCAGCAAGGCCGTGGCGATCAGGAATCTCATGTGACTTTCCTCCAATTGAACATGCCGATCGCGCTACATGGTGCCTGAAGCGATGTGAGTGACTCCCCGCCAGGGGCCTCTTCCATCCGTGGATCCCACCCGCGTCCGGCTAGGGAATTTCACCGCTGTCCATGGCGTCGGTCGCCAGGTTGGTGCCGGCGTCCGGGATGGGGTCGTACCAGCTCGTCCCGAATCCGAAGCCGAACTTGCTCCAGCGGGTGTCGCCGAAGAGCCCCGAGCCGGCGCTGGTGACGCGGTCCTCGAGCCAGCCGCCGAGGTAGCCCGAGGCGAACGCGGCCGCGGCTTCCCTCTGGAAGTTGCCCACGTCGCCCTTGATCTCGCAGAGTTTCTTGGCACTTGCGAGCGACTTCCCGGCGTCGAACTCTCCCGCGTCGATTCCCTCGGACACGTAGCCGAGCATGACGGAGGCGAAGCACCACCGCTTGATCACGACGTCGAAGTACGTGACGAGCCCGCTGAAGGGTGCGCTCATCGGGTGATCCATCGCCGAGAACCCGCCGCTCGCGAGC
>JAIOPR010000174.1 GCA_021413805.1 Planctomycetota bacterium
CCATCGAACGCGACGACCTCATCCATGGTCAGGCGCACGTCGAACGACGGCCGCCACGCCGCGTCGGGGGTGAAGACGGCGGAAGCGACCCCGGTCCAGCGCGCCGAGCCGTTCGCGTTGGCGTGCATCGGAGCGGGTGACCCGATTTTTCCCGGTGCGATGACCGGACGGTCGAACGAGATGGAGACCTCGCGGCCGCGCCGGGACCACGACTCCTTGAGCGATTCGGGGGCCCCTCTCGCCGGCTCGACCGTGCGTTTCGCGGTCTTCGCGGACCGGATGCCGAGGGCGAGCGCCACGGGAAGAAAACAAAGGGCACACGCCAGCCCAAAGACGCAGATTCGCCAGGTTTTCATCTTCCCCGCCCTGAATCCCGGCCTCGCGGCTTGAGTGCTCAGCGGCCGGGACACCCGGCGGGGGCGAGCTCGAGACGCAATTCCGGTTCTTCATGGCTCGGCACTTGAGCGCAATTACTTGAACGAATTCCGGGCTCAGAACCTCCCTGAGAGATGAATTAGGTACTGACGATACGTCACGAACACAAAATTCTCGATGTCGCTGTACCAGAGGAACATCGCGAATCCGCCCGCCGCGAGGTACGGGCCAAACGCGAGGTAGTGATCGGACGGAACAGGCGGCTTGCCGCGTGCGGCGCGCCAGGCGTTGGCAACTTTGCTGGCGAAGAGGATGGGGACGCCGAAGCCCGCGCCCATGAACGAAGCGAGGAAGAAGGCGAAGATGGAGGCCTTCCAGCCGATCAGGCCTCCGATCCAGGCCATGAGTTTGACGTCGCCGAAACCCATGGCTTCCTTGCGGAAGGCGATTTTCCCGACGAAGCCGACCATCCAGACGGCGCCGGCGGCGACGGCAGCGCCGGCGAGGGAAGCGAGAAGTCCTTCGAAGTGCGTCCATCCGGGCGGGAGGATCGTCGAGACGTCGGCGCCGGGGCCCGGGCCCGGCTCGAGCCGGAGCATCGGGCGATGGAGCCACGGGAGGGCGAACGAAATGATCGGCGCGATCCACATGCCGCTGATCGAGATCTGGTCAGGGATGATGCGGAACTCAAAATCCACGAACGTCGAGACGATGAGTCCCGACACGAACCACGCCGCGACCGCGAACCACGCGAGGCGCATCCACGGCGCTGCCACCATCGGCTCCCGCCAGATGGTCCCTGACCCGATCAGCCAGGATGCCGGATCCTCGATCGCCGACTTCGCCGCCATCGCGAAGAACAGCGCCGTCAACGCCTCGATCGCCGGGTAAATCGGCGAAATAGGCATCCGGCACCCGGAACACTTCCCACTCAGCAGAAATACCCACGACAGCACCGGGATGTTCTCGTACCAGCGGATCGCATGACCGCAGCGCGGACAGTGCGAGTGGCGCGGGTGCGAGATCGACATGCAGCGCCGCGGCATCCGGTAAATGCACACGTTCAGGAACGACCCGATCACCGCCCCGATGGCCGAAGCGCTCAAGATCCAGAACCAGCCGGGGATGTCGTTCATGACGCTGGGTTCAGGAACTGCGGGCATGGGTTAATTGTCGGCTAGAAGAGGGGTGCACGCCAAGCGCGGAACCATCGCCAACAAAAACGGGGCGCCCGAAGGCGCCCCGTGTATCAGCTTTGCAATCTCCCGACTCCGAACTCCCGTCTCCGAACTGCCCTTACCCTTCCTTCAGCGACAACCCGTACTGCGCGAGCTTCTGCTTCACCTCGCTCAGCGACGTCGTCCCGAAGTTCTTCATCCCGAGCAGCTCCTTCTCCGTCCTCGTCGTCAGGTCCGCGAGAACGTTGATGCCGAGCGATTCCAGCGCCTTCTTCGCCCGAGCACTCCACTCGAACTCCCCGATCTGCTTCTGCAGCACGTCTTCCTTCGGGCGCGCCGTCATCGGCACCGGCGCCGGGACGTCGGACGGCATCGCGGGCTCCGTCCCCGCTTCGCCAGGACGCGCCAGGCGCAGCCCCTTGGCCTGCAGCAGCTCGCGGATTTCCTTCAGCGAAGTGTCGCCGAAGTTCCGGACCGTCAGGAGCTCCTCTTCCGTCTTCCGGACGAGGTCGCCCAGCGTCATCACGTTGATCTGCGTCAGGCAGTTGCGGCTCCGCACCGACAGCTGGAACTCGCCGATCGGCGTCGACAGCAGCTTGCCCCACTTCATCTCTTTGCGCTTCGCTTCCTCGTCGTAGTACATGCCTAGTGAAGCGCGGGCGTCCTTGAAGTACAGCTGGGCGCGCTGGTGGTTCGGGTAGACGTCGAGGACCTGCTCGTAACAGTCGGACGCCTGCTGGTAGTCGCCCCGGTCTTCGTACATGACGCCGAGGTTCAGCAGCGTCGCGACCCGGGGCGGACGGATCGTCCGGAGGCGCTCGTAGACTTCCAGCGCTTCTTTGTCTTCCCCGCGCAGGTCGTGGTTATAGGCGAGGCGGAAAAGCGTGGGTTCGTGGTTGGCGTCGAGCTCGAGGGCGCGGGCGTAGTGCTTTTCGGCCTCGGGATACGCGCCCGTGAGGTCGCAGCACATGCCGGCGTGGTAATGAAGGTCCGGATGCTCGCCGTGCGCCTTGACGGCCTTCGGCATCAGGGCCAGCACTTCTTCCTGCTTGCCGAGTTTTTCGAGGGCTTCGAAGCGCGCGATTTCGACGAGGAGGGCGTCGCCCTTGTCCACGTCCATTCCCTTGAGCTTGTCGAGCGCTTCGATCGCCTTCTCCGGGTCACCGACGTCGATGGAGGCCATGGCGATGACGTAGAGCGACTCTTTGGAAGGGCGGCAGTGCGAGAAGGATTCGAGCGCCTCGCGGGTACGGCCAAGGATCCACTGGCCGGCAGCCTTGCGGCACTGGCCCTTGTTGTCGCCGAGTTTCTTCTCGAGGTCGATATCCTTGCCATCGACGATGCGGGCCAGCTCGTGGCGGCGCTCGATGGAGGAATAGGACTCGCGGCGCGCTTCGAGAAGCTGCGCGAGGGAAATTTCTTCCTTTTCGACGATTTCACGGAGCTTGGAGACGGTGGCGGAATCGGCCATCGTGGGGTGTGCCTCCCGAGGATGAGGGTACGCGCGATCTGACGGGGTGAGAGAGCCCGGTAGGGTATTTGCATGGGGAAGGTGTGTCAAGCGAATTGCGGAAAATAGTGGACTGTTTAAGGGGTTGGAGGCTAGGGGCTTACGGCGAGCCCGCCCGTGCGGTGCTGGCGGGGCCGAGGCAAAGGGTATCCCCTGATCCTCAGATTTTCGACGTCCGGGGATCCATCGCGTCCCGAAGGGCATCCCCGAGCAGATTGAACCCCAGGATCGCCAGGGAGATCGCTGCCCCGGGGGCCAGGACAGTCCACGGGGTCTGCATCCACGACGAATTAATCCGCGCCTGCGCCAGCATCGTCCCCCACTCCGGCGTGTCCGGCTCCACGCCCAGGCCCACAAACCCCAGCCCCGCCGCTTCCAGGATCGCCGTCCCCACCCCCATCGTCGCGAGCACCACAATCGGGGCCGCCACGTTCGGGAGGATCTGGCGCAGGATGACGCGGAAGCGCCCGGCGCCGAGGGCGCGCGCGGCGAGGACGTAGTCGAGTTCGCGGACCTGCATCACGGAGGCGCGAACCTGCCGCGCGTAAACGGGGACGTTGACGAGACCGACGGCGAGCATGAGGTGAAAGAGCGAAGGACCGAGCGTCGCGACGATCGCGATGGCCAGCAGCACGCCGGGGAACGCGAGCATGACGTCAACGGCACGCATCACCACCATGTCCGCGGCACCGCCCGCTTCCCCCGCCACCAGCCCGAGCGGGACGCCGATGAGGAGCGCGACGGCGACGGAGACGACGCCGATGAAGAGCGACCAGCGCGCACCGTGCAGGACGCGGGAGAGCATGTCGCGGCCGAGGTGATCGGTGCCGAGCCACTCCCCTGCCCCCGGCGCCTTGAGCTGCCGTTCCTGGTCGATCGCCCGCGGCCCGCGTGGCGCCACATCGGCCAGCGCCGCGGCGCCGAGATACAGCGCGACCAGCAGCGTCCCCGCGAGAGCCGCGCGGCTTCGCCTGATTTTCGCCCACAGCCGGCCGGTTTCAGCCACGCGAAATCCTCGGGTCGAGCCATCCGTACAGGAAGTCCACGCCGATATTCACGAGCACGAACGTGCTCGCAATCACCAGGATCGCCCCCTGCATCGCCACGAAGTCCTTCCCCCCGATCGAGGCCACCACGTACTGCCCGATCCCCGGCCACTGGAACACCGTCTCCGTCAGCACCGCGCCCGCCAGCAGCGTCCCGTACTGCAACCCCACCGCCGTCAGGATCGGCACCAGCGCATTCCGCAGCGCGTGCCTCAGCGCCACCGCCAGCACCGGCAGCCCCTTCGCCCTCGCCGTCCGCACGTAGTCGCTCGACAGCGTTTCGAGCATGGAAGCGCGGGTCAGCCGGGCGATGACGGCAAGCGGGATCGTGGCCAGCGCACAGGCCGGGAGGATCAGGTGCATGAAAGCTTCGCGCGCGACGTCTCCGCGGCCGGCGAGAAGCGCGTCGAGGATGAGGAATCCGGTGCGGTCCGCCTGGAATTCGGTCATGAAGTCCAGGCGTCCGCCGCCGGGAAGATGTCCCTGGAACACGACGAGCAGGATCATCCCGAGGAAGAAAACCGGGATCGAGACGCCCACCAGCGAGAACGTCATGACCGCGAGGTCCGCGATCGACCCGGGTTTCAGCGCCGCCAGCACTCCCGCCGCAATCCCGAGCAGCGCCGCGAGCAGCAGCGCCGCCGTCGCCAGTTCCACCGTCGCCGGGAAATGCCGCTTCAGGTCGTCCGAAATCCGCCGCTTCGTCTGGAACGACCGGCCGAAATCCCCATGCGCGACCCCGCCGAGGTAGGAGAGATACTGGACCAGCACCGGGCGGTCGAGTCCGTACTCGTGCCGGATCCGCTCGACCGTCGCCGCCGGCGCTTTCTCCCCCGCAATCGCCCGGGCCGGGTCGCCGCCGACGTGCGCCAGCGCAAAAACGAGGAAGGACACGCCGAAGAGCGTCGGCACCGCGAGCGCGAGCCGGCGGAGGAGGAACGACCTCATTTTTTCAGGGACGCATCCTTGAGACGCACGAGGCCCATCGGATGAAGGGTGTACCCCTCGACGTTGGCGCGCGTCGCGGCGATGTTCGGGAGATACGCGAGCGGCACCACCGGCGTGTCGCGACGCATGACCTCCTGCGCCTTCCGGTACAGATCCGTGCGCTTCGCCAGTTCCGGCTCCCGCTGCGCCTGCTCGACCAGCCCGTCGAATTCCTTCGAGCGGTAGCGCGCGTAATTCTGGTCGGGAATCGCGCTCGAGTGAAAGAGCGTGAACAGGAAATTATCCGGGTCGCCGTTGTCGGTGATCCACCCGACGAGCGCGATGTCGTGCTTCCCCGCCTTGAGTTCCGCGAGGTAAACGCCGCCTTCCCAGACCGGGCTCATGATCCGCGGCTTCAGTCCCGCCGCTTCCAGCCTCTGCTTGACGACCGCCCCGACGCTCGCCGGGTCCGGCACGTACGCCCGCGGGTTCGGCATCACGTAGAGGTCGATCTCCTTCCCCGCCAGCCCCGCCGCCGTGATCGCCGCCTTGGCCTTCGCCGGGTCGTACGGGTAATCCGCCACGTCCGAGTTGTAGCCCCAGATCGTGGGGGGAAGCGCATTGGGCCCGGTCTGCCCGACGCCGCGGTACGCAAGCTTGAGCAGCTCCGGCTTGTCGATCGCCATCGCGATCGCCTGCCGGACTTCCGCACGGTCGAAGGGCGGTTTCTCGGTGTTGATCGCGAGGTACGAGAAGTTCATCCCCGGCTCGATCATCAGCCGGCAGGCAGGGTCGCCGCGAAGCGAGTCGAGGTCCCCCGGCGCGACGCCGTCGATGATGTGAACTTCCCCGGCGCGCAGCCTCTGGACGCGCACGGAATTCTCGGCGATCACCGCGAAGATGAGCTTCTTCGACTTCGGCGCGCCGCCCCAGTACTCCGCGTTCGCCTCGAGGACGATCTTCTGCTTCGGGTCCCATGAGACGAACTTGAATGGCCCGGTTCCGACGGGGTGTTCGCCGTACGACTCTTTCCACTTCGCCATCGCGGCAGGGCTGGAAATCGACGCGGGGAACATCGCGAGGTTCGTGAGGAAGGTCGCGTTCGATTCGGTGAGCGTGAAGACGACCTGGTCGGCGCCGAGCGCCTCGACTTTTGCGATGTTCTTGTAGAGGAAGTCGTACGGCGTTTCCGTCAGGCCCGAGCGAAGCGGCGACGACGCGTTCAGGTAGCGGTCGAAATTCGCCGCAACGGCCGCCGCGTCGCACGCGGTCCCGTCATGAAATTTCACGCCGCCGCGCAGCTTGAACGTCCACTTCTTCCCCGCATCCGCGGCCGTCCAGGACGTCGCGAGCGCGGGCTCGACTTTCGTGCTCTTCGCTTCGAAGGCGACCAGCGTGTCGAATATCTGCGTCACGACGTTGACACTTTCGCCGTCCTCGATCGCCTGCGGGTCGAGCTTCTTCGAGTCCGCCCCACGGGCGTAGACAATCGTGCCTTCGTCGCCGGGCTTGACCGCCGTCCCGGACTTGCCGCACCCCGCCAGCGCCAGCACCACCACGCCCCAGAGAATTTGTCTCACGCCTTCTCCTTCTCCTTTGGCGTCCGTTTCTTCTTCGTCTGGAACAGCACGCGGATCGGGACTTCAGCAAGGGGAAGCTGTTCGCGGAGCCGGTTTTCGATGTAGCGCATGTACTCGCCCCGGAAAGACTCGGCGTCGTTCACGAGGAGCACGAACTCCGGCGGGTGGACCTTGGTCTGCTTGGCGAAATAGATCTTCGGCAGCTTGCCGCGGCGCGCCGGCGCGTGATAGTTCTTCGCGTCCTCGACGATCCGGTTCAGGAACGACGTCGGTACGCGGAAACCGGACTGCTCGTCCAGGTCGGCCGCGAGCTTGAGCATCTGGAGGAGGTTGAACCCCGAGCGGCCGCTTGAGCAGACGATCGGCGCGAACGCGAGCCCGGGCAGAACCTCGTCGTAGTACTCCTGGTACTCGTCGGGCTGCCGCCCCGCTTTCTGCGCCAGGTCCCACTTGTTCAGTACCAGCACCACCGGCTTCCCAGCTTCCACAATCGTCTGCGCGACTTTCTTGTCCACGATCGAGATGGACTCGGAAGCGTCCACGAGGAAGAAGACGACGTCGCAGCGGCGAAGCGCTCGCTCGGTGCGGACGCGGCCGAAATGGTCGAGCGGGTCCTGCTTCGCCTTTCGGCGCAGCCCCGCGGTGTCGATGAGCGTGAATTTCTTGCCCTCGATCTCCATGCGGACGTCCACGGAATCGCGGGTCGTGCCGGGAACGTCCGAGACGACCATGCGCATCTCGCCCGCGAACTTGTTGATCATCGTGGACTTGCCGACGTTTCGCCGGCCGATGATCGCGATCTTGAGCCCCGGGTCGGGGACCGCGCCGGCGCGCCTCTCCGGCGGAATCTTTTCCTGCACCGCCTCCGCAACGTCGTCCAGCCCGCGGCGCGTCAGCGCACTCGCGATCACCGGCTGGCCGAAACCGAGCCTGAAAAAGTCCGCCTCCTGCCCTTCCGTTTTCTGCGAGTCGCACTTGTTCGCGACCACGATCACCGGGATCTTGCCCTTCCTCAGCCGCTCGGCAATCTGCAGGTCCGCCGAGACGAGCCCGTCGCGCAGGTCCACCGTGAACAGCACCGCGTCAGCGTGCTCCAGCGCCACCAGCACCTGCGCCTGCGCCTGCGCCATCACCTCGCTGTCCGGCTCGTCCACGATCCCCGCCGTGTCCATCGCTTCGAACACAATGTCCCCGCGCTGCACCACCGCTGTCACCCGGTCCACCGTCGTTCCGGCCTTCGGCGCTTCAATCGCGACGCGGCGCTTCGTAAGCGCATTGAGAAGCGTTGATTTTCCGACGTTCGGGCGTCCGACGATGGCGACGAGGGGGAGGCGCATGTTCGAAGCAGTGTATCTTCCGCCTGCGAAGGCCGCTTGCAAGCGTTTTTCCGTATCCTTATAATTCGCAATGAGTTAAGTAGCGCAGAACTCGACGGCGGTTCGGGGTTTGAAGAGGAAAGGATTCCATGCCCTCGGAGGACCGCCCCGTGCCCAACCCCAGCGCCGCAGCTTCCGTCCCCACGACGCGCCTCAAGTGCGCGGCGTGCGGCGTCGAAGTCCGTGCGGTCGGGTGGCGCGACGGGATGGCGGCGAAATGCAAGAAATGCGGCGGCGCGATGCGCCCGGTGAGCACGTCGCCGGGAAGCGACGCCACGCTGCGCACGATCCCCCTGGATCCGCTCATCGGGAAGTCCCTCGGCGGGTGCAGGATCTCCCGCAAGATCGGCAGCGGCGGCATGGGCGCGGTCTACGAGGGCAAGCACCTCGGCCTCGACAAGACCGTCGCGATCAAGATCCTCCCGCCGGAATTCTCCTCGCACGCCACCGCCATCGAGCGCTTCCAGCGCGAAGCCCGCGCCGCCGCGAAACTCGAGCACGCCAACATCGTCCAGGTGCTCAACGTCGGCCAGGAAAACGGGCTCAACTTCATCGTCATGCAGTACGTCGAGGGAGAGTCCCTCGGGAAGCTCGTCTCACGGCGGAAGGCGCTTCCGTGGCGCGAAGCGCTCAAGTACGTCCGTGATGCGGCGCGCGGCCTGGCCTCGGCGCACGCTGCGGGGGTCGTGCACCGCGACATCAAGCCCGACAA
>JAIOPR010000093.1 GCA_021413805.1 Planctomycetota bacterium
CGCGACGGCGACGGCGACGAAAGAAGCGGCGTAGAACACGGTGGCCTTGGCGAGCATCTCGGGGCGGGCGAAGAGCGCGCCGAAGTACTCCAGGGTCTGGAGCGGATGCAGGAGAACGCCGGCGGTCATTTTCCAGAAGCCGATGGAATCGGTGTCGGGTTCGTCGTTCGCGACGGGGTGGCGGGCGCGGAACGGCTCGGTGGACAGTCGGGCGCCGACAGGCTGGCCGGTGAGGAGATTGAGGCCGCAGGCGACGCAGATGACGACGTCGGAGTGGTACTGGGTGCCGCAATGGGGGCACGGAGGGTGAGCCTTGGCGGGCGGGGGTCCGGGGTCTTCGGCCATTTCGAGTGGGGAGGGTTCGGAAGCGGACCGGTCGCAGGACGCGACCGCGACGGCGGGGCTGGGGACGCGGACGGAAGCGGCGCAAGCCGGGCACTTGCCGAGGGCTCCGGCTTTGGAATCGGGGACCCGGATGGGGTAGCCGCAGGAACACGAGAAAGAGATGGTCATGTGAGTTTCTCCACGGGGCGATTTGTTGTACTACGGACATATAAAAGTGTATGACATTAAGTCGCGAGGTCAATGGGCAGGACGGAATTTATGTCATCTTTATATTATGACGTTAGTTCTTTCTACAACATATCTTACATCGCCTATCAACAAGAATATCAGACGTATGACAATAATTCAGCGCGGCGATGGGCCGGCCGCGACAATCTTCCTCGCGACCCCGACCCCCGACTGAAGCGCTCCTTCCATGGTCCCCACAAACCCCGCGCTCCCGTGCTCCCCGGCAATCTGGATCCGCCCGAATCCCTCGCGCAACCTGGACCCCAGCGCCATCACTTCTCCCGGCGCAGGAAACGAGGTCCCCGCTCCCACCCACGGATCACTCGGCCAATCCATAAAAAGCGACTTCCTGAAATGCTCCGCGTACCCCGGCCACAGCCGGCCGAGTTCCTCCCCGTACCGCCCGACACGTCCCTCCCGCCCGAATGCCCGGCATGCCTCGGCCGCCGGACCGCCGGAAAACGCCGTGAGGCAGGCTCCCTCCCCCCTCTCCTGCCCCGTCGTCCCGTTCCACGTCTCACTGATCGCGCCGTCCGTGCGCGCTTCCGCCGAATCGCCCGTCCCGCGCCAGAACGGCGCGTCGAGGGCGGCGAGGAAGACGACGGCGGAGCCCATCTGGGGGCGCAGGTCGGTGGGAAGCGCGGGCTCGAAAACGATCCGAGACCAGACGGAAGGCGGCACCGCGACCACGACCCAGTCCGCTTCGATTTTCGTCAGGTCCTCGAGCTTCACGATGACGCCGTTCTCCCGGGTTTCTACGCGCACCGCCGGGACTCCGAGCCTGACCCGGCCCAGCCCGATCGCGTCGGCGAGCCGAAGGGCGAGTTGCTGATTGCCGCCCGCGCACCGGAGCGCATCGCTCTCGGTCCAGAATTTCGCAAGCCCGCCGCCTTTGACCTGCGCCAGGTTCGCGAGCCAGCTCTGCCGCTCCAGCGCGACGCCATGGTCCGCAACCAGCTGCCGCCGCAGTTCCCGCTTCGCCCACTCCCCCGCCTCCAGCGTCTCGATAGCCTCCGCCGCCGTCCGCGCATCCAGTTCGGCCGCCCCCGGCGAAAGCCACGGCGAATCGGCATCGACGGGCTCGGCCTGCGCGTTGATCGCGGGAAGCGCTTCACGGAATTCGTGCCAGAGCGATTCCTGTTCCGTCGCGTTGAGGCGCTTTCCATCGAACATGACGGGGGCCGTGCCCGGCTCGGGGGTTGCTTCGAAGAGTGTGAGACTGAATTTCTTAGCGTAGGCGATCCACAAAGGGTGGTTGGACCCGATCCGTTCGCCTCCAGCCTCGACGTTTTTTCCGGGCACGAGGTCGCGCCTGCTGAGAACGCGGCCGCCGACACGGTTCTTCGCTTCGACGACGGTGACATCCCAGTCGGCGGAGGCCATTTCGTAACCGCACGCCAGCCCGGCGAACCCGGCGCCGATCACACAGACGCGCGGCCCGGCTTTGTGTCGCGTCTTTTCCGGATCGGCGGCGCACGACGACAGGAGCAGCCCCGCGGCCGAAGCGAGGGATGCCTGGATCGCTTCGCGGCGGGTGAAACGCGCTTCCGGGTCGAAGCGGTCGTTGAGGATGGCGAAGAGAGACCGAGGCATGCCGTCTCCGGGGTGTGGGGAGGCGGTGATGCTAACCGGGGTGCGGGACATCCGTCATGGACGCGATTGCCGGGCTGAGGGGTGCGCGACGGTGAAATCCCTGTTCCGAGGCGCAATGCACCGTCGCGGCACGCCAAATCACTCACAACCCCTTGATCCAGCGGGCGTTACGATCTTGCAATTCACGCGCAAATTCTCGCAACTCCCCTTCCTCCGGAGGGTTCATATTCCGTCGACGAACCCACTCTCCACCGAGGACGCCCATGAAACGAACGACGATCTTCGCTCTTTCCGGTGCCGGCGTGCTCGCCGCAGTCTTCGCGCTGTCCTCCACGGCGGAGCCGAACAAGCCGGCGGGAAACGCGCCGAAGGTCAAGAAGGGCGCGCATGAATCAGACGTCGCCGCGCAGATGGACAAACTCGTCGAAGCGGAATGGGGCAAGCAGAAGCTGGACGCCTCCGAGCTTTCGGACGATGCAGAATTTCTGCGGCGCGCCACGCTCGACATCACGGGCCAGATTCCCACCTCCGACGACGCACGCGCCTTCCTGCTGAGCAATGACCCGGACAAGCGGCACAAGAAGATCGACGAACTTCTGGATTCCCCGCTGTACGCGGAGCACTGGGCGTTCACCTGGGCGCAGCGCCTGCTCGAAGGCTCGAAACTCCTCATGTTCCAGGGCGATCGCGCGGGCTCCTACAAGCAGTGGTTCCGCGAATCGTTCGCCAGCAACAAACCCTACAACCAGTTCGTCACCGAAATCGTCGGCGCCGAGGGCGACACCGACAGCAACGGCGCCACCGCCTGGCTCGTTTCGCTTCAGGACGCCGGCGAAGCCGGGATGGCCGCCAGCGCCGCCCGCAATTTCCTCGGCCTCCAGATCCAGTGCGCGCAGTGCCACGACTCCAAGGTGAACGACTGGAAGCGCCCGGATTTCTGGGGCGTCGCCGCCTTCTTCTCCCGGACGAAGGTCCGCCGCGTCATCGATCCGCAGACGAAAATGCCCACCGGCACTTTCGAGATCATCGACCTCCCGCGCGGCGAGTCGGCGATCCCGGACACGAACCCGCCCCAGGTGATCGAGCCCAAGTACCTCGAGGGCAAAGAGCTCTACCGCCCGGGCGGAAAGCCCGAGAAGACGCGCGAGTTCAAGAACCCCAAGAAGCCCGAGAATTCCTTCATCGGCGGGCGACGACCTGGACATCACGAATCCCCCGTCCAACCCCGCTGCCTTCGACCTCATGACCGCCGACTTCAAGGCGAACGGCTACGACCTCAAGCGCCTGATCCGCATCATCTGCAACACGAAGGCCTACCAGCTCTCCAGCAAGCCGAGCCCCACGAACGCCAGGGACGAGCGCTTCTACTCGCACGGCAAGCTCGCCGCGCTCACTCCCGACCAGATGTTCTACTCGCTCATGGGCGTCACCGGACTCGAGAACGCCCTCGCCCGCGGCATGGATCGCGACCGCGTCGAACAGATGAAACAGCGCTTCCTCGCCGGCTTTGTCTTCCTCTTCGGCAACGACGAAGGCGAATCGGGGGATGCGTTCAACGGGACGATCCCTCAGGCGCTTCTCCTCATGAACAATCCCCAGATCCAGAACGGCCTGAAAGTCACCGCGACCTCGACGCTGGGCAAGATCCTGCAGAAGTACGAGACCGTGGAAGCGCGGCTGGATGAGATGTACCTGGCCGCGCTGGGGCGCTTCCCGAGCGACACAGAAAAGAAGTTCTTCGCGAGCGTGATCGGCAAGCACCAGAACTCGAAGCTGATCTACGAGGACGTGTACTGGGCGCTCGTGAACAGTTCGGAATTCCAGTTCAATCATTGATTGCGGCTCCGCTGCAATCAATGACCAGCCGAAGCCCCGAAGGGGCGAAGGCGGGCCCGGACAACGACGGAAACAATTGAGGACATGCAGATGGAACCAAGAAACTGCGACTGTCACGACGACAAGCCCGAGCTGGCCACCGGCCCGATCGCACGCCGCGACTTCTTCAAGCTCGGCGTGGGAGGCGCGCTGTCGCTGGCGCTGGCGAGCCGGATGACGTCGAGCCTGTTCGCGGACGACAAGAAGAGCGCGAAGGACGACAAGTACTCGAAGCCGCCGCAGCAGATCGTGCCGAAGGCGAAGAGCATCGTGCTGCTGTGGATGGACGGCGGGCCGAGCCAGATGGACACGTTTGACCCGAAGGGCGGGGCGAACGGCGGATCGCTGAAGCGGGTGAAAACGAAGATCGACGGGTGCGAGTTCACGGAGCCGCTCGCGCCGCTCGCGGACGTGAGCGACAAGATGGCGATCATCCGCTCGATGACGTCGCGCGAAGGAAACCACCAGCGGGCGAGGTACTACCTCCACACGGGGTACCCTCCCACAGGGACGCTCAAGCACCCGAGCACCGGGGCGATGGTGGCGCTGAAGAAAGGCGACCCCAAGCTCGACCTCCCGCATTTTGTCTCGATCAACAACCCGTCGTTCGGCGCCGGGTTCCTCGGCGTCTCCTACGGGCCGTTCGTGATCCAGGATCCCTCGAAGCCGCCCGACAACGTCGCCTACGCCGCCGGGATCGACGACGAGCGCTTCGACCGCCGCATGAGCGCTCTCCGCTTCTCAAGGCCTTCGACGTCAGCCTGGAGAGCGAATCGGTCCGCAAGGCGTACGGGATCGGCGACGGTCAGGGCTCGGGCGGCAAGGGCGGCGGGCAGAAGGGGATGCAGCGGGCGGACAAGTTCGGCGAGGGGGTGCTGATGGCGCGGCGCCTCGTCGAGGTCGGCGTGCCGTTCGTGGAGGTCACGCTGGGTGGGTGGGACACGCACCAGGACAATTTCAACCGCGTGTCGGGGCTGGGCGACTCGCTCGCGCCGGCCTTCGCGGCGCTGATCAAGGACCTCGAGGACCGCAACCTGCTCGAATCGACGCTCATCCTGTGCATGGGCGAGTTCGGCCGGACGCCCGTGATCAATGGCAACGACGGACGCGATCATTTCCCCGGCAACTTCTCGATTGCGATGGCGGGCGGTGGCGTGAAGGGCGGGCAGGTGCTCGGCGCGACGACGGACGACGGCATGTCCGTCGCGAAGAACCCGCTGACGGTGCCTGACTTGATGGCAACGGTGTGCACTTCGATCGGGATCGACCACACGGAGTGGTTCCAGACGCCCGTTGGCCGGCCGATCCAGATCGCGAATAAAGGCAAATTGATCGAAGGGCTGCTCACTTAACAGTGGGGAGGGGATAGGGGATAGAGGATAGAAACAAAGACCAGGGCAGCCGCGGCATTTCGCGGCTGTTTTTATTTCGAGGACCGGAATCGATGCCTCGGGATCTCGGCAGCCCGCGCGGGCCTATAATCCCCCTGTGCGCCGCACCCACCTCCTGATCTTTGGAAGCGTCCTCGCCGCGGCTGCGGGCCTCGCCGTCCTGGCCGCCCGATCCCTCGAGGGCCAGCGCGTCGTGCTCGAGCAGGCCTCCGCCGAGAGCGGCCGCCGCGCCGCTTCCGCCGCCGCCGCCGAGTGGCGCGCCCGTCTGGATGCCGCCGCGCGGGCCTTCCTCGACTCCATTCTCGAGTCCGGATCCGCCGGCGCGCTCGCCACGACGCTGGCGAGGCTCGAGGACCGCCCGGAAGTCGCCGCCGCCTTCGCCCTCGACCGCTACGGCCGCCAGACCTGGCCCCCTTCCCTTTCCCCGGTTCGCGCGTTCGTGGAAGCGCTTCCCGGCGACGAAGAAGCCCGGGATTCCCTGGCTCGCGGTTACGAGGCCGAATTCAAGAAGGGCGATCCCGCGAAGGCCCTCACGCACTACGCCGCGGCAGCCGAGGAGAGGTTTGGCCAATCCGTGCGCGTCGAGGCGAAATTCCAGGAAGCGGCGCTCGCGGCGAAGACGGGGGCGACGGATCGCGCGATCGCCGCATACACGGAAGCCCTTGCGATGGGACGCTTCGCGGAACCCGAGCGGGTCGTGGGCGCCACGCTGGCGCGGGCGCGGCTGCGCGGTCTGGCGAATCCCGCCGCGGCCGAAACCGAGGTCATCGAGCTGGCGGAATCGCTCTGGGGTGCCGACGCAGGGCGTTTCGGGACGTCGCTGGGCGCGGCACGTTCGCGGGTGGAAGACGCGATGGCGGCGTGGCCGCTTTCGGAAGGCGGTCGCACCCGATGGAAAGCGATCGGGGCGCGCGCGGGACGGGAGCGTGCTGCGTCGGAAGCGCGGGATCGGGCGGTCGGGCTCGCGGCAACCCTCGCGCGCTCGAAAACGCCGGTCTCATTCGCGGCTCTCGACGGCGGCCTTCTCGCGGCGTGGAAGCCTCGGCCGGGAGGCGCGTGCGCCGGCGTCGTGCTGCGCGCCCCGAAACTCTCCCTCGCCGGGCCGGGAGCCCTCGGGGCACCGGGCGGCGACTGGATCGGTTCCGCGGCCCCGGGAGGCCCTTCTGCCCCCATCCCCGGCGTCGATGGACTCGCCGTGACTCTTCCGCCGAGTGGCGAAGCGCTGGCCGCCGGCCTGTGGATGTCGTTCCGCGCTGTGAGGCGGGAGGCGGAACTTGCGCGGCTGAAGAGCGATTTTGTGTCGCAGGTGTCGCACGAGCTGAAGACGCCGCTGGCGCTGGTCCGGATGTACGCGGAGACACTTTCGCTGGGGCGGGTGGCCGAAGAATCGCAGAAGGCGGAGTACATGGCCGTCATCGTGCGCGAGGCCGAGCGCCTGTCTTCGATGATTGAGAAGATCCTCGATTTCGCGCGGCTCGAGCGCGGCGAGAAGACTTTCGAACGGCGGCGCGGAGACCTTTCCGCTGCGATCCGGGAATCTGCGGCCACATTCCAGAAAACATCCGGTGTCGCGATCGATGTCCAGGCGCCTCACCCCGTCCAGGCCGCGTTCGACCCCGATGGCCTCTCCCTCGCCCTCCGCAACCTCTTCGAAAACGCCGTTAAATACAGCGAAGGCGCGCCCGAAATCACGGTCCGCGTCTCGGGGAGCAACGGGAGCGCGGTCGTCGCCGTCGAGGACCATGGCATCGGCATCCCGGCCGGCGAACGCGGGCGCGTCTTCGAGCGCTTCTACCGCTCTGAAGATCCCCGGGCGAAGAAAGTCAAAGGCACAGGGCTCGGCCTCGCGCTGGTCGCGGGGGTCATGCAAGGCCACGGCGGCACTGCCCGCTGCGAGCCCCGCCCCGGTGGCGGAAGCCGCTTCACGCTCGAATTCCCGAGGAGCACCGATGCCGCAGACGATCCTGGTCGTTGAGGACGAGGCCGACCTGCTGCGCGGGCTCCGCGACAACCTCGCCTACGAGGGGTGGCGGGTGCTGACGGCGGCGGACGGGGAGAAGGGGCTGGCGCTGGCGCTGAAGGAAAAGCCGGACCTGGTGATCCTGGACTGGATGCTGCCGGGGAAGGACGGGCTTTCGGTGTGCCGGGAGCTGCGGGAGCGCGGCTGGATGGCGCCGGTGGTTTTCCTGACGGCGCGGGGGCAGGAGGTCGACCGCGTGCTGGGGCTCGAGATGGGCGCGGACGACTACGTGACGAAACCGTTTTCGGTTCGCGAGCTGGTGGCGCGCATCAAGGCGATCCTGCGCCGCGCCGCAGGGACGGCCGCGCGCCCGGCGCGGTTCCGGATCGGCGACCTCGAGGTCGATGCGGACGCTTTCACGGCGAAGCGCGGGAAGAAGACGATCGAGCTCGGGCGCTACGAGGCGGAGATTCTGCGGCTGCTCGCGCAGCGCAAAGGGCAGGTGGTTTCGCGGAACGACATCCTGAACGAGGTGTGGGGAGTGGACGCGTACCCGACGGACAGGACGGTGGACAATTACATCGTGAAACTCCGGCAGAAAATCGAAAAGGACCCGAAGACGCCGCGGCTCCTCCTGACCGTGCACGGCGCAGGGTACAAGGTGGTCGGCGCGGAAGGGGCGTGACAACTCTCTACATCTGCCGACTTCCCCGTGACACCCCTCGTCGGCCCATCGCGTAAATTCTCCTCGTCGGGGGGACAGCCCAACACTCTTCAAGGAGGACCGATGAAAACGCTCGCCCTGCTCGCCGCCCTGCTTGTTTCAGCTTCAGCATTCGCCGAGGACGGAGCCGCCGAAGATTACGCCCGGGCGCTTGACCGGGAAAATACCGATCGCGATTTGAACGGGGCGCTCGAGATCTACAAGTCGATCGTGAAGAAGCACAGGGACGAGGAGGAAATCGCCGCGAAGGCGCAGTACCGGATGGGCGAATGCTGGGAGAAACTCGGCGTGACCGCGGACGCAAAGCAGGCCTACGAGGAACTGATCCGCGATTTTCCGGGCCAGGCCAACCTGGTCGACAAGGCCAAGGAACGGCTCGGCGCCATCTCCGGCGCTCCCGCCGCGGTGACCCCGGAGGAGCGCACCAGGAAGATCCTTGAGAAGACCCGCATCGACCTGGATTTCAACGATTCCGCCATCACCGACGTCCTGGATTTCATCTCGTCATTCGCCCACGTCCCCTGCCTGGTCGACCCGCAGGCCGGCGAGCTCGCCACCAAGCAGATCACCTTCGCCGTCAAGGACCTGCCCCTCAGCAAAGTCATCGACCTCCTCGCCGAAACGTCGCACTTCGCCTGCGTCAACTGGAACGGGATCCTCGTCTGGACGACCCCGGAACGCGCCGCCCTCCTCAAGCAGATGCCGACGATCGCGGCCGAAAACGGCGCCCCCGCCGATGACGCAAAGGTCGAGCGGGCGATCAACTCGATCCGGATCAGCCTGAATTTCTCCGAGACCCCCCTCGCCGAGTCGCTTTCGTTCATCCGCGAAGTCTCGGACCTGAATGTCGTCCTCGATGAGAAATGTCCCAATTCCAACGTGTCCCTGCGCATCGAGGACACCCGCCTGGGCGACGTCCTGTCGCTCCTCGCCTTCATGAACAAGCTCGAAATCTTCATCAAGAACGGGGCGCTCGTCGTGAAGGGCAAGTAGCGCCGGTCGCGGAGCAGGCCGTGGGCCTGCTCCGCGCGCGCTATTCGGCGGTTTCGCGAAGCGCGAGATCGGTGGCGCTGACGACGCCGGCCAGGTGCCCCTGGGCGTCCACGACCACCACGCGGTGCATCTTGTGCTGGCGCATCGCGCGGCGGCACTCCTCGATCGTCGCCTCCGGTCGCACCGTGACCACGTGCGTCGTCATGAAATCCGCAATCCCTACTGCCGCCGGCTCCGGCGGCAAGCCTGTCCGCGCTTCGGGCTGCATGAAGAGCGGATCGAGGAAGAACTTGGCCAGATCACGCAGCGAGAAGACGCCGACGGGCAGCCCCCGCGAGTCCACGACCGGCGCCCCCGTCAGGCGATGTTCGAGGAGAAACCGCGCCGCCTCGAGAATCGTGGAGCTCTTCGGCAGGGAGTGAACGGGCGAACTCATCAGGTCGCGGGCGCGAGTGGCTTCCGTCGTCATGGTCGTCTCCGCTGATGGCCTTCCGCCGAAGGCGCTGGTTGGCCTCAAAAGCAAGCAGTCAATCGCCTACGACAGCCCCACAGCTCGCCTCACTTCCTGCATCGTCGCCCGCGCCACTTTCCTCGCCTTCTCCGCCCCGTTTCGAAGCGCGGTTTCCACCTCGTCCGCCGTCAGCGCCGCGCGCCGCTTCCGGGCATCCGCAAAATGCTCCAGGATCAGGTCCGCGAGCCGCTTCTTCACGTCGCCGTAACCCAGGCCGCCCGCCCGGTAGCGCGCCGCCATCGAATCGCGTTCCTGCGGGGCGGCGAAAAGCTTGAAGAGCGCGAACAGGTTGCACGTCTCCGGGTCCTTCGCTTCCGCCACGCCTTTCGAGTCCGTCTTGATCGCCATGACTTTCTTCCGAAGCGATTTTTCGTCCTCGAAGGGCTCGATGGTGTTGCCGTAGGACTTCGACATTTTCTGGCCATCGACGCCGGGAACGGCGGCGACCTCGGGGAGGATCCGTTCGTTCGGGAGCGGGAAAATGTTCCCGTGCGTGTTGTTGAACTTGATGGCGATGTCGCGGGCGACCTCGACGTGCTGCTTCTGGTCGGCGCCGACCGGCACCGTTGTCGATTTCACGATGAGGATGTCGGCGGCCATGAGGACGGGATAGGCGAAGAGCCCGTGATCCGCCGGGATCCCCTTTTCAACCTTGTCCTTGTACGACACGCACCGCTCGAGCAGCCCCATCGGCGTGACGGTGGTCAGGATCCAGGCAAGTTCGCAGACCTCGGGGACGTCGCTCTGCCGGTAGAACGCGCTCCGCTCGGCGTCGAGCCCGAGCGCGAGGTAGTCGCGCGCCAGGCCATCGGTGTATTCCGCGAGGACCTTGCGGTCGCGGATCGAGGTCATGGCGTGGTAATTCGCGATGAAGATGAACGCGTCCGAACTGCGCGACAGCTCGACGTTCTGGCGCATCGCGCCGAAGTAGTTGCCGATATGCGGCCGGCCGGAGGGTTGCACGCCCGAGAGGACTCTCATGGGGACTTCAACGCTCTTCGCTGCCGCAGGGTTCGCGCTCACGCCGGTTCGCTCCTCACATCGGGACCTGGCTCAGGGAATTTCGATGTACCCGGCGTCCGTCACCTTCCCGTCCTTCACCTCAACGGTAATTTCCTTGTAGCCCGCCGACGCGGACCCGACCACCAGCACCCAGGTCCCCGGGGGCAGCCGGTCGATCTGGAAGCGCCCGTCAACGGTGGCGCGGATGATGCGCGACAGCGCGCTGGATTTCTCGGTTCCCTTCCCGGGAATCGGCATCCAGACTTCCGCACTGAAGGGTTTCCCGGAGTTGCGGGCTTCTCCGCGCACGGCGCCGCCGGATGAAAGGCGGGCGCTCACCGTGCGGTCGCCGTCGACGTCAAGATCCGTGACCGTCGCGCCGGAATCGCCGATGACCAGAAGCCGGTAGCTGCCGCCCTTGACCTGGTTCCGGACGGTCGAGCCCTCGGCGGGGACGCCGCTCCAGACGACCTTCCCGGAGGCCTCTTCCACGACCGCGAAATTAAAGCTGCTGGCATTGCGCCCGTAGGCATCGACGGCCGAGAGCGTGACGACGCCCGCGTCGCGGGTCCCGGCACAGCCGGCGGCGGCGAGCAGGACGGGCAGGAAGGCCATGCGGAGTGTCTTCATGGGGAGATTCTGCCGCTGCGGGGCGCCGGGGCAACGAAAAACCCCGGGGGAGGCCCCCCGGGGTTGTCTGCTTCGAACTCGTTTCTACCAGGTCTTGCCGTTGGCTTCTTCGTGCGCCTTCACGTACATCGCCTTGAACTTCGCGTAGTCGGGGCACTTGAGGTAGGTCGTGGGAAGCTGCGTATCCAGGTACTTGAAGTACGCGTCCGCGCCGACGGGCTTCCCGGTTTCCGTGATGAGCTCGCCGCGCATGTTGAAAGGCAGGAGGGCGTATTCCGCGAGGCCGCGGCGGCGGAAGAACTTGTTGGAAGGAAGATAGATGACCTCGTCCGGGCCGACGCTTTCGACCTTGTCCCCCGTCGCGAGAATTTCGTTCACGGCGCGGCGGGCGTCCTGCGGAGACAGTTTCGGGTTCCGGGCGATGACGGTGCCGATATTCACGTGCTCGAGGATCTGCCGGACTTCTTCCATGTACTCGGCCTGCGCCGGCCCGTTGGTCTTGTCCTTGAAGCCGAACTCGACGGTGGTCGTCCCCCCGTGCTCGTTGCCGAACATCTCTAGGCCGCGTGGGTACCACTGGTTGATCGTTTTCTGGATCTCGGGGAAAGACCATTTGCCCTTGCCGCCGGCCGCCTCGACGGCGTATTCGCGGAGGAAGCGCTTCCCGGTGCCGAGGTGGAATCCTTCCTCGGAAAACATCGGGGGCATCGAGCGGGCCATCGGGGCGTAGGCGAAGACCTTCTGCATGTCGAGCTGGTACTTGCCGACCAGGTCGATGAGGGCGCCGAAAACGATGTTGTCGATGAACGAAGCGAATTCGATGTTGAAGGCGTCGAGGACGTGTTCGCCGGTCTTCATGGCGAGGAGTTCGTCCATGGTCTCGGCGGCGACGTCGCCCATGCCCAGCTTGCGCCACGTCGAGTCGTGGTCGAGCACCCAGAACATCTGGTAAGCATGCCGGAGTTCCTCGGCCATGATGCGCATGATGCAGTACTTCGCCTCGTCGCCCGTCGCTTCTTCAAGCGAGATGCGGTGCTGCTGGACGGAGCCGAACTCGGTCGAGCACTGCGCCTTGATGATGTCGCGGGCGCTGAAGAACATGTTGCCGGACATCTTGCCCGCGAGCTCGAACTTCGGCTGGCCGGCGAATTTTCCGTACTCGATCAGGTCGCTCTTGATCTTGCCGACCTTGGCGATGAGGGAGAACGCCGTCTGGCCCGGGAAGTACGAGGACCAGTTCTTGTCGAGCATCTCGAGCTCGGGGAAATTCTTTTTCTGCCAGTCAACGATGGCGGAGTGGTAGGTGGGCTTGAGCGTGTCGGTCGTGAATGCGGCCATGCGGGCTTCCTCCGTGGAAAGGGACGTTATGTTGGGTGAAATTCTGCTCCCGGGGGTGGGGGTGACGCAAGTGAAACATTGATAAGTTGAGAATCAGTCTCATCTTTGGCGCCGCTTTGCGCGGTTTCAAACAGTTCACTCCCGCCGACTCCTTCCGCCCGCGAATCCCTTCGCGTTTCCCCCTTGACCCCTTGCCGCCCTCCCTTACTCTCCATTCATGCCCGTCCCCGAAATCCTCACACGCGCCCGGTCCGGCAAACGCCTCACTCCCGCCGATGCCCTGGAACTCTACCGCGACGCGGAATTCATCCACCTCGGCGCCGCCGCCCACGCGATCCGTAACTCCCAGAACGATCCCTCCACCGCCACGTTCCTCGTCGACCGCAATATCAACTACTCCAACGTCTGTATCACCGACTGCCTCTTCTGCGCTTTCTACCGTCCTCCCGGCGACAAGGAAGCGTACGTCCTGTCCCGGCAGGAGTTTTCGACCAAGATCGAAGAGCTTCGCGCGATCGGCGGGACGCGCATCCTGCTCCAGGGCGGACACCACCCCGACCTGAAACTGGAGTGGTACGAGGACCTGCTCCGCTGGCTGGGGGCGACGTACCCGGACATCGAGGTGAACGCGTTCTCGCCGAGCGAAGTGACGCACATCGCGGAGGTCGAGAAACTTCCGCTGGAGGAAGTCATCCGGCGGCTCGCGGCCGCGGGACTCGCCGGGCTGCCCGGCGGCGGCGCCGAAATTCTCGACGACCCGGTGCGCGAGGAAATTTCGCCGAAGAAACTCAAGACCGCGGGGTGGCTGGAAGCGATGCGCATCGCGCACCGCCACGGCCTCGCGACGACCGCTTCGATGGTGATCGGCTTCGGCGAGTCCTACGAAAGCCGCGTCCGCCACCTGGCCAACCTCCGCGGACTCCAGGATGAATCTCTCGCTGCCCACGGCAACGGGTTCACGGCCTTCATCTCCTGGACCGCCCAGCTCGACACGGTCCCGATGAGCGGCCTCGCCCGCCGCAAGGGCATCCGTCCCGCCGGGGCGCAGGAGTACCTCCGCAATATCGCGATTGCCCGCCTCTTCCTCGACAATTTCCGCCACCACGGCGCCTCATGGCCGACCCAGGGCGTCGCCATCGCCCAGGTCGCCCTCAATGCCGGGTGCGACGATTACGGGTCGACGATGATGGAAGAAAACGTCGTCAGCCAGGCGGGCGCCAACACCATGAGCTCGATTGTGGTGGAAGAAATGCAGATCCAGATCCGGGAAGCCGGGTACACGCCGGTCCAGCGGGACACCCGCTACCGCCCGGTCAAGCGTGCCGAGGACGCCACCGCGAGCGCCTGAACCGGCGTCCGGGATTCCCGGGAACTACTTTCCACCCCCTGCGTCCAACCGGGCGTGATTCATCGCTTCATTCCTCTGCTCGCCCTCCTCCTCGCAGCCGGTTGCTCTGCGCCGCCGCCTCCTCCTCCCGCGGCCGTTGCCGACCCGCGCTTGCTGGTGAAGGTCCTGTACGTGCTGGAGGACGGAAGCGTCTACCGCTACGACGAGCTCGCGACGGCGGCGGAGAAGCGCAATTTCCGCGAAGTCCGCACGACGTGCGACGAGACGTTCACGAGGTATTCGTTCACGCTTCATCCCGAGGACGCCGGCCACTGGTGGACCTCGTTGTGAATCGAGGGACGCACGAACAGCCTCGGTCCGAGGCGAACGATCCTGGCGAAAGACGCGGTGAACTACGTCCTGAAGTACACGGTCAGCGACACCGAGACCCTCCGGAGAGTCCACCTGTTCGTGTGGGCCGAGGAATACGACGGCGCGAAGGAAACCCGCGTGGATTCGTTCAGCGCGCAGAATCTCCCCGCCGGCGAAGGTCGCGCCCGGATCGACGCCTTCCTGGGCCAGGCACGACTCCAGTCCGCTTCCACCTGTAATCCCGACGCCGCGGCTGCGGCTACCGACGCCGTCACCCGGCTTGAATCTCTTCTTGCGAGGAACCCATGAAAATCGTGACGTCTGCCGCGCTCGTCGCCGCCCTGGGCGCCGCCGCGCTCCTGCCGCCGACCACCGCCCGAGCGATGTGCGGGCCGATGTGACGCCAGGACCAGGTGGTTGTGGTCGATGGCGACCAGCGGGTCTTCATCTACCACCGGAACGGCATGGAGGACCTGGTCCTGCAGGCCGCGATCAAGGGAAACGGGTCCGATTTCGGCATGGTGCTCCCCCTCCCCGCGGTGCCGGACATCCGCAAGGTCGAGCGAGCGTTCTTCGACGACCTCTTTGACCTGACCCGCACGCGGGTCCTGCAGGATCTCTCAGAGAAGGCGGCGGCGGGCGCCGGCGGCAGGATGCAGGAAGACCACGCCGAGCGGGAGCGCGTGGAAGTCGTGAAGAAGGACGTCGTGGGGCCGTTCGAGACCGTGGTCCTCAAGGCCAAGAAGATGGATGCCCTGATCGACTGGCTGGACGAAAACAAATACAAGACGACCGACGAGAACAAGGCGCTCATGCAGTCGTACCTCGACAAGGGCTGGTTCTTCGTCGCGGTGAAAGTGACGGTCGAAGGACAGAAGACCGGTTTCGACGGCCGCGCCCAGCCCATGGGCTTCCGCTTCCCCACCAAGGAAATCGTCCTGCCGACCAAGATGGCCTCGATCGTGGACAAGGGGATGGCGTTTGCGATCTACGTCGTCACGAACTCGCGCGTGTCGCTGCCCGGGTTCGAGCAGCAGGGCGTGCTCTCGCTCGCCAGGCCGCTGACGCCGGAAGAATTGCGCCGCCGGCCGAACCTGACCGCCGTGTTCGACGCGGACGTCCTGCTCTCACCGGACGGCGGGCTCGCGAAGCTCGCCGACGCCCAGCGCGCCGTGGACGAAAAGCAGCTCGCCGAATTCATGCAGAACCGTTACCGCGGCCTCTTCCTCTCCAAGTTCAACGGCTTCTTCCCCAAGGAAAAACTCGCCCAGGGCGACGTGATCTTCAAGCGCGAGAACATCCTCGATGAATCCTCTGTCGCCGCGCTCCTCGACCAGCTCGCCAAACCCCCGGCCGAGTCCGCCGTCGCTCGGCAGCTCCTGGAAGCCGGCGGTTCCGAACAGATCGCCGCGGTCGTGAAGGGCCTGCACCACACCGACTACCGCGTCCGCCGCGCCACCGCCGAGGTCCTGGGCGTCATCAGCGATGCGCGGGGCGCCGAAGAACTCGTCAGCGCGCTCAAGACGGAGACCGACGATTTCGTGAAGAGCGGGATCAACCGCGCGCTTCAGGCGATCAGCGGAAGAGCGATCAAGAGCCACCAGGTGGACCAGTGGGAGGAGTGGCTGAAGACCGCGAAGTAACTCGAAACGTGCGTGCCGGCGCAGCGTGCGCCTGGCGCGACGCCCGGCATCGCCCTGCACCACCCCCGTGCGGGGCGATGTCATGGGTGGCGGGCGGGTCGAGCTTACCCCCGTTCCGGTCCGCCCCTCGCCCGGTCCACCACGTCCCGGATCTTTGCTTCCAGCCCCTCCGGCGCGGGCCGCTTCACCACTTTCGTCCTCACCGTGTCCCTGGCGCGCTGGACCATGTCGATCCACATGCGGCAGGCCGGGCATTGCGTGATGTGGCTCCCGACCCGCTCCTTGTGCGCACCTTTCAGCTCGCAGTCCACAAACGCGTCCGCGAGCACCCGGATCTCGTGGCAGTTCATGCCTTTCGCTCCCTGCGCGGAGGCCCGGCGTAACCCTGGCGGCGCGCGAAATCCCAGAGCGCGATCCGCAGGTGACGGCGGGCGTGGTGAAGCCGGGACATCACGGTCCCGAGCGGAATCCTGAGGATCGACGCGATTTCCCGGTACTTGAACCCCTCGATGTCGGCCAGCAGCACGACGATCCGGTGGGCGGGAGGAAGCTCGTCCAGCGCGTGACGCACGTCGTCGCCCACAAACGAGTCCAGCGCCTCCATGTTGTCCAGCAACCGGTGCCTCTCGGGCGCCGAAGGCGCCGGCGCTTCTTCCGTCAGCGCCGACAACATCGGCGCACGCGAACGCCGCCGGTAAAAGTCGATCGAAGTGTTCACCAGGATCCGGTAGATCCACGCCTTGAAATTCGTGCCGGGGCGGAAGCGGCGGAAATTCTTGAACGCCTTGAGGTACGCCTCCTGCACCAGGTCCTCGGCATCGCGTGCGTTATGGGCCAGCCCGAGTGCGGCGAAATAGAGGTCATGCATGAGTGGAAGGGCGACTTTTTCGAAGTCGCGATCAGGCTGCACGGGATGGGAGGCCGGGCACATTCCATGAGTCTACACCGCGAAGTGCACGCGGGTTCGTCGAAGCACGTCAAAAAGAAAAGGGGCGGCCCGTGTGGGCCGCCCCGCAGGTTCCGGATTTCCGTCCTACTTCTTGACGCGTGCGTCGACTTCCTTCTTGTAGCCCTCGAGGAATTTGACCTTGGCCTCCAGCGCTTCTTTGGCCTCGGCTTCAGCACTCTTCACCGCCGTCTTCGCATCCGTGATGGCTTCTTCCAGCTCGGCAACGAGCGCCGTGTCCTGTTTCGCAAGCGCCTCCTTGACTTCTGCGGCGCCCATCACGTCCACCGTTCCGCTGAACCGGAGGACCGCCTGGCGGCCGTCCGCGAACGGCTCGTTGTCGACGACCAGGACGAACGTGCCGTCGGTGCCGAAGCCCTTCGGCGGGAAGAAGTAGCCGTACTTCGGGTCCGGCGAATTCGCGTCGCCCTTGAGTGCGTAGGCGCCGATGGTGCCGTCGTCCACGAGGGCCTGGAGGGACGTCGGGTAGTCCTTGCCGTCGCCCTTCTGGTTCACCCACGACGCGAACCCGTACTGCAGCATGGAGAGCTTCGATTCCGCGGCGCGCTCTTTCGCCTTCTCGCGGGATTCGCGGATGGCGGGAAGGGCGGCCTCGATGATGCTGGCGTAGTACTCACTGTTCAGCTCGGCGCCGGCGAGGAGGGAGGCTTCGTCGGCCTTCTCGACGGTGACGATGGCGACTCCCTGGTCGCCCTTTCCTTTGAGCTTTTCCGCCACGTCGGGGTCAACCTCGCGGCTCATCTCGGCAACCATGCGCATCACGGCGCCCGCGTTGTAGTACACGAGTTTTGAATTCTCGTTCGGGAGGCGCTTCATGGAGGCCTTGTACTGCGCGTCGTTCTCCAGGACCTTGCCGGACTTGTAGGCGTCGACGATGGCGGTCTGGACGTCGGGGCTGAACGTGAGGACGAAGACCTTGTCGAGAATCATGTAGCCGACGGGAACGTTGCCGCCCTCAAACGTGTAGAGCGTCTGGCCCGAGTATTCGCGGCTGGTGATCTCCCCGCCCATTTCCTCGACGGCGCTGCCGTTCCGGATGCTGTCGATCAGCGCCTTGGCCTTGTCAACGTCCTTGAGTTCCACGTAGACGACCTGCGAATGCTCGTCGAAACGGCCACCCTCGGGCACCAGGCCGCACCAGCCGATCTCATCGTCCACCACGGCGAGGATGTCCGCGATCGAAGCGCCGAGTTCGTGTTCGAAGCGATCCATCCCCGCCTGGAATTTTCCCTTGTCCCGCTCTTCACCCAGCTGGTCGATCTTGTTCTGGATGAACTTGTGAAGTTTCTCCCAGGTCTCCGCCGGGTGGTTCAGCGTGAAGACGGTCGCGCCGATGCACGAAGCGGGGATGAAGCGCAGGAGATCCTTCTTGGCGGGGGTCTGCTTGAGGATCGACCAGAGTTCGTTCTTCGGGTCCAGGAACAGGGATCCGCCGCTCCAGCTGTACTTTCCTTCGAGGCCGCTGAAGAGGAACGCGCTGCGGAGGGTCGACTGCCCGGCGACGGCATCGACCATCTGGTAGCTGCGGAGGTCGTCGCGGTCCAGGCTGGCCTCGACGGCCTGGAAGACTGTCTGGAGATTGACGAAGCCCAGGATGAGCGGATTCTTCCCTGCGGCCTTCTGGGCGCGCTGGAAATCGGGGTTGGCGGTGATCGTGCCGCCCGGGATCGTCCCGCCGTCCGCGGCCTCGAGCATCTTCTCGAGCGACCCGCGCACGTTGGAGAGGAACACCACGTCGCCCACGGCCGCGACGTACACCTTCGAGACGGACTTCTCGGTTTCCGAAGCGCCGGTCTTGAAGACCCAGGTCTTCCGGGTCTTGTAGTCTTCGCCCGCCTCGACGAACTTCTTGAAATCGCCCTCGAGCAGCTTCCCGAAGAAACCCTTCGATTTCGACTTGATGGCCGCGACCATGTCGAGTTCCGGGCGCGTGCTTTCCCAACCCTGGCCCGGGCCTGCTCCGCCCCGGACCGTCTGGACGATCTTGAAATCGAGAAGCGCGTAGTGAACGCGGTCGATTTCCTTCACGAAGGTCCCGACGTCCGTGCCGAGGGCCTTGGAGGAAGTCTCCGCGAATTCCTTCCACAGGTCGTCGAGGGCCTTTTCAGCCTCTTCGCGGTCCTTCTGCGGAAGCCCGCCGAAAAGGTATTCCTTCCAGTCCGAGGTCTGGCCGGGGCCGAACTCGGCGTAGAGCCAGGCGTTGCCGGGGATGCAGGAACGGGCGTCAACGGCCTCAGGCTCGGCCATCAGGCGGACGCCGAGCAGCGTGGTGGCAAGGACGGCCGCAAAGGCGGCGGCCGGGACAAAGCGGCGGATCATGGTTCCCTCCCCGGGCGTTAGATGACGATGCGGTCGATGCTAGCGGGGTGAGCGAGCGGGTCAAGGGATTTGGATTTTGTTGACGCCCGAAGGCCGACGGGCTTACAAAGAGGGGTCATCCCCCGAGGGAGAAATCCGATGAGCCGCCTGCTTTCGATGTCGCTGTGCGCCGTCCTCTTCACCGCCCTCGCCGCGGGCGCCCAGCCGGCGTCGCCGCCCCCGCCCCAGCCCGTTCCCGGCGGCGGAGGTGGAAACGAATCGGACCCCAAGAAACTCGGGGAGCTCATCGAGAACCTGGGCAGTTCCGACTGGGACGAACGCAGCAACGCGGAAAAGGAGCTCGAGGCGATCGGGAAACCGGCTGTCGAAGCGCTCACGAAGGCCATGAAGGAATCCACCGACCCCGAGGTCAAGGTCCGCGCGAAACGGATCCTGCAGAAACTGGGCGCGCTCGAGAAAGAGGCGCTTTCCGACGAGCAGGTCGAGGAAATGCTCGAGCTCATGCGCTCGCAGGACGGCGTGGCCTGGTACGGCAGCTCCGGCAGCCCGTCGTGGTACCTCTACCAGCTCAACCAGAACCCGGAGTGGAACGAGGCGCTCAAGGGAAAGGCGCTCGCGCCGAAGCTGACGAAGGCGCTCGGCGACGAGTCCGGAAACCTCAAGCGGAACGCCACCTACCTCCTGGGCGAGATGGGGGCAACCGAGTCCGCGCCGCAGATCGCGAAACTTCTCAAGGACGAAGAGCTGACGACCCGCGCCACCGCCGCGTGGGCTCTCGGCAAAATAGGCAACATCGACGTCGCGGACCAGGTTGTCGTGGCCCTTTCCGACAACGAGCCCCAGGTCCGCCGCGCCGCGGCCATCGCCCTCGAGAACCTCCCCTCCGCCGCCGCCATCGATCCCCTCCTCGCCGCCATGGCCTCCGACGACGGCCAGCTCCGCTTCCAGGCCTACTTCTCCCTCCGCAGCCTCACCGGCCAGCGTTTCCGGTTCAACGCGTTCGCGGGAGAATCGGACCGCAAGGAAGCGCTGAAGTCGATCCAGGACTGGTGGTCGAAGAGCAAGGCGGGGTTCAAGCCGCTTCCGCCGGCGAAGCGTGAGGAGCTGGGGAAGGGCGCCGCCAGCGACCCGGACACCGAGCGTGCGATCGAGGTCGCGCCGAAATAGCCGGGATCCTGAATGCTCCAAACCCGCCGCGAACCGGCGGGTTTTTTATTTGCCCCGGCGCTTTTCGTGGCCCTTCATCCATTGCCGGACGCCCCAGTCGGCGATTCCGGGGAAATGGTTGCGCATCCAGATGAGGGCGCGGCCGGAAAAGGTGAGGTAGGCCTCGCGGCGGCGGCGTTCCACGGCGGCGACGAGTTTGCCGGCGACCTTTTCGGGGGACCAGCCGGTGGTGTTGGCGGGTGAAGGGACGCCGCCCATGCGCGACGGGGCGTTGATCTGGAAGTCGGTTGCGGTGAGGGCGGGGCCGACGACGGTGACGGAGATCCCGTCCTTCGCGAGCTCGAGGCGGGCGGAATCGGCGAGGGCGGTGAGGGCGTGCTTGGTCATGCAGTAGAGCGCCGAGTACGGGACGGAAGCGCGGCCGAGGATGGAGGAGACGATGGCGAAGCGGCCGCGGGCGGCGCGGAGGTGAGGGAGGGATTCCTGGAGGGTCCAGAGGACGCCCTTGATATTGGTGCGGACGATGGCGTCGAAGTCCTCTTCGGTGATCCGCTCGACGTCGGCGTAGATGCCGAACCCGGCGTTGGCGATCGCGGTATCGAGGCCACCGAAGTTTTTATTTGCAACGGCGACCGCGGCCCGCACGTCCTCCTTCCGGCCCACATCCCCCACGGAGATCGACGCGCGCCCCCCGGAGGACTCGATTTCCCGCGCGAGCGCCACCAGCTTCCCTTCCGTCCGCGCCATCGCCACCACCGCGGCGCCCCGCTTTGCGTACGCCAGGCACACCGCGCGGCCGATGCCTGAGGAGGCGCCGGTGACGAGCACGACCCGTGAAGAACCCATGCCGGGGATTGTAGGGACCGTGGCGGATTTCCGCCTCCAAGGTTATCGCCGCTTCCCATCGCCCTGCCTTGCCTCCCGTCGCACCCGTTGCTACTCTTGGCCCCATGCCCGAGATCGACACCAGCTCCCTTGAAGGCGTCCAGTTCCCGTCTTCGTCCACCTTCCATTTCATCCAGGAAATCGGAAGAGGCGGGATGGGGATCGTGTTTCTGGCGGAGAAGGACTGCGACGGCGTGGTGGACTACGTAGTGCTGAAGACGATCCGCAGCCTGTCTCAGGAGCAGATCGACCGGCTGAAGCAGGAAGCGAACATCGCGACGAGCCTGCGGCACGAGAACATCGTGAAGACGTACGGGATGGAGTCGATTGCATACTCCGATCTGCCCGAGAACATCCGGCAGGCGATCGACAACTACCAGTTCGAGGCGGGCGGGGTGCGCAAGAAGCTGTCGATCCCGTCGTTCGCGCAGCGGCGTGCGATCCTCGAGGGAAAACCGGTGGGCGCGACGGGGATGGAGCACCACATTGCGCCGGTCCGTCCCCCGGTGAGGCGGCTGACGCCCGTGACGCACGTCGTGCCGACGAAGAAGGACCCGCGGCGGCTGTACCTGCTGGCGATGGACTACGTGGAGGGGACCGACCTCAGGGCGCTGCACCACGAGCACATCGAGAAATTTACGCTGATCCCGTGCCCCCTGACGGCTTTCGTCATCAGCCGCATCTGCCGGGCGCTGTCCTACGCCCACGAGCACATCGTCCACCGCGACGTCACTCCCGAGAACATCCTGATCAACAACCAGGGCGTCGCGAAGCTCACCGACTTCGGCGTCGCCGTCACCGGCGCGGAAGCAATCCAGCTCTTCGCCGGGAAACTCAACTACATGTCGCCCGAGCAGGTCGCCAACGAGACCCTGGACGGCCGCTCGGACATCTTCTCGCTCGGGCTCGTCGCCTACGAAACGCTCACGGGCATCAACCTGCTCCAGACGCCCAAGGGGATGCCTCTCCTGCAGCAGGTCCAGTACCTCCAGGCCATGTTCCAGCAGCCCTTCCCCCCCGCCCACGAAGTCCGGCGGGATGTGCCCGAGGTGCTGTCGGGAATCGTGATGAAGATGCTCGCGGTGGACCGGAACCAGCGGTACCGGAATGCGCAGGACGCTGGGAACGACCTGGAGCAGAAGTACCTCTACGCCGCGGGGTTCGGCCCGACGAACAATTCGCTCGCGTCGTACATGAAGATCTTTGAGACGGGGTGGAAAATCACGAGCCAGGACCAGCTCAGGCAGCTCCTGTTCCTGAAGGGCAAGGACGGGCGCGTGGAGACGCGGCGGCCGCTGGCGCTCGGGGACTACACGAAGGCGGGGTGGGACTGGATTGTGCAGCGCAAGGGAACGGCCTTGTACTCGGCGCTCGCGACGCTTCAGGCGATGGCGAAGCCCTGAGTGGCTTGAATCGATCGCGCTCCTGCTGATAGCCTGACGGACATCCCGAGAAACCCCGGAGGACCGCCATGAAAAAGCTCCTGATCCTGGCATGCCTGGTCTTCACCGTGGTCGCGTGTGCCGGCTGCCCGCACCACCCCCACATCTTCCACCCGGGCTAGTCGCGGGGCGAGGAAGCTACAGGCTCAGCCACTTCCGCAACTCCTCCGCACCCGCCCCGCGGAACGGCGGCTCGAAGTTCAGGGAGTCCCGGCTCTCCACCCAGATCCCGCGGACGCGGATTTCCAGTTTGCGATGGAAACGGTGCCCGTGGCGGACGAGCCAGTACTCGGCCTGCAGCGCGGGAGTCGAGCCGGGCTCGATGCGGTGCGTGGCGCCGTCGACGTAGAGAACCAGCGCGCCCGACGCTTCAACCCCGAGCACCTGGACTTCGCTCGCGAAGAGAATGAACGGGAATTCGCGGACGGCCTCGGCGGAGATATCGCGGAAGAACTCGTCGCCTTCGTATTCTTCCGAGTACTGGATGAAGAGCGGTGCGTCCGTGGGAACAGGATTGGCGGCCCATATGGTCCAGCGGTCGCCGTCGCGGCGGAAGCCGGGGCGGAATTCCCCGAGGCGCCAGGTTTCGAGGCGTGGCGGCTGGCCGGTGTCGAGGTTACGAAGCACGGACGAGAGGTGGATGTCGGCCAGGGCGATGCGCCCCGGGTCGAGGGCGGAGACGCCGGTTTCGGGGGACTCGACCTTCACGGAAAGGACTTTTTCGTCGTTGGCCGGGTTGTCCAGGAAATCCGCGGAGCGGAAAGTGTGGAGGTTCACGCCGTGGTCGCCGAGGTATATCTTCTTTACGAAGAACGTCATGACCTCTTCGTCGAATGCGATCGGCTTGATCGGGGCGCCCAGGTGGCGGCGGAGAAGCGCGAGGGCGGCGGGGCAGATTCCCGGGTAGGTGGCCATGGAGATCCCGTCGTCGTCGCGCGACAGCGGAATCGCGCCGAGCGAGTAGGCGCCCACCGCAGGCAGAAGGCGCGTCAGGGACGCGCGCTCGGCGATTTCCGTCAGGGCCCGCTGCTGGGCCTCGGGGTTTCCCTCCAGGGCTTCGGGGTTCATGCGACGCCGTCCGCCCGCCCCGTTGACCGGTCCGGTTTGGGCTTGCTCTTTGTCTTCGTCCGGCGCGTCACTCGAGTTCCGCCCCGGGGCGCGACGACGGGGACGGGCACGACCGGGGTGGCCGTTTCGTTTGCGCGCGCACCACGGCGCTGCGAGCGGTCCACGCGATCCACGATTTCCCGGAGTTCGCTGCGGATCTCATCCGTCACGCTGAAACGCAGGCCCGCGACGGGGCGGCCGGTGTCCATCGAGCCGTTGGCGACGACGGCGGGCACGCCGAGCTTCCCTTTCGCGCCGGGGACGCGAAGCACAACCTCCGCCCCGTCCGGCACCGCAAACTGGAGCATGACCTTCGCTCCCGTCTCGGACAGGTCGAAAACCTCGACGACCTGCGAACGCCAGCCTTTGCGGTTCAGGAGCGCGGAGAAAAGTACCGGGACTCGCTTGGAAGCGCGGCGGTCGTTCGGAAAACGGCGCGTGGTGTTGCCGGGCATGATGTGGGAGGAGGTATACCACGAGCACGGGGGATTTGCGATGGGGGGCGGCGCGCGGACGAATTGAAGAAAGTCATGCTGGATCTACTCAGCTTCCACTCAGGCGAATGATCGCCGCGGCGGCTTTTCGTTTCTCTTCGGAACCGTCCCTGGCAATGGCGTCCGCCGCCCGGAAGTCCCGGAGTGCGTCCTCCAGTTGCCCCAGGCGCTCGAGGATCGCCGCGCGGCACAGAAGTGCTTCGAGGTCCTTCGGCGAGAGACTCAGGGCTTCGCCATACGCGCTCAAGGCCGGCACAACCCTTCCGTCGGCGTTTTCAATGTCTCCCTTCAGCCTCCACCGGTCGGCCGTCGGGTCCAGGCGCAGGCTGCGGGCAAGCACAACGCGCGCCTCCTCGAGGCGGCCAAGGCGCAAGAGAACCCGGGCGTCGAGGGTGAGCGCTTCCACGTCGGAGGGGCTTGCGTCCAGGAGTTCGCGGAGATCCTGAAGCGAACCTGCCATGTCTTCCTTGGTGAACCGGAGACGGGCGCGCCACCAGCGCGCCTCGAAGCTCCCGGGCGCTTCATCGACGGCCTGGTTCAGTTCTGCGAGAGCGGCGTCGGCGGAACCGCGGCGCTCCTGGACGAGAGCGCGGCCGAGGCGTGCCTGGAGGTATCCGGGCTGGTCGTTGAGGATGCGGGAAAAATCCTCCCAGGCGCCGTTGAGGTCGCCGGCGCCGACGCGGGCGCGACCGAGGAGCAGGAGGGTCCGGGGGCTTCCTTGAAGTTCTGCCTCGGCGAGCGCGAGTTCGGTCACGGCGGCGGAGAAATCCCCGCGAGCCAGGGCCACGAGACCCTTTCCGCGGCGCGCGAAACCGTAGCCCGGCCGGAGCTTGAGGGCCGCGTCGTAATCGCGCTCGGCCGCGTCGAGCTTCCCCGCTTCCCGCCTCCCGTCCGCCCGGTAGGTCAGGGCCTCGGCGGATTTCGCGCCCAGTGCAATGGCCTTCGCCGCGTCCGCAGGCCACTGCATGGCCCACGCCCCCGCGAGCGGCGCCTCCGGCTCTTCTTCCCACCGCCGGAAAATCGCCCGCGCCCGGACCAGGAGGGGTTCCGGGTCGCCCAGGTCGCGCTCCGCGGCGCGCGTCGCCCACGATTCCGCCTCAGCAGGCCGCCCTGCCTCCAGTTCGATTTTCGACATCGCCACCATCGCCTGCGTGTGCGCCGGGTCGAGTTCGAGGACGTCCTTGAGAAGCGCTGCTGCCGCGGCCTCTTCGCCCCGGGCCCGCGCCAGTTCTGCCTTGCCGTAGAGGGCGTCCGCCTGGCGGAAATACGAACTCTGCCCGATCTCGGCCGTCAGGTCCGACAGGGCCTCGGCGCGAAGCGGCGGGAGGCCGGGGTCGAGGCGGTCCAGCTGTGTGTAGAGCTCTCCACGGGTGCGCCACGACGTGGGGGCGACGATCAGGAGGGCGTCAACCCGGGCCGCGTAGTCCTGCACCCGCACCAGCCCGCGCTCAAGGTGCGCTTCCCCGAACCTGGGATCCAGTTCCAGCACGCGTCCAAATTCAGCGACGGCTTCCGGGGTGAGGCCGCGGAGGCGGAGGAAGCGGCCGAGGAAGTAATGACCGGCGGCTGTTTCCCCGGAGGCGATGGCCTCGCGGCAGATGGCGGCGCCGGCATCGAGTTCGCGCTCGGCGGCGTCATGTTCGCCGGCGCGCGAGAGCAACTCGGCCTGGAAGAGCGGCCCGGCGACTTCGCGCCAGAGGTGTTCGTCGCGTTCGGCGGCGCGCTGTGCCGCGCGTGCCCGGAGCACGGCGGGCCCGCCGACGCCGACGAGAACGGCCGCGAGCGCGACCCCTGCGGCAAGCGCCGTGACGACCCCGCGCTTTTTCGCGAGGCCCTTCCGGAGCCGGTAGAACGGTGAGGACAGGTGCGCGTGGATCGCTTCGCCCGTCAGCCACCGCGTGAGGTCGTCCGCAAGGTCCGCCGCCGTGCGGTAGCGGGTCCGGGCCTCTTTCTCGAGGCATTTCATGACGATCGTTTCCAGCTCGCGGTCGATCGTCCGGTCGAGCGTCGAGGGGCGGCGGACGGAGTCGTTGACGATGCGGCGAAGCGTTTCGGCGGCGGTGGGGGCCACGATCGGGGGCATCCCGGTGAGGATTTCGTAAAGCGTCGCCCCGAGCGCGTAGACGTCGCCGGGAGGGCCGACGCGTTCGCCGCGCGCCTGTTCCGGCGGCATGTAGGCCGGGGTGCCGACAACATCGCCGCTGACCGAAGCGTCCTGCCCGCGGCGAGTCGAGCGCGCGAGGCCGAAATCCATCACGTACACATGGTGCTCGGCAATCCGCTTGCCGCTTCCTTTCCGCCCCGTCGGTTTTACCGTCGTGACCATGATGTTCGCGGGCTTCAGGTCCCGGTGGATGACCCCGGCCCGGTGGGCGAAATCGACGGCCAGGGCCGCGTCACGGATCACCCCGATCGCGGCGCGGCGATCTTTCCACGGGAACTGAAGAAGCGTCACGCCGTCGATGAAGGGCATGGCGATGAAATAACGCCCGTTGGCCACGCCGGTCTCGTAGACCTGCGCGATGTGAGGGTGCCCGAGCTGGCCGGCGAGCCGGGCTTCGCGCTGGAACCGCGCCACGTCGTTCGGGTCGTCCTGCTCGCGCATGAATTTCAGCGCGACCCAGCGGCCCAGCTCCGTGTCCCAAGCTCGCCAGACTTCCCCCATCCCGCCCGTCCCGACCCGGCGCGTCCGCACGAACTTGTCAAAACGCGCTTCCGGCCCCACGCGGGCGGCTTCTTCGGGAAGCGGGGGTGCTGCGGGATGAGTCGCGGCCGGGCGTGCCTCGCCGACCGGGTGGATGGCGGTCGGGCCGTAGCCGACGGTATCTGCCGCAGGTCGGGTTTCGAGCGGATCCCGGGGAGGGTTGGACATCGAGGGGGAGTTTAGCGAATCCGGGCGGATGAATCTGAGCGTGAGAAAAAATCCCCGCGGACCAGGCTGCGTCGGCCTCGTGTTGATTGATGAAGGGTTTGTCGATAGAGGGCCGACTCCGCCCGGCCCACGTGGATTTTTTTCACGCTCGACAACCATGTTTACCGGGTCGTCGTTTTCCCAGAGCGCGTGAAAAAGGCGGGCGACGGCGCGCGGTCGGGGATCGCGAACCGACGTCGAGCTCTTCCGACGTCGGGGCGCGAGGTCCGACCGCCGACGGCGCCCGCATTTTTCACGCGCTCTCTCCAGTCGCGGGAATCAGGCCGCGCCAACGTTCGCGCCCGGGCCGGGAGGCTGTACAATCCGCGGCTGTGATGCCCCCGACCCGGCTTCTCGCTTCTGTAAACCCCGAGCAGAAGGCTCGCGACCTCGAGACGATTCTCGATGTCACGCGCAAGATGTCCTCGGTCCACGACACCGACGAACTGCTCGGGATCATCCTGAGCGAGACGGTTCGCGTGATGTCGGCCGACCGGGCTTCCCTGTTCCTCGTCGACAAGCAGGCGAACGAACTCGTCGCGCGGATCGCGCAGAAAGCGGGGACCGTCATCCGCTTCCCGATCGGCAAAGGCATCGCCGGGCACGTGGCGGCGACGAAGGAGATCGTGAAC
>JAIOPR010000094.1 GCA_021413805.1 Planctomycetota bacterium
AAGGGTCACTGGTGGGGCGGGCCGGACCCCGGATCCGACTGCCTTTCCTACAGCGAGATGTCCGACTGGATGCAGCGCCGGCGCCGCGCGGACAACCCGGCCTCGTGGGAATTCCGCACGTTTTCTCCGTCCGTCTCGTCGAGCTGCCGCGGGTTCGAGATTCTCGCGCAGAAAAAGCCGTACGCCCTGTCCCGCGTGAAGGCGTGGGAGGAAGGGGAAACCGGCGACAGGTTCTACGAGACCGAAAACGCCGTCCACGTCCGCATCAAGGCTCCCGCGGCGTTCACGCTGGACGGGCAGGCTCTCAAGCCCGGCGAGTACCACCGCGGCGCCGGCGGAAAATGGGAACCGGGGGCGCCAGCGGGGCTGCACAAGTCGCCGCAGCTCCAGGGGCCCTTCACCCAGGCCTTCCACAAACCGTTCCTGCTCGTCACCCCGTCGCTCGGCGAAGCGGCCGAAACGCAGGACTGCGTCGCCCGGGCGCGATTCGACGCCGAGGTCTGGTGGCTCCGCGGCAACGGCCGGGCGCGGGTCGTGGCGGACTCGGAGGTGACGGCGAAGGACTGGAAGGATTTCGACCTGATCCTGTATGGCAACGCGGACTCGAACGCGTGCTGGAAAAAGATCGCGGACCGGCTGCCGTTCCGGGTCTCGGCGGGCGAAGTGAAGATCGGCGACGAGGTGATCAAGGGCGACCTCGCGCTCGCCGCGGTCTACCCGAACCCGGAAGTCCCGTCAAAGCTGGTGGCCGTCGTCGGCGCGACGACAGCGGCGGGACGCCGCGCCTGGCACGCGCTGAACTGGTGGCACAACGACACGGGGGCACCGGACCTGCTGTGCTGGGGGCCGGACATTCACGAAAAATGGGCGGACGCGTTCCGCGCGGTCGGTCATTACGGCGCGGACTGGAAGCCCGCCGAGGGGATGTGGATGGTGAAGAAATAGGCCCGACAATCTCGCTTGACACCGCCCCTCGCCCGGCGCGACAACGTCGGTCATGCGCACACTGACGATCGTCGCTTCCCTGCTCGTCCTCGCCGGTTGCTCCGGCGATCCTGAACCCTCCCGCGGCCAGTCCTCCCCTCCCCCGGCAACCCGGGAGGCCGCTCCGCCGCCCGCCACGAGCCCCGACCCGAAAGACCCCGGCCCGGTGCTGGCCGCCCCGCCGGAACCTGCGCCGCCCGCGCCGGTCGCGGGAGAATCGATCGTCGTCGCCCACACGCTTTCGGTCACGCTCGACCCGGCGACCCACGGCCTCGAAGGATCCGACACCGTCGCCCTCGACGGCGCCGGCGTCCGCACCGTGGACCTCGAGCTCAACAAGTCCTTCACCGTCTCGGGCGTGTCGTTCGGCCACCTCGCCGCCGCATTCACGTTCAAGGACGGCTCTCTCCACATCGACCTGCCCGCCGCCTCCGAGGACCACTTCACCCTCACCGTCACTTTCAAGGGCACCCTGTTCGACCCGCCCCACCGCGACGAAGTCCGCTTCATCACCGGCGAAAAATGCTCCGGCACGATCCAGCCCGAGGGCGCGTTCCTCGCCGGCGGCGCGGGGTGGTATCCGGATGCGGGCGATGGAATGAAGCGCTTCACCATCACCGCCAAGGTTCCCGAGGACTGGGAATTCATCGGGCAGGGCGCGCGGCACGAGTACGACGCGAAGACGCGGAAATGCACGTGGTGCGACCCGGTGCCGTCGGACCGGCTGGAGTGCGTCGCGGGACCGTACGTCGCCGCGGAACTGAAGTCGGGGCGCGTGACGGTCAGGTCGTATTTCTTCAAGGACGACATTTCGGCAGCCGAGGGGTACCGCAAATCCGCCGCGGACTGGATCGAGCACTACAGCAAGCTCCTCGGGCCGTACGCGTACGACGATTTCTCGGTCGTTGAGAATTTCTTCTCGACCGGTTACGGCATGCCGTCCTACACCCTCCTCGGGCAGGACGTCGTCCGCATGGGCGCCCGGTACCTCGGCGAAGGCGGCCTCGGCCACGAGGTCCTCCACTGCTGGTGGGGGAACGGCGTGTTCATCGAGGGCGGGAACTGGTGTGAAGCGGCGACGACGTACTGCTCGAACTACTACTGGGTCGAGCTGTCGCAGGGAGCGGAAGCGGCGCGCAAGTACCGCCGCCACGAGATGGTGCGGTATGCGATGCACGTCAACGCCTCGAACGATTACCCCGTCCGGAAATTCCTCGGCAAGGTGACGGAAGCGGACAACGAAATCGGCTACTCGAAGGGCTCGATGCTCTTCCACCTCGTCCGCCGCCGCATCGGCGACGCCCCGTTCTGGGCTGCGCTTCGCCGCGTCGTCCACGACCGCACCGGCAGCCGCGCCGGGTGGGACGATTTCCGGAAGGCGTTTGAAACGGAGTCGGGCGACGATCTCGGCGCGCTGTTCAAGGCGTGGCTGGACGAGAAAGGCGCGCCGGAAATGGCGCTCGCTCGATCGGCGAAGGGGCTGAAATTGACGGTCGGGGGGCCGCTGAAAGATTTCCGCGTCCGGGTGCGCACGACGATGCCCTCGGGCCCTGTTGAGGACGACGTGGACGTGAAGGCCGGCGTGGCGGAATGGACGATCCCCGCGACGGCGACGCGTGTCGAGGTGGACCCGGAGTTCGACGTGTTCAGGCGGTTGAGCCTTGAGGAAGTGCCCGTCTGCCTGAACCGCGTCGTGGTGGACGACACGCACACGGTCGTGATCCCCGACGGAGACGCTGCTCCCTACAAGGATCTTCTCGATCGGCTCGAGGGCTGGCAGTCGATGAAGGCCGCCGATGCGACCCCCGAAAAACTCGCGGGCAAGTCCGTCCTCGTCCTCGGCGGCCCGGACGTCAACGCCGTCGCGAAACGCTGGGCCGAGGCCGGGAAACTGAAACGAGACGCGATCGAGATCCGCGCGGACGGCTGGTCCGCAGCCGACGAAATCGTCAAGCTCGGCCAGGACCGCGCCCTGCTGCTGACGCTTCCATCTCCCGACGACGCCGGCCGCCAGGCGACCGTGTTCTTCCCCGCGAGCGCCGCCGCGGCGAAACCCGCACGGCTCCTCCTCTATTACGCCTGGGACTCGTGGCTCGTCTGGCGCGACGGCAAGATTGCGGCCCGGGGCGAATTTGAGACCGGGAAACCGCTCGCAATGGATTTACAGAAATAAGGGACCCGGCAGGAGTCTTCCCCCGCCGGATCCCTTGCGATCTTCCCGTTGCGACCTACTTGTCCAGGCCCATCAGCTCCGCCAGCGCCGCGTGCGAAGCCTTCCGCGCTTCCTGGAACTTGTCGGCATTCTTGTCCGAGGAATCCTTCACGTAAGCCAGCAGCGCATCGGCCGTCGCGCCCATCAGCGCGAGGCAGTCCGACATTTCCTTGAGCGACTTCTTGTCCGCTTCGGTCACGGAATCCAGCTTCAGAAGCGCGCTCAGTTCCTTGTCGAGGTTCTTGACGAACCCTTTCTGCTCGCCGATCAGCGTTTCCATCTGCTCGGCGGTGTAGACCTTCTTCGCGAACCCGTCGGCGGAAAGACCCAGCACCATCTGCATCTCGTAAAGGGCGACGGCCGTCGAGGCGCCGAGGGCGCGCTCGAGTTCCTGCTCCGCCGCCACGGGCCGCGCGCCGGTCCCGAACGCCAGGATCATTCCGAGGACAATCGTCGCGCCGGTCAGCCTGTTGACTCTCATGGGTGCTTCTCCAGGAAATTTTGGACGGGAGGGCCCGGGATCGGTTCCCGGGGCTGCGAATTCATACGTCAGGGCCCCTGCTGACGTCAAGACCGAACGGCAGCCCTTGACGAATTCCCCGTTCCGTGGACCCTTCAAGGGACAACCCCATGGAAACGCCGCGATGATCGCCACCTGGACCGCTGGAAAGAAAGGCGAGCTCGAGCTCTCGGCCGACACCGGCGAGTGGCTCGACCTGGCGGAGCTGCTGCACGAAGAGCGGGTGGAAGTGGCCTGCGTCGCGGGCGAGAAACCGGCCCCGCCCGCGCTGGTCCTGCAGCGCCTGCTCATCCGGCGCGAGGCAAGGCCAAGGGTGATGATCAGTGTTTCAGCCGATCGCCGCGAAGCGCTGATCTCGGGCGACGCCGCTTCGCTCGAGCGCTTCGGCCGCGCAGTCCTCCAGTTCGGGCAGAAAATGCGGGTCGGGCAGACGGCCTGCCTGGAGTCCCGCGGCGACGACCACTGGCTGGACCCGGCGAGCGTGACCACGATCCTGCACATCTGCGGCGAAGTGAGAGAACGCGATGGGGAAGTCGGCGGGTAACCTTGACGCCCGCCGCATTTCGGAGACGCTTCTGACATGAATTCCCGCGTTTCTCCTGCCGTCGCCGCCGTGCTCGCTGCAGGGAGCCTGGTCGGGTTGTACGTGTTGCAGAGCCTCCGGGCTGCGCCACGGCATCCGGTGGACGCCCCGGCATTGCGGTCGGCCGAGGCGATGGCCGCCGACGTCCAGGCCCTGGCCTCGCCGCAGATGCTTGGCCGCGCCGAGGAAACGGGCGGCGCCGCGCTGGCCGCGGGCTGGATTGAGGAGCGGCTTCACGCCCTCGGGCTCCGTGTGGAACGCCAGCCGTTCGCGATCGATCGCGCCCGAGTCGCCGACAGGACTTCGATTCATTTCGAGGGAGTGCAGATCCTCCCCGGCGTGGACTTCGCGCCCCTCGTCCACAGCCCTTCGGGCGAAATCGACGGGTTCCTCGAGCCAGGGCTGGCGGCGCGGATCAGCCACGACGAGGCGAGCATGCGGGGGAAAGTCGCGGTGGAGCACGTCCCCGCGGCGCCCGGGATGTTCCGGACCGTCGAACCGCCGCTGGTCGAACGCGCGCTGGCTTTCCAGGATCTCGGCGCCATCGGCGTCGTCTTCATCGCCGATTTCCACGACCCCGAGGCCGGCGGCGAAGCGACGTGGCCGTTCAATCTCGGAGCGAGGGTCGAAGCGGGGCTGAAGGACGAACCGGAAGAAGCGAGGAGCTGGCTCAGGGACCGCAGGGCGGTGGGAGCCCGCTCGCATGCGCCGGCACCTTCCAGACCGCTGAGGATTCCCGCGGCCCTCGTGAGTTCCGACGCAGGCCGCGCGGTGGACCAGGGCCGAGTGCACCGGGTGCACCTCCGGATCGGCATCGAATCGCGGCCACTCGCAGGCCAGAACGTCCTCGCACTCCTGCCCGGTTCCCACCCGGAGCGCTCCGCCATCCTCCTGACTGCCCATTACGACTCGCACGGTTTCCAGCCCCCGTCCGCGGCCTTTCCCGGCGGTCGCCGCTACCCGGGCGCGTGCGACAACGCCTCCGGCGTCGCCGTCCTGCTCGCGGTCGCGGAAGCTCTCTCCCAAGGTCCGCCCCTTCCCCGCCCCGTCGTGTTCGCGTTCTTTGGCGGCGAGGAGCTCGGGTTGCACGGATCGCGCGCGTTCGCCGCTTCACTGTCTTCCCTGAACCGGGGCGTCCTGTGCGATCTCAATGTGGACATGGCCGCGCGCAACGACGAGAAAGAGATCACGCTCGTCGGCACCACGTTCGCACCGGACCTCGCGGCCCTCGCAAAGCAGTCGCTCGAGAGCGCAGGGTTCCACGTCAACACGAACATCGATTTCACCTACCGCTTCGGCTCCGACCACTGGTCGCTTCACCAGGCCGGCGTGCCGTCGATCCTCGTCACGTGCAGCCGATTCGCGGAAAGAGACATGCCTGGCGACACGCCGGAGTTGTGTTCTGCGGCCAAGATGCACCGCGTTGCCGAAGCCGTGCTCGCTGCCGTGCAGGAGGCGGCGGATCGCCCGGGCGACTTTGCGCGGCCGTTGGACGCGGTCGTGAAATTCCCGGGGGAGAAGTAAGCGAGGGTGCATGGCCGGGATTGCAGTGGCTTCGGAGGGGGACTCCTGCCTCGAATAGGCAAATGCAAAACTGCGAAACGGAAAACCAAACGCCAAAGGCAAAACAGAGAGGCCGAGCAAAAATCCCGCGGGCCCAGGCTGCGTCGGCCCAGTGACGGTTATGAGACAGTTTTCCTTTTGCGGGCCGACTCCGCCCGAGCCCACGGGATTTTCGCTCGCCCTGGGGTCATTTGAGTGAGGCTTCG
>JAIOPR010000095.1 GCA_021413805.1 Planctomycetota bacterium
ATCGATGTCGTCCATGGCCGCGCGGACGCCACCGCAGCCGTAGTGGCCGCAGACGATGACGTGTTTGACGTGAAGTTCCTCGATCGCGTAGTGGATGGCGCTGACGCAATTGAGGTCGCTGGGGACGACGACGTTGGCGACATTCCGGTGCACGAACAACTCACCGGGCTGGAGCCCCACGATGTCGTTCGAGGGAACGCGCGAGTCCGAGCAGCCGATCCAGAGGTACTCGGGGTGCTGGTGGAACTGCAGCTTCTTGAAAAAATCCGGGTCGTCGCGTTTCTGGCGCGCGGACCACTCGCGATTATTGCGAAGTAGATTTTCGAGGCTTTTCATGGGTGGACGCACAGTCTACCCCGTCTTGGGGGGTTTCTTTCGCTTCACTGTCCCGGCCGAGTCTCCCATGATGCAACCCCGGCGCGTCCGCGCCAGCCCCCGTGGCGGCCCGACTGCAACCAGAGGAGCCTCGATGATCCTGGCCAAGAACGTGATGACCAAGGACGTGACGACGATCGGCGAAGACACGCCGGTCAAGAAGATGATCCAGATCATCCGGAAGACGAGCTTCAGCGGCCTCCCTGTCGTGGACAAGTCGGGGCGGGTGGTCGGGCTCATTTCCCAGAATGACATCCTTCACGCCCTCGCCTGGGCCGTGGAGTCCGAGAAACTCACGAAGGCCTTTCACGCGGGGAAGCGCCGGGTCGCGGTGAAGCTGCTCAAGAGCAAGGGCAAGGTGGGAGTGGGAAAGCTGCTTGAAAAGCCGGTCAAGGAACTCATGACCGCCGGCGTGGTGCACTGCGGGCCGGACGCGCCTGTCGCGGAGCTTTGCGAGATCATGGTGTCGAAGCGGATCCACCGCATCGTCGTGCTCGACGCCGACCGGAAAGTCCTGGGCTTGATTTCGGCGACGGACCTGGTGCGGAAGTTCGGCGAACAGTTGCGGGGCGCCAGGGCGCTGACCGACGAGTAGTCCGGAGATCCGTGGCCTGCGGAATTGTTTCGATCTCGACCTTTTCCCGGAGAACCCCATGACCATGACCGTCGTCGTCCCCTTCGATGGCTCTGAACGCTCCGAACTTTCCATTCCCTACGCCATCGAACTCGCCCGCCGCTGCAACGCCGAAGTGCGTGTGCTGCGGGTCATGCAGAACGAAATCGAAGGCTCTTCGCTGCCGGTTTCGCTCCAGAAAACGGTGCGCCACCGGGTCGAGAAGGACCTGGCGCGCTCGGTGGCCCGCCATGTGAACGAGGCGGTGAAAGTGGTGGGCGTCCCGCGCTTCGGCAACGTCATGGATGAAATCTCCCGGGCGGCGGTCAGCGCCGGGTTCCTGGTCATGACCACGAACGGCCGCACGGGCGTGGGCCGATGGGTGATGGGGTCCGTCGCGGAATCCGCGATCCGCCGCGTGCCGGTACCCGTCCTCGTCATCCGCCCGCCGGAAAAGGCCGCCCTCGCGACGGCGCGGCAGGGCGCCGAACGGCTCTTTTCCGATGTCCTCATCCCGCTCGATGGATCGCCCACGGCGGACGCCGTTCTCCACATCGTCCCCGGCCTGGGCGCAGACATCCGTTTCCATCTGCTCACCGTCCTCACCCCCGACGGCCCGAACCCGGCACGCGTGAGCGCCGTCCTTAAGGCTGCGGCGGCCCGCCTTACCGAAGCGGGGCACACGGTGGAAACGGCGACCGTTGAAGGATCCGCCCCCGCGACCGCCATCGTGGAGTATGCACAGAAGGAAAAGTGCAGCCTGATCGCGATGGGCACCCACGGACGGAGCGGGCTCTCGGAAGCCTTCCTCGGCTCCGTCACCGACCGCGTCCTGCGCACTGCCGGTGTCCCCGTCCTGGTCGTCCGGCCGGGAAGACACCTCTGGGCGAAGGGCAAGCGGCCCTTGGCGAAGCGGTAGCCCGGTTACGGTGCAGAAACAGTACGATGCCGGGACTGCCGTTTTCGTCCCGCGCCACGCCCCGGAGGACCAGAAATGTTTCAACGCTTCGCGAACAGCTACGAACTCGTCAGGCAGAGCTGGAGCATCCTGAAGAAGGACAAGGAGATCCTCGTCTTCCCTGTCCTCTCCGGCATCACGTCGATGGTCGTCGCGGCGTCGTTCATCGTGCCGTTCTTCTTCCTCGGGCTGCACGGCGGAACCGGGAGCCACTCGGCCCGCGACGTCCAGCCGTTCTGGTACGTCCTTACGTTCGCGTTCTACCTGGTGACCTACTTTGTGACGATCTTCTTCAACGTCGGCGTGATGCACTGCGCCGCGAAGCGGATGGACGGCGGCGACCCGACTGTCGCGGACGGCTTCAATGGCGCGTTCGCAAACATCGGCGCGATCTTCGCCTGGTCGCTCGTCTCGGCCACCGTCGGCATGCTGCTCAAGGCCATCGAGCAGCGCGGCGAAATCGTGACCCGGATCGTGGCGTCAATTTTCGGCATCGCCTGGACGCTCCTCACGTTTTTCGTCGTCCCCGTCATGATTTTCGAGGGCGCGGGCGTCAAGCAGGGCATCTCGCGCTCCGCGGAACTCTTCAAGAAGGCCTGGGGCGAGCAGCTCGTCGGCTCGGGGGGCATCGGCCTGTTCATGGGCATCCTCGGCCTCGCCGGCCTCATCCCGGTCGTCGTCGGGATCTGGTTCCTCACCCTCGGCGCCGCAGGCATCGGCATCGGGTTCGTGCTGTTCGCCACCGCCATCGCCTACTGGATCTCGCTGTCCGTCGTCGGCGCGGCGCTCCAGGGAATCTTCAGCGTCGCCCTCTACCGCTACGCGGCCACGGGAATTGTCCCGTCCGACTACAGCCAGGAGCTCATCGCCAGCCACTGGCACCGGAGATAACGGCCGGCTCCAGCGTGTCGAACCACTAATCCTCCGTCCCCCGGTTCCGCAGCTTGTCCGACCGGTGCTTCTTCGCTTCCAGCCGGCGCTCTTTCGAACCCTTCGTCGGCCGCGTGGGACGACGCACCCGCGGCTGGATGAGCGAAGCGCGAAGCATCTCGCCAAGGCGAAGCAGGCAGTCCTCGAGGTTCTGCGCCTGGCTCCGGTTCACCTGCGAAACCAGCAGGACCTCCCCCGCCGCCGTGATCCGCGTCCCGAACCGCTCCCGGAAACGCGCTTCCACGTCCGGCCTCGGGAACCCCAACTCCGTGACCAGCACCCTCAACTCCGCCTTCGTGTTCAGCTTGTTCACGTTCTGCCCGCCCGGCCCGCCGCCACGCGCAAAATGGATGTGGAGAGCGGAAGCGGGGATGAGCCAGGAACCGGTGACGTGCAGGTCTTCCACGGGCGAAGAGCTCCTCGGGTGCGGGGGAAGGAAGGTCGGGGCCCCATTGTGCGCGAAGGCGGTGGGGGGCTGGAAGAGCGTCTCGCGAAATCAAGCGGACGAACCCCTTGGCAATTCCACCGGGATGCCGATAATCCCCCGGTGAAATTCATCCGCGACATCTACGCCGCCCGGAAAGCCGAAGGGCGGCCCGTCCTTTCCATCGAGTTCTTCCCTCTCAAGACGGAAGACGGCGTGCAGGCGTTTTTCGGGAAGACGGTGCCGACGCTGATGCGGCTCCGGCCGGATTTCGCTTCAGTGACGTATGGAGCCGGCGGCGGGACGCGGGAAAAGACGCTGGGGATCGTGGACCGGCTGCAGCGCGAGTTCGAGCTGCCGACGATGGCGCACCTCACGTGCGTGGGCTCGACGCGCGAGCAGATCCGGGAAGTGCTGGTGCAGGCCCGCGATTTGGGCATCCGGAACATCCTCGCGCTTCGCGGCGATCCTCCGCCCGGACGAACGTTCGTGAAGCCGGATGGGGGGTTCGAGTACGCGTTCGAGCTGGTCGAGGCGATCCGGAATTTCGGCGGATTCAGCGTCGGCGTCGCGGGGTTCCCGGAAGGCCACGTCGCCTGCACGGAAGGAAAGCGGGTGGACTGGGACCGGTTGAAATCGAAAATTGACGCGGGCGCGGATTTCGTCGTCACGCAGCTTTTCTTCGACAATGCGGACTATTTCGAGTTCCGCGACGACCTGGAGCGCCGCGGCGTGAGAGTGCCGGTGGTTCCGGGGATCATTTCCGTCGTGAGCGCGACGCAGATCCGGAAATTCACCGCCCTTTGCGGGGCGAAAATCCCTGCGGCGCTTCAGGCGAAGCTCGACAAGTACGGGCACGACGACGAGGCCACGGCCGAGATGGGGGTGGAGTACGCGACCGAGCAGTGCGAAGCGCTGCTCAAAGCGGGCGCGTCGGGGCTGCATTTTTACACGCTGAACAAGGCGCGTTCGACGACGGCGATCGTAAAGAATTTGGGCTTGGCCTAGGACGTCAAGCGAACGCGCAGTTCGAGCAATTCTGCTCAATTGCCGCGAATTTGATCAGCAACTTTACCTTACAGGGCGTCAACGTACCGCTTTGCACTTTATGGGCATTAAGTCTACTAATAATTCATAAGCGCTTATGGATTATTGACTTATGGATTTCGATCGCTTCGGCACGCCTCCTGCAATAGGACTCCCCCGCAGTCGAGGCTTGTTCCCCCAGAAGCGCCATTCGAGGTATTTCCTATGAAGTCGCTCCTCCCTTCGCTCGCCCTCGCCGCCCTCCTCACCGCCCCCGCCTTCGCCGGCGACGCCGATTGGGCATTCAAGAAGGGACAGACCTACACTTACGAGTGCAAGACCGAGTTCCACTACGTCGCCGTCCCGGTCACCGCGACGGTCAACGGCCAGACCGTCCGCCGCGGCGGCGGTTTCACCCGCGGGGGCACAACCGCGCAGGCAGGCGGGAGGCGGCGCGGCTCTTCTGACCCCCAGTGGGAAACCATCCGCCTGCGCGCCACGGTCCTGGATGTGGATAAAGACGGCACGGCCTGGGTCGATTTCATGGTGGAAACCGTTTCCATCGACACACGCTTCGATGACAACGGCGATCGCGCCACGTGGAGCTCGGCCGACCGCGGGCAGCGGATCCCGACGGGGTACAGGAAATACGCGGCGATCGTCGGCTGCAGCTTTGAGGCCCGGATCACGACGGACGGGACAATCCTCGAGCTCGACCGGGAGACCTGGCCGCAGGCTCCGCGCCTGACCGACAAGGAAGCCGCATCCTCCGGCGGCAACGTCCGGGAAGAAAACGCCGCTTCCGCCGCCCACGACCCGACGCCGGCCCGCGCCTGGCTCAGCCTGATCTTCTCCACGACGCCGGATGCCCGCGACGACTGGAAGCGGTCGATCAAGATGCCGTTCACGGAGAAGCTGGACTTCAAACCGAACGGGATGGACCTGGTCGGGAAGACGCGCTGTGTGCGGAGCCAGTTCAAGACGTCGAAGGAAGCCCGCGAGAGGGTTGTGGAAGACACCGATCCGCTCCGTGGACAGACGCTCGAGGCCTTTTCGATGTCGAGCCTGCGGGACTCGGACAAGAAGGGCTACAACTGGTTCTCGCGCGATTACGGCGTCACCATGAAGGCGGAGATGGCCACGCAAACTTCGGTCAGCATCGGCGGCACGATCGTCTCGGCGATGTACTCGTGGGAAGTGGCGCTCAAGGATGTCGGCAAGGCCGGCCCGATGGCGGGCCCGGCGCTTCCCGCCGACTGGGTCCCCGCCCCGATGCCGGTCGAGACGAAAGAGGGAGGCAAGTCGGCGGCCGCCGTGGCGCCCCTGAAATAGCCGGGGCTTTTCGCGGTGGCCGGTCGCGGCTAGGATCTCCCCACGAGACGTCGCGGGCGGGGAGAGGAGCGGCCGGGATGGACAACAAGGTTGAACTGGGCGGCGCGGCGAAGAACCTTCGTCGCGCCGTTTTCTTTGCCGTGGTGGCGCTCTCCGCGTTCCTCGACCTCTGGTCCAAGTCAGCGGCGTTCAGGATCCTGGGGCCGCCCGGGCGCGGCCCGGCGCCGATCGTCATTCCCGGCGTGCTGAAGTGGGAAACCGCGCTCAACCCGGGCGTCGCGTTCTCCCTCCTGTCCCAGAACAAGGCGCGCTGGTTCATCGCCTCTCTCTCCCTCATCGCGCTTCCGCTGATCGTCGGATTTTTCCTCCGCGCGAAATCGCCGACCTGGCCCGGCCTGCTGGCGCTGGGATTCATCGCGGGAGGAACGATCGGGAACCTCTACGACCGCATCCAGACGGGGCTCGTGCGCGATTTCATCTACGTCTACTGCATTGACTTCCCCGTCTTCAACGTCGCCGACTCGTTCATCTGCGTCGGCGCCGCGCTGTTCGCGCTGGAACACTTCTTCGCCCGGGACGAAGACGCTACGCCGGTGCCAGCCCCCGCTTCGCAAGCACCCGGCGCTCAATAACCCCGAACGCCAGCCGGTCCACCAGCACGCCGAACGCCACGATCAGGACCATGACGGCGCAGACCTGGTTGACGTCGTTGAGTTCGCGGCCGATGAGAAGCGACTTCCCGAGGCCTTTGGTGACGTAGATCAGCTCGCCGGCCATGAGCGACCGCCACCCGAACGACCAGCCCTGTTTCAAGCCGGAGAGGATGGCCGGAAGCGCCCCCGGCAGCGTGATCCGCGTGATCTGCTGCCAGCGGGTGAGCCCGAATGTCTGGCCGACGCGGCCGAGGAGCGGCGGGAGCTGCGTGATGCCGTCGCGGACGCCGAGGGCGATGGAGAAGAGCGAGCCCATGACGACGACGAACAGGATGGCGCGCTCGCTCAGCCCGAACCAGAGCACCGCAAGGGGGAGCCAGCAGATCGACGGCAGCGCCTGCACGCCGATCGCGACAGGCCCGAATAACTCGCGGGCGGTGCGGCTGCCGGCGAGGAGAAGGCCCAAGGCGAGCCCGGCGACCGCGGCGATCGCGAACCCCGCCGTGATCCGCACGAACGACGACCCCAGGGCGAGGAGATACTCCCCGCCCTGGAGCCCGCCGACGATGTTCGCGACGACGCCGCTCGGCGTGGGATACAGCCAGGCGGCGGCACCGGAGAATTTGACCCCCGCTTCCCAGACAGCCAGCACCAGGACCAGCGCCGTCAACCGCTTGGACCAGACGTTCATCGCAGGCCCTCGACGAGGAGCCGCGAGAAGTCCGGCAACGTCTTCGCCAGCCCGATCGCATGCGCCCGCTTCGCTTGTTCCTTCGTCGTCTCAATCAGCGGATCCGTCGTGAAGACCACGCGGCTCCACGCTTGCCGGAGAGTCTCGGGCGGAAGCGCCTTTCCGGTGATGCGCTTGATGCCCTCATTGACGACCTTCGCGCCTTCCTCCGGGTTCGCGTTCAACCACGCCGTCAGGTCGTCGTGAGCCTTGAGGAAGCGCTTCACGAGATCCTTGTTGGCCTCGAGGAACCCGCGGCGGGCGATGACGTTGGTGATCGTGAACCGGCCACCCGGCCACTGGTCCTTCTCCTCGAACAGGATCTTCCCGCCAGCTTCGGCCACGAGGCGCGTGCCCCACGGCTCGGGGACCCAGGCGGCGTCGATGTCGCCTTTCCTGAGAAGGGTCAGGATGTCGGGATTCTCGGCGTTGACGATCGTGGTGTCGCCGCCGGCGTCCGCGAGCTTTCCTTTCAGCGTCTGCGTGATGAAGAACCGGGCCGCGACGTCCTGGGTGTTGCCGTATTGCGGCGTCGCGATCTTCTTCCCGAGCAGGTCTTCCGGCTTCTCGATGTTCGCGCCCGGCCGGACGACCACGGCGACGCCGTTGGCAGCGGAGCCGGCGATGACCCGGATTTCCTCGCCGTTCGACTTGGAATACGCGTTCACCGTCGGGCTCGGGCCGACATAGCCGAGGTCGATTTCTCCCGCGAAGAGCGCTTCGATCAGCGACGGCCCGGCGTTGAACGTCTTGAACTCGACCTTCACACCGTCGAGGGCCTTCACAAAATCGCCCCGTTCGGCGCCGGCGACGGCCTGGGCGTGAGTGAAATTCGGGAAATAGCCGATGCGGACGACGCGTGCGGGAGCTTCGGGTATCGGGGCGGGCCTGTCGTTCCTGCGGAGCGCGAACGCCCCGGCCAGGGCGGCGAGCGCGAACAGCGGAACGGCGAGGTTGAAGAACACTTTCCCCGCCCTAGAAGACGTACTCATCGTTGCCTTCCTTTCGTGCGATTTTTTGGAGTTCCTCGCGCAGCTCGTCGCGAATGGCCGCGCGGATTTCGGCGACCTCCGGGGAGTTGAAGTCGCGAGGATGGGGGAGATCGACGTCGATGACGCGCCGGATGCGTCCCGGCTGGGTCGCCATGACGGCGATGCGGTCGGCGAGCCGGACGGCCTCTTCGACACTGTGAGTCACGAACACGACGGTCTTGTGGATCCCGAGCCAGAGGCTCTGGAGTTCGTGGTGAAGGATTTCGCGGGTCTGGGGGTCGAGGGCGGCGAAGGGTTCGTCCATGAGCAGGACCTGCGGGTCAACGGCCAGCGCCCGGGCCAGGGCTGCGCGCTGTTTCATTCCCCCGGAAAGCTGATGGGGCATGAGGTGGGCGAATTTTTCCAGGTGCACCATCCGGAGCAGCAGGTGGATGGTTTCTTCCCGGAGCTCACGCGGCTTCGCGGGCAGGCCGAAGCCGACGTTGTCAGCGACGTTGAGCCAGGGAAGGAGCGCAGGTTCCTGGAACAGGACGAGGCGGTCCGGCCCGGGACCCGTGACGGGACGACCGTCGATCAGGATCTGCCCGCGTTCGGGCTTCTCGAACCCCGCGAGCATCTGCAGGATCGTCGTCTTGCCGCATCCGCTCGGGCCGACAAGCGCGAGGAATTCGCCGCGGCGGATATCCAGCGAGACGTCGGTGACGGCCGCCAGGTCGCCGAAGGATTTCGACACGCCCGCAATCGAAAGCTTGGGGAGTTCGGCTTTCGGAAGCGCGACCGGCGGTGTCTGGAGGGCGACGTTCATGGGGCTAAAGAAGTTCTCCCTCGAAGCGGCCCCAGCGGGCGGCGGCGAAGGTGAGGAGGGCGACGACGAGTGAAAGGGTGATGAGCATGAAGAGGTCCTCTCGAATGTTGATTAGGTTAGTCATGATTAAGGACGCGCCAACAGGGGGGCCGAAGACCTGGGTGACGCGTTTAGCAGCGCGCGCCCGGGGCAGCGGCCCCGGTACAACACATTTCGAAGAAGAGATGCGCGCTCATGAAGGAATGACGGTAGCGAAGGCTAGAGCGGGGGGCAAGGGATACTTTACTGGTCATCAACCTATCAACCTATCAACCCTTTCCAATCGCGCGCCCCCCAAACGCCCGTTATCATGCTCCCCCCACCGCCACGCAGAGGTCCACCATGAGTTCCACCTACGACGCCCTCCAGCCCTCTCCCCTCTGGAAACTCTTCGCCGAAATCAACCGGATCCCTCGCCCCTCCGGTCTCGAAGGGCCGGTCATGGAGATGCTCGAGAAACGCGCGAAGGCCCGCGGCCACGGCACGAAACGCGACAAGGTCGGCAACCTCCTGATCTCCGTCCCCGCGACGAAAGGCCATGAAAAATCCCCGACGGTCGTCCTCCAGGGACACGTCGACATGGTCTGCGAGAAGAACGCTTCGTCGAACCACAACTTCGCGAAGGACCCGATCATCCCCCACGTCTCCGGCGAGTGGGTCGCCGCCGAGGGCACCACGCTCGGCGCGGACAACGCCATCGGCGTCGCCATGGCGATCGCCGCCGCGGAAGACCCCGCCGTCGCGCACGGCCCCCTCGAAATCCTCCTCACCGTCGACGAGGAACGCGGCCTCACAGGCGCCCAGCACGTCGAACCCGGGTTCTTCTCCGGAAAAATCCTCGTCAACCTCGACTCCGAGGACGACACGACCCTCACCATCGGTTGCGCCGGGATGCAGGAGTCCATCATCGGCCTCAAGGGCCCGCGCACGGCGCTTCCCGCCGGCTGGACCGTCCGCGACGTCTTCGTCACCGGTCTCCGGGGCGGACACTCCGGCATCGATATCAACACGAACCGCGGCAACGCCATCCGCATCCTCGCCCGCGCCCTCCTCGCCGCCGCCGACGGCTGCGAACTCCGCGTCGTTTCCATCGACGGCGGGAACAAGCGCAATGCGATTGCACGTGAAGCGCGGGCCGTGGTGGCGGCACCCGAAGGACGGATCGCGGCGGCCGAAAAAGCGGTCAGGGCCGAAGTCGCCCGCATCAAGTCGGACGAAGTCGCCGGCATCGACGACGGCCTGGAAGTCCGCATCGCCGCGGCCGCCTCGAAGGAAGCCTGGTCGGCGCCCGACACCCGCCGCCTGCTCGGCCTGCTCGGGGCGCTTCCCCACGGCGTCGTGGCGCTTTCGCAGACGGTGGAAGACCTGGTCGAGTCCAGCACGAACCTTGCCGTGGTGACGACGAAGGGAGATTCGGTGGAAATCTGCTGCACCAGCCGGAGCTCGGTGAATTCCTCGCTCGACCAGATGGCGCGGCAGCACCGCTGCATCGCGGAACTGGCGGGAGCAGGGTGCGAGCAGGGCGGGCGGACGCCGGGTTGGAAACCGGACCCCGGAAGCGCGCTTCTCAAGGTGGTGAAAGAGCAGTACCAGAAGACGTTCGGGAAGGCGGCGGAAGTGCGCGGGATTCACGCGGGGCTGGAGTGCGGGACGCTGAAGGAGCGGGTGTCGGGGCTGGATGCGATCTCGTTCGGGCCGGATATTGTCGGGGCGCATTCGCCGGACGAGCGAGTGAAGATCGAGAGCGTCGCGCGGGTGTACCGGTTGCTCGGGGCGGTGCTCGGCTCGATCAGGTAAGGCGGCGGGTTACTCCGTCACCGCGTACACCGCGAACTGCGGCACCCAGTGCCCGTACGCCCAGAAGTCGTCCTTCGACGCCGCGTGCTGCTTCATCCCCCGCTCGACGTGGGCCTCGAAGGCTTTCTGGAACCGCTTGCGGTCCGCTTCTTCAGGCGCGGCTTTCGCCAGCGCCGCGAGCGACCACGCCCGCGACCAGTTCGTGCCCAGGTGGTGAGCCGCGTCGTTCACGTCCACGCACGGCGTGATGTCCGCGTCCCGGATCGGGTACTTCTCCAGGAATGCAGCCACGCCCGCGGCGTCGCGCGTCTTCACCTGCAGGTAGGCAAAGTTGCCGAAGCGCGAAAAGAAATCGGTGTGGGTGCGGTCGAAGGCGAAGCCGTTCGCGGGCTTTTCGAGGCCTTTCATTCCCTCAATCCATTTCGCCACCTTCGCCAGCCCGTCCTTGTCGCCCGCAAACGTGAACCAGCCGTGGAGGCGGACCATCGCCCAGGAGGCATTCTCGTACTCGCGCGAGGCTGCCGACGGCGCGGCGGTCTCGTAGTGTGCCACCAGCGACGCGGCAGCCAGGTCCGCCATCCCGCGAAGGCGCTTCGGGTCCGCCCCCTTGTGCTCCGTGCTCCAGCGCTCGAATTCCTCGGCCAGCAGGAGGAACCAGGAGCGGCCGTAAGGCATTTCGAAACTCGCGTCGGATTTGAGAAGCGCGATTTCCCTGGGGATGAGGTCCGGGGAGAGCGAGGCATCGGCGGCGTTCGCTTCGGCATCGTGGCGGCCGGTGGCGCGGGCGATGCGGAAGAGTGCCCAGTGGCCGTGGACGGCGGAGTGCCAGTCGATATTGCCATGGAAGATGGGGGCGTCGGTGTCGCGGGTGGCGATTCCCGCGGCGATCACGGGAGCCATGGCGTCCAGCACGGCGTCTCGGGCGGAATGATTCACCAGGGGCTCCGGGGTTTCAGCGGTGGCCACGGCGGCGGCGAGCAGGAGGACGGTGGCGCGCAGGAAGTGAGGCACGGGCCCAGTATACGGCGTGAACCCTGGCGGTCACGGTCACCGGCGCAGGGACCCGGCGTTTACAGCCCTTATGGGCTTGAGCCTTATTGGGAGATCGAGAAGCTTTCGGCTACAATGGACGCCGCAACCCCTTGCGGAGAAAGGAGCCTGCCCGAACCGTCGCACGCCGAAACTGCCCGCCACCGCGTCACGAGACACCACGGTCGCCATCGTCCTATCGCACTTATCCAATTCATCCACGACGTTCAAGCGGCCCGCCCTCGACCGGGGCCGGCCAGACTTCCGGTCTCCTGTGACTCGCCTGACTTTTCGTCGCCCGCGCTGCGTCGATCCGCGCGGGAGTGGCCTGCTGTCCGGCGCCGTGCCGGGATTTCCGGGTGCCCCCGCACCCCGGCCACTGTTGTTCCAGGATTCCCACAGCAAACCAGGAGTCATTTATGCGCAAGCGCGGTTTTACCCTGATCGAGCTTCTCGTCGTCATCGCCATCATCGGCGTCCTGGCAGGGCTGCTCCTGCCCGCGCTCATGGGGGCGAAAAAGGCTGCGAAGAAGACGGACTGCAAGAACAACCTGAAGAGCATCGGGCTGTATTTCATGCTGTATTCGAACAAGTACGGCGAGTACCCGACGCCCAGCAGTTCGACGTGGTTCGGGCTGCTCTGGAGCAACTCCATTGCGACGGACGGGAACCTGTTCCGCTGCGCCATCCGGGGCAAGAAGGGAACGGGGACGCACTACCAGGGTCTCATGACAACCGGGACAGCCTGGACGCCCCCGACGGGTCCGGGGTACACGGTTCCCGCCACGGGATTGAACAATGCGGCCCCGGGAGAGTTCCCGCTCGCCGCGGACGAGACCGTGAATCACAACAATGAGGACATGTGCATCCTGTTTTACCAGGGGCGCGTGGACATGGTGGACCCGTCGTCTGCGTATTACACGCTGATCGACACGTTCCTGGGGCCATCGACCTGGGCCGCGCCAGCCGCCACGGAATAGTCGTGGGGCCGCTTTGATCCCGTGGGTTGCGCCGAGGGCGCAGCCCGCGGTATCAAGCGTGGCGAAATCCTTCGCCCGCCGGTCTTACTTCAGGTGGAACTCCACCTTCAGGTCTGCCGTGATCGTCGCTTCCCCCGTCCCGCTGAATTTGCTGTCGTGGGCCCCGGGCTCTCCCGCGGGAACCGGCTGCCCCGCCCCGCCCTGGCCCCCGGACGGATTCTCGAGCTCTTCGACCTTGGCCACGTCGCCGACCT
>JAIOPR010000119.1 GCA_021413805.1 Planctomycetota bacterium
ACGGCGGCGACGCCGCCGACGGTCATGCTCCCGTACCCCGGTTGCTGGCCAGGGCCGTACCCCCACGACCCGTCGGGCGCCTGGGTCTTGCGGAAGTATGAAAGCGAGACCTGCCACACGGGCTTCGGGATGTCGGCGGCACCCAGGCAGGCGCGGAGGCCGAGCAGTGCGTACTGGGTGTTCGAGTTGTCGCCGGTAGGGGAGCGCTGGTGGTTCCGCCAGGCGATCCGGATCTTCGCAGCCTCGGCCGCGGTTTCGCCTCCCGCCTTGGGCGAAGGGGTCTCCGTCTTCTTTTCGGGACCCGGCTTCGCGGGGGACACGACCTGGCCGGTCCAGCTCCCGTAGCTCCACTGGCCGTTCGTGCACTGCGTATCGCAAAGCCACTGCGCAATTTCCGCGAGACGCTCGCGATGCCCCGCGGCATCCACGTCGGCGAGCGCCATGGCGCAGATCGAAACGTCGTAGGTCGAATTGATCGGCATTTTCTCGAGGACTTCGATCCCTTCCTTCATGAGCGGATCGTCCATGGGAACCCCCGCGTGGATCATCGCGTAGATGATCAGCGTGATCCCCCGCACATTCATGAGCCGCATCGAGTCGTCCCCCGGGATCGGGCCCTTCGCGTTCTTGTAGGTGTCGAGAAGCGTCGTCAGGCGGCCCTTGAGGAACTCCCCGCCCCGCCAGAGCGCCTTTTCCACCGGCCCCATCGCCGCGAGCATTTTGTTCGACCACCACTTCTTCCACGCCGCGACGTCCTCGCCGTTCATCTCCCCGCTGATTTTTCCGAGCGCGTCCCCCGCGGCCCACCGGATCTCCGCCAGCTTCTCCTTCTCCAGTACCCGGATCAGCGCCGGGCCTGCTTCCGCCGACTTCACCACCCCCAGCGCCCCGCACGCCGCCATCCGCACGTCGGCGATGTCGTCGTCGACGAGTTTCGAAGCGTCGGCGATCAGCGCCGCGTCGGTGTCGCCGAGATTGCGAAGAGCCCGGGCGCGGACGAGTTCGCTCGGGTCGCGGAGAAGGAACCGCAGCATTTCGAACCGGTCGAGCATGCGGCCGTCGGCGAAGAGCGCGCAGAAACGGACGCGGGTCTCGGCTTCGGGATGTTTGAGAATCGTGTCGCGGAAGACGTCGCGGGCGCGCACGTTCGTGATCGCGTTCATGGCGTCCGCGAGGACGTGCCGCACGTCGAAGTCCTTTTCTGTCGAGTAGGCCGCCAGGAGAAGCGCCATTCCCTCGGGGTGATCGAACTCATGGAGCGCCTTGACCGCGGCGATGCGAGCCTCGGGCGTTTCCGCTCCGTAGGCCGCTTCAAAGGAGGATTTCTCGGCGGGCCAGTCGGCGAAGAGGGGAGAGGCCAGGAGCAGGGCGAGGATCGCGACCCGGGCGGTGAGGCTCATTATTTTTCGTCCTGGGGGCTGACGGCGTAGCCCCGGGTTGCGCGTTTCAGGAAAAGGATCGCGAAGGCGGTGTCGATGGGATTGCCGCCCCAGCAACCGTCTTTCTGCTGGTTGCTGAGGAGGGCGGCGCAGCCCAGATCGTACCAGTTATGGTCCCCGATTTTGTCGAGGCCGACGATCATGCCGACGCGTTCGAGCGAGTAGAGGTCGTAGTAGAAGCCCCAACCGCCGCAGCCGCGGGTGGCGTTTTCGCGGTCGTCGAGCCTCATCCAGTTCCGGTCGAGCCAGTTGACGCCGCCCTTGACCTGGATCAGGTCGAGCGGTTTCCCGTTGCGGAACGCTTCGTCCTTGCCGAGCGCGTGGAGGCAGATCGTGACGGAAGTCAGGCCGCAGCACGTCATGGCCCAGTACGGCGCTTTCCCGTCCTGGTAATCCCAGCCGCTGTAGTTCTGCTGCCCTTTCTGGAACCACTCCAGGGACTTTTCCCAGACCTGCTTCGGGATTTCGCAGCCCGCTTCCGTCGCGGCGCGAAGCCCGAGGATCGCAAACTGCGTGTTCGAGTTATCCCCGGCCAGGGTCCTCGAGCCGCCTTTCCCGCTGATCGGGATCCTGCGCTTCGGCGCCTTCGTCTCGCCGCCCTCCGGTCCCGACTCGACGGGCGGGGCCGCGCCCGGCACGGTGCCCTTGCGACTGGAGACCGGGGCGTCAACGATCGCCTGCCCGTACCCCCACTGGCCGTTCATGCACTGCTGGTCGCAGAGAGTCTGCGCCAGGGTCGCGAGGCGGTCTGCGTACTTGTCGGCGTCCAGGTCGGCAAGCGCCAGCGCCGAGATTGCCATGTTGTAGGTGCCGTCGGATTTCATCTTGAGCAGCCAGTCGATCCCGTCCTTCATCGTCGGGTCCGACCGGTCGATCGCCGTGTGGATCAGCGCGTACGTCATGAGCGGCGCCGCGCGGAGGTCTCCCCCCATCACCCGCGGCTGCGTCGGGTCCGGCGGCGTCAGCGCGACCTTCAGCGACTTGCGAAGATAGTCCGCCCCCAGCGAGATCGCCTGGTCCACCTGGGACATGTCCGCGACCCGGTGCTTCAGCCACCACTCGCGCCACTCGGTCGTGTTCGACTTGTAGTTGCGGTCCGTGATCCGCGAGAGCGAAGCGACCGCCATGTCGCGCAGATTCTTGTCCGGGTCGTTCTCGACGACCACGATCAGCGGCTCCACGCAATCGAACGTCGCGATCCGCGAAAGCGCGCCGATGGCGGCCTTCCGCACCTCCCGCGTCTGGTCCTTGGCGAGCGCCGCCACATGGCGGGTCAGCAGCCCGTCCGGTGCGCCCAGCGTGGCCAGCGCCGCGGTCCGCACGTCGGGATCCTTGTCTGCGAGCAGCTTTCTCAGGATCTCCACCCGGTCCAGACCGCGCCCTCCCGCATAAATCCGGCAGAACCTCGCCCGCCGATACGGGTCGGTTTCCCCGAGCACCACGCGCCGCACTTCTTCGCGGGCATCCGGATCTCCGAGGTCGCAGATCCGCCCGGAAAGCGCTGTCAGGACCGCGTCATTTTTCTCATTGATGAAGCGCGCCAGGAGCAGTCGCGCGCCCTCGACGTGGTCGAAATCCTTGAGCGCGGCAATCGCGGCGACCCGGCATTCGGGGTCCTGGCTGCGGATCGACGTTTCGAACGCCTTCTTCTCCGTCGCCCAGTCGGCGAGGAGGGGAGTGGCGGCGAGGGCCAGAAGCGCGACCGGTGCGAGGATTCGTGCGAAGCGCATGATGGGAACAAGGGTATCGCAAATCGAATACCGCCTGAAACGTCGATTTAAAGCGGTTTCAGGCTTAAAACGTCAAGCGGCTTTAAGAAGTGTTCATGGATGTACGAAAATCTGTGTCGGTCACTTCCCGATCACATTCTTCCGACCAACCGCGAAAGCGCCCCTTCTGCCCCCGCAAACACGGGCTCCATCACCCTCGTCACACGGCCACCCCCCATCGATTTCAGTCCCTCCGCCAGCATGCGCTCGAGACCTTTCATCTGCCCTCCGCAACCTGCGAGCACGAGGGTTGGCCCGCCCGGCAGGCCGGGCCGAATCAGCCCGCGCACGGCTTCCAGGATCCCGGCGACGGGCGCTCGACATGCGGCCGCGACGACGTCGGCGACATCGACGGGGGCGGTCCGTCCGGCCACGGGCAACCCCACGAGGGCGGTGTCGGCGTCGAGGAGGCAACCGTAGCGCTCCTTCAGTTCTCGCATTCCCCCCACGGTGAATTCGCCGGCCGGGAGTTTGCCGCGAAGCCGGGCGAGCAAGTCGAGATCAATCGCGTCGCCACCTCCCGGCAACACCACGACGTCATCCTGACCGGGCGGTTCGGGGCCGAAGCGCAAGACGGTCGTCGAGTCGGCGCCGATGTCCACGACGATCGCCCCGTCGCCGGGAGCGAGGCCCCGAGCGGCGGCCCAGGCCTCGGGGACCACTTCTCTCACGACCATCGTCCCGGCGGCCGCCCGCACGAGCAGTTCGCGGTTCTCCCGCGCCGCCCGCGCCGGCACCGCCAGCACTCCTTCCACGCGCTCCCCGGGCGCCGCCCGTGCCAGTTTCACCGCCCTCCTCACCAGGTCGGCCACCGCGCGTTCATGGACCTCCGTCCCGGGAACCACCCCGCCTTCGAATGGTCGCACCAGGTCGAGCGCCACACGGAACCGGAAGGCCTCAGCGCCCACCAGCACATCCTCGCCGATCAGCTTCCTCGCTGCCGCGCTCCTGGGCCACCCCACCAGGCTCCCGAAATGCTCCCGCGCGCCATTGGAAGCGACGACGGAAGTCCTGAACGTGCCCAACGCGATTCCGACACGGAGCGTCGCCACCGGGGGGTCGCTCGGGCGAGAAGGCGCAGGGTCTCGGGGGGCGGGCATGCGGCCTTCAGGCTACGGGGCCGCAGCCCTGCGCGTCAATGCGGCTGCCCTTCGCCATTTCTGCACGTTCCGCCCCCGGGCTTCGCTAGAATCCTCCCACTCCAGCGAGGGAGATCTTCCCGCATGGCCGGCTCGAACCCGCTCGACCCCATCGATGTGCTGATCGGGAACATGGCGCTTCAGCAGAAACTCGTCGACGAGAGCCAGCTCGCCGAGGCGCGGATGATGTGCTCCATGAAGACCGATACTTCGCTCGCGCAGGTTCTCTACGGCGCGGGGTACATCTCCATCCAGCAGGCGGAGAAGCTCGAGCACGCGGCGATGGTTCTCCGGACGCGCGAAGAAGACAAGATGCTGTGCGAGATGGCGGTGAAGCGGAAGATCATCACGATGCAGCAGGCCGAGGAAGTCCTCGCGGTGCAGAAGAACGCGACAAGGAATCCCGGGCCGATCCCGCGGGTGAAGGAACTGCTGCTGAACCGGGAGTACGTGAAGGGCCCGATGGTGGACATCCTGTTGATGCTGGTGAAGCAGGTTTCGCCGTATGCGAAGCAGGAGCAGGAAGTCCAGGCGCCGAAGGAACCGCCGGGGGGCGGGAAGGCGCTCGGGCCGGATACCGACCGGAAAGGGGACACGGCGCGGCTCGTGAAGCCCCCGGTCCCGCCGGGCAAGGAGGCGCCGGTGCGCCCGAGCGGGACGCATCCCGCGGTGTCCGAGGCCGGACAACCCGCGGGCCAGGCGAAGTCCGCCGAGACACCGAAACCGGCCGAGGCCGCGCACGCGCCCCTGACTTCCGCCGAGCGGCTCGCGCGGCTCCGAAGCGCCCTTCCGGGAGGAAACGCCTCTTTTCCCCCGAAGGAACCGCCCCCGCCGCCCGCGCTGCCGAAACCCGCTTCTCCGCCGACGCCGAAGCTGGGCGAGAAACCACCGGAGCGGCCGCCGGTGAAACTGGCGCCGCGTCCCGCGCCGCCGACCGCCGTTTCCTCGACGCCGGCCGAACCCGTGAGCCGGATTTCTTCGGGCGAAATGCACACACTCGCGGTGCATGCAGGCCGCACGCCGTACTCCGAGCCGACGACGGAGTCGATCGTGCCCTCGGCGACCTTCGATTTCCCGACGATGGAAGCGCTGGAGGAATTCCTCCACGGCAAGGAGGGGTTCTGGTACTCGCGCCACGGGAATCCCACGGTCCGCGCGGTTGAAGAGAAGATCGCGGCCATCGAGGGAGCCGAAGATGCGGTTCTCGCCGGAAGCGGGATGGCAGCGATCACCGCGACGATCCTGACGCTGTTGCGCCCGGGGGATTCCATTGCGACGACCGAAGGTCTCTACGGCGGCACCTGGCATCTCTTCAATGAGATCCTCCCCGAATACAACATCACGACCCGGAAAGTCCCCGCGAAAGACTGGCTGCTGATCCGCGAGCACCTCACGGGAACGACGAAGCTCATTTATTTCGAGCCGCTCACGAATCCCATGCTTCGCGTATGGGATCCGCGTCCTCCGGCGAAGGACGCGAAGCGGTTCGGGATCCTCACGCTCGTCGACAACACGTTCGCGACCCCCTACAACCTGCGGCCGATCGAGCACGGGATCGACCTGGTCATCCACAGCGCCACGAAATACCTCGGCGGCCACAGCGACCTCACGGCGGGCGTGGTCTGCGGCAAAAAGGATCACATCGCCCGGATCCGCGAGCGCCTCAAGCTCTTCGGCCCGACGCTCAGCCCGTTCGACGCCTGGCTCCTGAACCGCGGCCTCAAGACGTTCCCGCTTCGCATGCGCGCCCACAACGAGAACGCGCTCTTCGTCGCGCAGGGCCTCCAGGGGCACCCGAAGATCAAGAGGGTCTTCCACCCCGGGCTCGACAGCCATCCGGACCGGTCGCTCGCGAAGGAAATTCTCAAGGGGACGGGCGGGATCGTGACGTTCGAGGTGGAGGGCGGGCTCGAAGGCGCGAAGGCGTTCTGCAACCGGTTGCAGATCTGTCACCGCGCGGTTTCCCTCGGCGGCGTCGAGACCTTGGTTTCCATCCCGGTGCTCTCGAGCCACTACCAGATTCCCGGCCAGGAGCTCGAGAAGTCAGGCATTCTTCCCGGTTGCGTCCGCCTCAGCGTCGGCATCGAGGACCCCGAGGACATCCTCGCCGACCTCAAGCAGGCGCTCGAGTAGCGGCCCTACTTTCGCGAAGGAACAAACGTACCCACCGGCTCGGCCTTCCCCTTGACCATGACCGGCGCCACCGCGCGCCACGCGAACGCTTCGCCCGCCTGGTCCCTCGTCGCCTGCGACGCCAGGATCGGCACCCGGTGCTCCTTCGTCAGCGACTCGATCCGCGACACCGTGTTCACCGGGTCCCCGATCACCGCGTACTCCCGCCGCTGCTCGCTTCCGATGTCCCCGAACACCACCGTCCCCGTGTGGATGCCGATGCCGATGCGAAGCGCGGGCTCGCCGCGACCGACGCGGACGACGTTCAGCGCGGCGAGCGCTTCCAGCATCCCCAGTCCCGCAGCCACCGCGGCAACAGCATGGTCGGGGCGGGGAAGCGGGGCGTTCCAGTAGGCGAGGACGCCGTCGCCGATGAACTTGTCGAGGGTGGCGCCGTTCTTAAAGAGGACGGCGGTCATGGCGCCGAAGTATTCGTTGAGCAGGGCGACGACCTGGTTACCGGCGAGTTTCTCGGAGAGCGCGGTGAAATCGCGGATATCGGCCATGAGCAGCGTGAGCTCGCGGGTTTCGCCTTCCGCGCGACCGGCGCCCTCGGCGGCGACGCGGTCGAGGGCCGCGGCGGGGAGGTAGCGGCGGAGGCGGGAGCGGACGGCCTGTTCGCGGGCGACCGACTGCACGAGGCCTGACAGCCGGTTCA
>JAIOPR010000092.1 GCA_021413805.1 Planctomycetota bacterium
GGAGTTCGGGCACGCGCTGGCCGTGGACCGGGGGGCCGAGGAAGCGAGCGACGGGTTGTGCGAGCTGTCGATGGACCGGTACATCGAGGCGGAAGCGGCGAAGGACCGCGAGGGGATGCTCCTGAACCGCCGCGCGCTGGAGGTCCACGATCTGCGCGGAGTTTTCCGGGCGCGTCTCGACGCCACGGGCACATTGTCGGTCCGCGCGTTTTCGTGGGATTGCCATTGTCTCGACCACCTTAACGTCCCTGGCCGCCGCATCGAGTTCGCGGCGGAAGCGAAAGTGCTCTGGCACGAAGGGCGGACGCGGCGCGGCGAGCCGCTGGTCGATTGGAGCGAGCCGGTCCCCGACGTCCGCATCGAACCCGCCGAGCCCGCGTTCGGCCACACGGACGCCTGCCGCCGCACCGAAATCCGCGGCGCGAAAGTGCGGATCAGCCGGTTCGTGGAGCGCGAGCACCTTCTCGTCGAGGACGACCCACGGGACGCTGGCGTCACGCCGCTCGCGGGCCTGGCGCTTCCGCAGGGTTCGTGGATTGCGACCGTGGAGTCGCCCGACGCGAGCTTCGCCCCCGCGCGGTTTCCGTTCGTGATCCGCCGGGGCGAAACGTGGGCGCAGGACATCAACCTCTACCCGCGCACCCAGGTCCCCGCCGGTTTCGCGCTCGTCCCCGGAGGGCCCTTCACCCACGCCGGCCACGAGGGCGGCGGACGCGACGAGGAAACGCGCGTCGTCTGCGACTTTTTCATCGCCGAGCGCCCCGTGACGATCGGGGAATACGCGGAGTTTGTGGAAGCGGTTGCGGCGGCGGGGCGCGAGGACGAAGCGCGGTCGCGGCTGCCGCGCGAGTCGGCGGGGACGAGCATCGTCCTGGAAGGCGGGCGCGTGGTCTTCAAGGGAATCGTCGCCGGCACGAAGGACCCCTGGACGCCCGATTTGCCCGTCATCAACCTGACCTGGCACGACGCGATCGCCTACGTCTCCTGGCGCGGCGCCCGCGATGGCCGCCTGTTCACGCTTCCGCAGCAGTTCGAATTCGAGAAAGCGGCGCGCGGCGTGGACGGCCGCGTCTTTCCATACGGCGACCGCTACGACGGGACGTACTCGCACACGAATTCGTCGTTCGCCGCTGGCCTCCGCCTCGTCCCGGTCGACGCCTTCCCGAAGGATGTTTCCCCGTACGGGGTGCGCGGCCTGTCCGGCTGCGCCGCCACCTGGTGCCAGAACAGCATCGCGGGGACCTTCGCCGGGATGCGCGAATGGAAGGGCGGCTCGTGGTCGGACGTGTGGCACCACGCGCGGTCGGCGTCCCGGCTCATCGCGAACCCGGCGAGTACTTCCAGGCAGGTCGGGATCCGGCTGGTCATGCCTGTCTTCCGCTATTGACCCGCGGCGCTTCGGCCCGCAGTTGGTAGGATCGCCGGCTTCCCGCACCGGAGGCCCGATGAAAACGATTGCGCTCTTCGTCCTCGCGCTCTGCCTTCCCGTCTTTGCCGACGATTTCGCGGTCACCTTCGACAAGGACGGCGCGCTCTCCATCGACGGGAAGAAAGTCGATGAATCGGCGTGCACGGAAGCGCTCAAGGCTGCAGGCGACAAGTGCAAGAAGGACAAGATTTCCGCGCTGAAGCTCGCGATTCGCTGCGCGCCGGAAACGCCCTGGGGGCCCGTGCAGCGCTGCATCAACGAGGCGGCCGAAGCGGGAGTCTGGGACATCCGGCTCACCGTCGGGGACAAGTCGGTTGCGATTCCGCTTCCGAAGGACGGCTGCAATGACGAGATCTATTTCCCCGACGAGGATGAGGAAGGCGGTAAGAAAGACGAGAAGAACGACCTGGGGACGGGGGGCGGTGGCGGTGGCGGGAACGCGAAACCAGCGAAAGGCGAAGGAAACAGGGACAAGAACGAGACCAAGAGGCTTGCGGAGGAAATCCGGGTCATCGCGTGGACGGGCGAAACCGGCGACATCGGGAAGGACTCGGCCGCCAAGTCAACTACCGCATCGACCAAAACCTGGGCGAGGCTCAACCAGGGCCCGGTGATCGATATTTCCGCGGACGCTTCGGCCGTTCTCCGGTCTGTGCGCGCGATGATCAAGGACGAGGAGGCGGCCGGGACGAAAGACCCCGCGACGATTTTCGACATCGCTCCCTCGGTCGCGATGAAACAGGTCTTCTCGATGGTCGCGGCGCTGAAGGACAGCGCGAAAGGATCCCCGCGCGTCGAGTTCGCGATGCCATTGCCGACGACGAAATAATCCCGTGATGCCGAACCGGATGGGTGTCGCGCTTCTCGTTCTCGCCGTGGCATTGCCGGGATGTTTCCCCGGGAATTGCGACGGCGCGTTCCGCTGGCTTTCGGCCGCGGGCGAGCCATCGGAAACGGAACGCAGCCGTACGATGCCAATCCCTCCCGGCGCGACGTTCGCGCTGAGCTCGGACTCGGCCGAAGCGACCCCTGCCGAACTTCTCGAGCGCTCAAAGGTCAGCCCGGCGACGTTTTTCCTCATCGGCCCGCGCGGTCGCGTCGCCGCGCAGATCGAGGCCCGCTACTTCCAGAGCGCCCATTCCTGCGCGAACGCCGCGTCGTTCACCCTGACGCCCGCCGCGCCGCTCGCGCCGGGAGATTACACGGTGGTGCTCCTGATCGACAAGGCGAGCTGGCCCGCCGTATTTGATGATGATGTAACGACTTACGAAGGGGGTCGCGCCCTCGTGCGGCGGTATCGGGTCGAGCAGCGATAGGGAATTGGGGCGAAGAAATCAGCGTGGGCAGGCGGGGGATTCTTATCGTCGTACAAATATTCGCTTCCCCGTTTGACTTTCCAGTTTTCTGTACTACGATTTATGTGTAATGTATTACAAGAAATCGGCGCTTCCTCTCCCCCCCTGTCGAGGAGTTCACCTTGGCCCGCACACGCTCAACTCTCCTCACCACCCGCAGGCCCGCCATCGTCCCCCTCCTCCAGACCGACACCTGGCTCCGGCGCGTCCGCGCGGCTTCCCAGGATCCCTGGACCTCCCCCGTCGCCGACGGCCTCTTCGCCGTCCTCGCCCGCCGCGCCGCCAAACTCGCTTCATCCTCTCCGCAATTTGACTGCCTCTCGGCCGCCGAAGTCGCAGGCGCTTTCCCGCACGAACCTCATCCGCTGCTCCCCGCCGCGCGGGCCTTCTGGACCCAGATCCGCACGGCTTCCCTCGACTCCCATGATGGAAAAGTCCTCCGGTTCCGCGCCCGCTTTCCCCTCCAGGCTAGCGCCCTCCTTGTCCCGCAATTCATCCACATCGCCGGCGGGATCCTCGGGTTTCCCTTTGTCGCGGGCATCCCTTCTCACGATTCCCTCGCCCTCTTCCGGGACGACCCTGACGTTCTCCGCCTCGCGGCACCCGAAATCCGCCAGCAATTCAAATCCGCCGAAGCGCCTCTCACGGGGCGGATGTGGCGGGTGGACTCAAATGGGATCAGGGGCGAGTGCGACCTGGGGAAGGGGTCCGCGCCGCCCTCCCGGGCCGCCGTCGCGGAGTGTCCCTGACCGGTTACACTCGCTCGCATGCTCTCCGGCTTCATTCCCGTCGATAAACCCGCAGGCCCTACGTCGCATGACGTCGTGGACGAAGCGCGTCGCCGTCTCGGCACGCGGGAGATCGGGCATGCGGGGACGCTGGATCCGCCGGCGACGGGGTTGCTGTTGCTCGCGGTGGGCCGGGCGACGGCGCTGCTGCAGTTCATGGAATTCGACAAGGGATACCGAGCGGTGGTGCGGCTGGGGGCGACGACGGACACGCTGGACGCGGCAGGCGAGGTGCTGGAAACGCGCGCCGTGACCTGTTCGCCGGAGGACGCCGCCGCCGCAGTCCGGGCGCTTCGAGGGAAAAGAAAGCAGCGGCCGCCGATGGTGAGCGCGGTGAAGGTGGGCGGGAAGCGGCTGCACGAGCTGGCGCGGGAGGGGAAGGAAGTCGAGCGGGCGGAGAGGGACGTGGAGGTGACGCGGGTCGAGGTGGTGCGTGTGGCGCTGCCGGATTTGGAATTCGATGTGGACGTGTCGAGCGGGACGTACGTGCGGGTTCTGGCCGAAGACCTGGGGCGCGCGCTCGGCTGCGGGGCGCATCTGCTGACGCTTCGGCGGACCCGCGTGGGGCCGTTCCGGGTCGAGGACGCGGTCGGGCTGGACGGAATTGCCGCGGCGCGGCTGCTGCCACCGTCGGTGGGTGTGGCGCACCTCCCGGGGAGGGAACTCACTCCGGCCGAACTCGCGGGAGTGAAAAACGGGAGGCCCGTGACGTGGGAAGGAAAAGGGCTGGTCCGGCTGGTCGCGGACGGAAAGATCTTTGCTGTGTCTGAGGGCAACGGAGGCTGGGCGAAATCGCGGCGGGTTTATCCGGAAGGGCTTTGACGCGGATCAATCGCGCCTTGCGGGGGCTACAAGCCGGACGCCGTAGAACCACGCCAGGTGTGTCGGGGCCTCGATGCGACGGAAAGCGGCGCGGGCGCCGGCGGGGTTGGTGGACCAGGCACCGCCGCGGGTGGCGCGCCATTCGCGCCAGGGGTGGTTGGGAGCGTTCCAGCACCATGTCGTGACGCCGCCGGAAAGGTCGCGGGCGCCGCAAGGGGATTCGTCCGAAGGGAACGATCCGACCGGGAGCGGCGTCACGCCTCCCTCGACGGACGTGCTCGTGTGCGAATAGCTGCTGTCGTAGTCGTTGCCGAAGGAATACCCGCGCCCGTCCACCCCGCGCGCCGCCTTTTCGTATTCCTCCTCGTGCATCAGGCGATAGGGCACCCCGTCCATTGCCGATTTCCACACGGCGTACGCGACCGCGTCGAACCAGTCGATCGCGAAAACCGGCCAGCGCGCGTTCCACGGGAACTTCGGGGACTCGGCGGGAGTGGGGAGGCGGAAGCGGCCCGTTTCCTCGATCCACCACTTCTTGTCGGCTTCGCGCGGCTGCCGCCGGCGGGCTTCTTCGAGTCCGCCCGAGTCGCACAGCGCGTTCAGGAATTCGAGGTACTCGCCGCAGGTCGTCGCGAATTCGGAGAGGAAGAAATCGCGTGTCACAAGTGTCTGCTCTTCGCCGGCCCCGCCGGCCCACGTGCCGCCGAATGTAAACGGCCCGCCCGCGATGAGGCGAAACCCGGCCGGGATTTCGTCGCTCCGGTAGAGCGTGACGTCCTGTTCCCAGTGGCTGCCGCGCTCGATCATGACGGGGAGGAAGAACCCGGCCAGCGCCGCGTCGCGGGGTCGAAGGGCGCAGCGGTACGAGCCCTGCTCGAGCTCCACCGACAAAATCGGGCATTCCCCGAGCCGCCGCTCCGGGCCCAGAACGAGCCGCTTGTCCCGCTCTTCGTACTTCGCGATCCAGACTTCGACGCCGGCCAACTCGCGCCGCGGGCAGGACAGCGTGTGGCCCCATGTTGCACTTTCAGGAAACGTCCGCACCGCGGGCACCGGCCGGTCCCGGGGCGTGAGCGGCACTCCCGGGAGCGGCCCGCCGTCCCGCCACGCGATGTCCGGCGTCCCTGAAATCTCCACCCGCCACCCCGCCGCCTTCACCGGCGCCAGGCAGTCGCACCCGTACCCCGACGCCCGGATCGTCAGCCGTCCCGGCGCCTCCAGCCCCGCCCGGTATTTCCCCGACACGTCGTATGGCGCCAGCGTGTTCCGGTTCAGCTGCATCTCCTCCCGGTCCCGCCGCCGCTCCGCTTCCAGGAACCGGTCCAGGAACAGGTCGCATTTCCCGTCCAGCGC
>JAIOPR010000122.1 GCA_021413805.1 Planctomycetota bacterium
GACCGGGCAGAACGCGGTCAACCAGGCGAAGGCGTTCAACGAAATCCTGCAGGTCACCGGCCTCGTCCTCGCCAAGCTCGACGGGACCGCCAAGGGCGGAGTCATCGTCGCGATCGAGGAGCAGCTCCGCCTCCCCGTGAAATTCGTCGGCGTCGGCGAAAAGATCGACGACGTCGAGGCCTTCGAGCCCGACTCGTTCATCCACGCCCTCCTCGACCTCGACAAGCCCGAAGCCGTCGGCGCTCCTCAGGCGTGATCCGCGCCCTTGCCCTGCTCGCCTTCTTCGCCGCAGCGCTTCAGGCGCGGGCCGAAGCGCCCAAGATCGAGGTCCGGGGAACTCACGACGACGATGCATTCCGGAAAGAGGCGAGGGGAGCGTTGCGGCACGCGTGGCCGGCGTTCTGCGAGCTCGGCGGGGTGAAGCCGGAAAAGGACGACCCGTACGTCGTGAACGTCTACCGGCAGCGCGAAGAATATCTCAAGGCCGATCGCGACCTCAACGGCGGGCGCTTCGCCAACAACGGCGGTTTTTTCTCCGTGGAGACGGGGGAATCTCATCTGCTGATGTCGCCCAGGGTGGAAGCGGACTTCACCAAGCGTGTGCCGCTGACGGAGCGCATGCGGACGCTGATCGTGCACGAGACGTCGCACATGTTCTGGCGGAGGCACGTGGTGTGGTACGCGGGGGCGCCGCAGTGGGCGCTGGAGGGGATGGCGGAGTATTGCGCGGAGCGGGAACTTGGTGCAGGCGCGCTGGACGGGATCTATTTCTCAACCGGCCTGCAGACGTTGCGGCGCGCGATCGACTCCGGCCGGATATTGCCGCTGGAGGACATCAGCGCGATGGACCTTTCGGCACAGCCGGACGCCTTCCTCCGCGACTTGTACTACCGCGAGTCGTGGTTGCTCGTGAAATGGCTCGTCGAGGAGAAACCCGACGTCTGGTCAAAGCTTGTCGAGGACTTCGCGACTGTCCCCGATCGCGACACCGCCGCGGCTCGCGGCCGGACTTTCTTCGCGAAGCGCGTCGGGGCGCCTCGCGACGTGCAGAAGGCCTGGACGGACTGGATCCGCGGCCTCAAGTCCGGCCCGTGGGAGATGAAATACGGCGACTGGCGGATCGACGCCGGCGAGCTCGAGGGGACGGCCTACCCGAAGACGGGAAGCGCGATCCTGAATGAGGCAGAGATCAAGGGCGACGCGACGATCGACGCAGAGGTCTGGATCCAGGATCTCGCGAACGGCCAGGCGGACATCGTGATCGGTGCCTGGGACGACCGCGCCCGGAACCTCGTGAAGGTCGCGTTCATGAAAGGCGGCGTCACGGCGCTTCTCGTCCTGAAGGAAGACAAGTGGGAGCGCATCGCGTTCACGCAGAGTACGCCTCCCGCAATTCCCGCTGCGACCTGGAAGTCCGTTCACGTCGAAATCGCCGGGCGCAAAGTCCGCGCCTGCGTCGAGGGCAAAGAGGTCCTCGATTTCGAACTCGCCGACGAGGACGTGCGCCTCGACGGCCGATGGGGCTTCGGGAATTTCGACAGCTCGGTGCGCTTCCGCAAGTGGAAGGTCGAAACGAAATGAGCAGCACCGCGCACAAGATTGTGGACACGCTGCTGGCGGCGTTCGGGCCGCAGAAGTGGTGGCCTGCGGAGACGCCGTTCGAGGTGTGCGTCGGGGCGATCCTGACGCAGAACACGGCCTGGAAGAACGTGGAAAAGGCGATCGCCAACCTGAAGGCTGCCGGGGCGATGTCGCCGGCGGCAATCGTGGCGCTCGGCGGGCGGTTAGAGGTGCTCGTCAAGCCGGCGGGGACGTTTCGCGTGAAGGCGGCGCGGCTTTACCGCTTCTGCAAGTGGATCGTGGACGAACACGGTGGGTCGCTAGATTGCCTGTTCGACCGCGGCGCGGAATCGCTGCGGGAGACGTTGCTGGAGGTTTCGGGAATCGGCCCGGAGACGGCGGATGCGATCGCGCTGTACGCCGCGGGCAAGGAGACGTTCGTGGCGGACTCGTACACGCACCGGATCCTGGCGCGGCACGGGTGGATCGAGTGGGAATCCGGGTACGATGACGTGCGCGGCTGGTGGATGGACGGGCTGCCGCGCGACGCGGCGCTGTTCAACGAGGCCCACGCGCTGCTGGTGAAGACGGCGAAGGAGTTCTGCAAGACGAAGCCGGACTGCGACGGTTGTCCTCTGAAACCGATGCTCCCCGGGGGCGGCGTAAGGGAGCGGGAGAAATGGTAGTCGGCAGAGTGGTGCGCATTGTCGGGAACGAGTTTCACGTCGAGACGCCGCAGGGGCTGGTGCGCTGCACCCTCACGAACAAGGTGCGCCGGGCCCGCGAGGGCGCCAACAAGCCCGCCGCCGTCGGAGACGAGGTTGAAGTCGAGCCGGGCGAAGCCGGCGAAGGCGTCTTCCTCAAGACTCTCCCGCGGAAAACAAAACTCTGCCGCGCGAAAGGCTCCGAAGGACAGCTGGAGGGAGTCCTCGTCGCGAACGCCGAACAGGTGCTCGCCGTCTTCTCGGCGAGGTCGCCCGAGCCGGACTTTCGCGCGGTGGACCGGGCGCTGGTGATGGGCGAAGCCGGGCAGATGAAATGCGCGATCGCGATTAACAAAGTGGACCTCGCCGGGCCGCCCCCCGAAGTCGCGGCGTACCGCAAGGCCGGTTACCCGGTTTTCGAGACGTGCGCCGTGACGGGGAAGGGCGTGGACGAAGTGCGCGCCTGGATCAAGGGGCACACGACCGTCCTCATGGGCCCCAGCGGCGTCGGCAAGTCCAGCCTCCTCAACACCATCGAGCCCGACTGGAAACGCAAGGTCGGCGCCCTCTCCGGGAAAATCGAGGAAGGCCGCCACACCACCACCTGGGTCGAAATGCTCCCCCTCGAAGGCGGCGGCTGGATCGTCGATACGCCCGGCATCGAATCCTTCGGCCTCTGGGGCATCTCCTCGGAAGACCTTTCCGCGTTCTTCCCCGAGATCCACGCACTCGAGGGCAAATGCCGCTTCGGAAATTGCCGCCATATCTCCGAACCCGGATGCGCGATCAAGGCGGCGGTCGAGCGCGGGGAAGTCAATACGAAGCGCTGGGAGGGGTACCGCGGGCTGCTGAAAGAACTCCAGGGGAGCGAAGGGCCATCCTGGAAATGAAGGGCGGCGGCGAGAAAGGCCGAATTCGCGTTATCCATTAATCTTTGAAAAGTTTACAATTCTTATGTACCTGAAGTAATGCAAGGTCCGATAAGAAAGAAGAGGCCGAGCAAAAATCCTGCGGGGCGGGCGGAGTCGGCTCTCCTGCGAAAAGCTTCATAACAACCATCACCGGGGCCGACGCAGCTTGCCCCGCAGGATTTTTGCTCGGGCTCAAAGGCTGTTCGGCGACCATCGCAAGCCGTCAGGGGCAGACAGGGGAAGAGGAGTCCAACCATGATCCGCATGGAGCCCAACGTCGTCCTTCGCTTTTCGCCGCTTCTCGACGAGTTCGTCAAGATCCGCTCGTTCGCCGCTTCTGAAATCGGCGAACTCCTGCATTTTGCCCGCGTGCCGGACCGCAACGCCTACCGCGGCCTCGTCGTCACCGCCTGCATCGTCGGCTACCCGGTCCTCGCTGGCGCCGCTTCCGACAGGCTTCCCGGCGGCCGGCGTGCGCTGGACGAAGAGCTGTACGCGTTGTGCGTGCAGGTGAACGCCGGGCTGGACATCACGCAGGTGGTGCTGCCGGCGACGTCGGAGCAGAAGGTCGGGTTGCACCTGTTGAAGGCGCCGGAGCCGGAGATGGCGGACGCGGCAGGGAAGGTGGCGCACCTGGAGGAGCGGCTGGCGGAGCGGGTGATCGGGCAGCGCGATGCGGTGCACGCGGTGTCGCAGGTCGTCCGCCGCGCGGCGGCCGGGCTGCGCGACACGACGCGCCCCATGGGTACCTTCTTCTTCATCGGCCAGACCGGCGTCGGCAAGACCGAGCTCGCGAAGGCGCTGACCGACCTCGTCTTCGAGGACCGCTCGCGCCTCGTCCGCATCGACTGCAGCGAGTACGGCCTCCCCCACGAATACGCGAAGCTCATCGGCGCGCCCCCCGGCTACATCGGCCACAGCGAGGGCGGATTCCTCACCGAGGAAATGAAAAAGAAGGGCAAGGCCGTCGTCCTCTTCGACGAAATCGAAAAGGCCGACCCCAAGGTCCACAATCTCCTGCTCCAGGTCCTCGACGAGGGCGTGATGACCGACTCTCACGGCACCAGAATCTCTTTCGCGGACGCCATCATCATCCTGACGTCCAACGTCGGCGTCGAGGAAGTCCGCCAGGCTCGCGACCGCATCGGCTTCGACGGCGCGAAACACGCCGCGCTGGACCGCGAGGCTCTTTTCGGCTGCACCGTGGACGCGCTCAAGCGCGAATTCCGCCCCGAGTTCCTCAACCGCATCGACGAGGTCGTGCTCTTCAATCCCCTCGCCCTCGCCGACTGCGTGCACATCGTCGAGCGGTTCCTGGGCGAGATCGTCCAGCACGCAACGCGCGCCGACCTGCGGCTCACATGGACGCAGAACGTGCCGAAGTTCCTGGCGGAAGCGGGATTCAGCCCCGAGTACGGGGCGCGCGAGCTGAGGCGGACGGTGCAGGATCTTGTGGAGAACCCGCTCGCGGACCGGATTCTTGACGGTGATTTCCACCGCGGGGACGAGGTGCAGGTTGTGGTGAAGCGCGGACAGATTGCCTTTAGGAACTGATGGCGGGAGAGCCTGGGGAACGGCAACGGCAGTTCGGAGACGGGAGTTCGGAGAACGCGACTTCCTCTTCCAGGGACCGCCAACAACGAAGCCGCGGCCACCCTCAGGCGGCCGCGGCTGTGTCGATCAATCCTGGAAAGGCGGAGACCTAATTCTGCGAGCCGGACCCGTACCCGTATCCCGCGCAGTAGGGATAGTCCGACGGGACGTAGTTGTACTTGCGGTATTCGGTCCGGCGCCGCGAGTTCAACTGGTCGATGCGGGCTTCGAACTGCGACCGGGAGAATCCACTCAGGTTATACGAACAATTCGTCCCGGCGCTGTTGTAAAGCCTCTGGAGCTGCGCCAGGTATCCGCTCTCAATCTTGGTCACCTGCGGAGGAGTGAACGCGAAGGAAAGAACCGCGGAGGAAAGCGCGAGAGCCAGCACGGCGGCGAGCATGAACTTACCCATGGGCACGGCTCCTTTCAGAGGATTCTTTGAGCGAGGCCGGAATGCTATCGGGCGTTCGGGGAATGTTCAATGCGTTTCCCGCGGTCTGCTGCCGCTTAGCGGACGGTGAAGCGGGCGTTGCCAAGTTTCTCCCTGGTCAGCCAGAGCTGCACCCGGTATTCGCCCACCGGCATTGGCGTTGTGATACCCAGCGGCATTGATGTGTGCAGGGTCGAGGCTCGAAGCGCAAATTCCGACCGCTTCACGAACCCGTCCGGCCCCTTGATCGTGTAAGCGATTTGTTGATCGCGGTCCCAGGGGCGCCAGTCGATCTGGAGCTGGATTTCGTCCGTCGGCGAGAAGCTCGACGTGTCGGCGAATGAATTTTCCGGGCCGGTATTGGTGCCGAGGACGACTCGATCGATGCCGGGGGGACGATGTTTGCGGAGAAGATCCGCGTACACGCGTTCGTCCGGTTCGAGGATGAAACCCTGGAGGCGATCGATGAAATCGTAGCCTGTCTTGACGTACCACGTGGCGCACAAATCCTGATAGAGGGCCGCCTGGTCCGGATGAGCCTCGGCAAGGTTCGCCTGTTCGCCGGGGTCGGCCTGGAGGTCGAAGAGCTCGCGGCGTGCGCCCTCCATGTCGGAGACAAACTTGAAGCGCCCGTCGCGGAGACCCCAGCGGTAAGGCGGCGACTGCTTGTGGAAGAAGATCGTCTGCAGCCGGTAGTCGGGGGACAACAGGTCCTGGCCGGGCATGGCTCCCGGGTCGGCACCGAGCAAGCCGAGCAGCGTGGCCCCGAGATCCGTGTTCGAGGCCGGCCGGTGGCTGACCAGCTCCGAATTGAGGTTCTTCCGGTCGGCGACGAGCAGGAACGTCCTGAGGTTTTCTTCGTAGAGGTAGTTCCGGTGCCCGAAATTTCCGCGGTGGACCGTGCCGAACGCTTCGCCGTGATCGCCCGTGACCAGGACCAGGGCGTCGTCCCAGAGTCCGCGGCGCTCGAGTTCCTGACCAAGCCGTCCCAGGACGGCGTCGGTGTAGAAGAGCGCGTTCCGGAACCGGCCCTGGCGGTCCGTGGCGTCAAAGGGGCCCTTGAAGGACGAGGGGCAGTCGTAGGGGTGGTGAGTCTCGAGTGTCAGGAAGACCATGAACAGCGGTTCCTTCCCGCCCGGGGTTTCGTCGATCCAGCGACACGCGGCCTTGACGGCCTCATCGCTCGAAACCCCCCAGGAGTTGATCTTCGTTTCCGGGTCCATGCCCGACCATCCGTCGTTGTAATAAGCGACCCGGTCGGGCCCGAGACCCTTGTAGAACGAACCCAGGTTCTCGAAGACGAGGTCGCCGGCGGAGAACACTCCGGTCCGGTAGCCGAGCCGGCGCATTTCGGAAACGAGGTTGGGTCCGGTGTAGCGGCTTTCCATCTGCTGGTAGTACCGGCCCCATGTGACGGTCGGGCCGCCGGTCATGATCCCGACGTGCGACCGGGCGGTGCCGGGGAACGTCGGGTAGATCGCATCGAAACGCACCGAGGATTTCGCGAGTTCGGCAAGGCGGGGCGTGAGTTCGGGCGACAGCGAGCCGTCAGCACCGAAGAGCTCCGACGTCCCGACGCTCTCGAGGATGTAGAGAAGGACAAGGGGGCGGCGTCCCTGGCTCCTGATTTTTCCCCGTGCCTCACCAAGGGCCCGGGTTTCCACCCCGGATTCTTCGTACTTCCCGAAGGGCGGACGGAACAACCGGCCCGCCAGTTCCCGGGAGTACTCGACTCCCGAGGGAGACCCGGGGAGCAGGGAAATGAGCATGGCTGTCAGGGGGTGCCGCTCCAGGCGGAACCTCTCTCCCATCGTCCACGCCGGGATCGCCAGCGCCACGTACGCCGTGGCCAGCGCCGCGGCATTCCGCTTCGATCCTCCAAGCCACGCGAAAGGATGGCACCGGGCGAAAAAGTCCATCCGTGCCAACCCGATGGCCACGAATATGACCATCAAGGCGTTCGCCACCATCCACGGCTCAATCTCGGCTGTGGCGCTGCCGGCCACCTCCCGCGCCAACCCGCTGACGCCGCCGAGCCTTCCCTCCACCTGCCCGCGTCGCAGGTGGTCGCCAAGCATCTTGTAGCTGACCTGGTCGGCGACCACGTAAAGCTGCAAGAGGGTCCAGCAGATCCAGAACACCACCGCACCGGATTTCCTCCGCCCCATCAGGAGAAGTGCCAGCGCTGCGCCCGTCGCGAAGACGGCGTGCTCGAACAGGATGAACGGCGCTCGCGCCAGGAACCAGGCAACTCCCGCCTGTCCTCCGGCGGGACGCGACGCGTAGAAAAGGTAGTTCTCGACCTGGGTCAGCAGCGAAATGCCAAAGCTGGCCACCCCGATCCACGCCGCCCGGCACGAAAGCGGGCGGGAGCTTTCCGTCGCGGTGTCCTGCGAAAGCGTGGCGGTTTCTGGATTCAAGCGGAAGTGAGCATACCGCGGAACGCCGCTCTCTGAGCCCGAGCAAAAATTCTGCGGGGCAAGCTGCGCCGGCAATCTGTTCGGCGAGCCGAGAGAGGGCGTGTCGTGCGCAAAGCCGGGTCGCGTGGCCAAGGTCATGGCGCCCAAAAAGTGATTTGCGCCCAGCGACGTCTCACTTCCCCGGAAACACAATTTCTGCCGATTCGCCCGGGCCCAGCGTTTTTTCCGTCACGACCGCGCCTTCCTGCGTCACTTTCAGGAGCAACCCCTTCACCGTCCCCTCGACCTCGACATCGAACGAGCGGCCGAAGGCGCGGACATGTCGAAGCGCCATGCGCGGCCAGCCGTTGGGAAGGCGAGGAGTGCACTGGAAGCGATCGAGGCCCGTCGGGAGGATGCCGAAAAGGCCCTCGGTGAAAACCCGGCAATAGAGGGCGCTTTCAGAGGCGAGGTGGCCCTGGCCGCCCTCGGGGAAGGCCTCCACGGCGTACGGGACGTGCTCTCCAAGGAGGCGGCGGCGGGAGTAGCGGGTGAGGAGGTCGAGGGCGCGGGCGGTTTCGCCGGCCTGGAAGACACCGCGGAAGGCGTAGAGGGTGGAGCGGTCCCAGAAGACCTTGTCGCCGGACTGGGAAGCGAGGCCGTCGGGGGTCCACATTTTGGGGGAGAAGAGGGCGTCGATGGTGGCCCGTTTGCGGGTGAGGAGGCCCATGGTGAGGGGGATGCAGATCCAGGAGCGGAGGACGGTGTTGCCGTCGTAGTAGCGGTAGGTGTCGAATCCATCGACGGTCGCGCCAAAGTACTTCTCGATGGCGGCCGAAAGCGCTTCAGCGCGCTTGTCGAACTCCTCGGCGGCTTCCATTTTGCCGAGCGATCGTCCGAGGCACGCCGCGGAGCGCAGGCCGCCGAAGTAGAGGCACGACGTACTCAGGTTCGCCTTGCCGGCGGGGAGACGCCCTTCCAACTCGTCGGTGTCGGAGGCCACAACGCCGTCGGGCGTCAGCCGGCGCTTGCAGTACTCGAGGCACCAGGCGCTCCCGGTCCAGAGTTCGGTGGCGGAAGCGCGGTCGCCGTTCGCGAGGCAGAATCGGGCGGCGCCATACGCGTACATCGCGGCGTCGCCGCGGTCGCCCGCGCCGTCCCACACGTCGGTGCCCTCGGCGACGATGGAACTCGGGATGCGCGTGTAGGACGGCGTCATGTACGGCAGATAGAGCCGGTAGGCGTTGAGCGAGGCCGCATTGCCGCCCGCGTCGCCGAGGAACGGGAAGAACGGTCCCGCGTACTCGACGTTGTCGTTGCACC
>JAIOPR010000231.1 GCA_021413805.1 Planctomycetota bacterium
AGGACGAGGCCACTGAGGAACCCACAGAATGAACCTCTCCGAGCGACTTCAAAACGCGCGCAAAGATCTCGACGCAGTGCAGGCAGCGCTCGACTCGAGCCCTGGCAAATTCCTACCTCAGTTCAGCTCGAAATTGCAGTACATGCTCCAGGGCAGGCGTGACATTGACGCGATTCGAAGCATGCTTATTGCGCGAGAAGCCGCGACGGATGTTCTCCAAGGGTTGGACAAGGATGTGGAAGTCGTCGATGGAGAGGACACGGTCAGGTTCGGGACGAAACGCCTGAAATTCGCGGATGCACGGCTCCTCGCAGTTCAGGCCTACCTCTCCGTCACTTGGTCTATTGCCGACACGATCATCGATGTGATAGGGCCATTGCTATTCAACACGGATTTCGCCGCTCGAGCTTCCAAGCCGAAGCTAGCCGCTACATTCGTACAGGACACTTGCAAAGTCGTGAACACCCTTCTCATCTCAACAAAGGAGTTATTCGGCTGGCCGATTGCGCTTGGCTACGTGATTCGCAATCTGTTTCTTCACGAAGCGGGTCGCAACGGCGACTGGACTTTCTTCGAGAGCCCTACGGCGCCTCTCGGCTTCAAGGTCAGTGATCGGGGCTGGAATGCTGTCGTCAGGGCCAGCCAAGCGTACACGGTCGAATTCATTCACACGCGTGCTCCGGAAGCGTGGCCATGGCCCCAAGATGACGTCAGGAAGCTTCTTCTGATAACAACTCGGGAGATGGATGAGGCACTCGGTATCCTTCTCGGCACTGCGACTCAGTTTCTCAAGACACACGTAAGCATGCTGGTCGGTGACCTTTGAACAAAAGGTACATGATGAGACCATGCCGCGCGGAAAACGTGTCTGCTATTCGAAGCCGTGCCGTTGACGAGCCTGCAGGACACGCACAAAGATAGGCTTGCCCGAGGCATAGCCGCACAGCCTGTAGACGCGATTCCATCTTATGCCCTCGGGCGGTTCAGAAATGAACGTGAACTTCGGCATGCGGACGACGATAGAATACTGCGATGCGCGACGAACCGAGGGCCGGCGGGACTAGCGTGCGTGGGATCCCCACCTCCCACTCTCCCGTGTCCACAAGTGACCTTCAGATCGCGATCGCGCAAGATCCCCTGCTCCGGATTTTCATGGGTTCGAGCAGAATCGAACCGCGGTACATGCGGGAGATTTCAGTCAGCGTCCCGCGCGCCGACGGGTCCTTCACGATCGGAACGGACCGTCTCGCCCGATTCGTTCGGAGATACGCCTGCACGACGCCGGACCGGCATTCTCGGCCCGCATCCGCTGCCGAATACGCGGTCAAGGCGGTTGCGGATGACGTTGCCAGAGCTGTATTGTCGCCGACCGGGGGACCCGAAGGGCTCAACTCGCTGCTGGCGACCATCTCTGATGCCCCGCACAGCGGAGCGGTTAGCGGGATCCGCCGGCGGGAACTTCCGGAGTACCAGAACAGGACCGCAGTCGTCCCGGGGGCCTTCAACGTCAACAGCCTCTCGGAAATCCGTAGAGCTGTTCGCGCCTGCCAGATGGCCTCCGCCGGAAGAGGTGGTGGAGGCGTCATCATTTCGAGCATGAGCGTCTACCACGAAACAATTGCGAAGCTCGACTCGCGTGATGTCGTCTACATGGGGACCTCAGGCAGCGACGTATTGACGCTTTGCTTCGGCGGGGCGCAGTGGGTGCCGCTCGAGATGTACCGCGACCTCTCCTCCTGCAGGATCCTGACGCTGGAGGACATCAATCTCCACCTCGGCGCGTGCGGCACAACGACCACGTCCACTCCGAATCAGCCGCCCGGCGTCGATGCCGGCATCGCCGACATGAACCTCCAGTTCACCTTTCAGAGGCTCTCCAGCCAGGCTTCCGTCTCGGGATGGAGCCTCTGATCGGCGAGATTGACGCACTCGCTTACCTGAATTCTTGTGCGGTACCTGCGCCAATTCCATCTCCCTCTTTTGCCCGACCCCGACCCGTCGGGCCGGTTTCGATTCACAATGCTGATCTGTCCTCCAATTCATCTTCGCGACCGTGGACTGTGAACCGCTACCACCGGTTGAGCGATGGTCCTCCTAGCCTTCCTTCCGATCGTGGTTGGCGATCGAAGGTCGAGAAGCGATAGCGTCTTCTCGTCGGAATCCCAAGCCAGGCTTGGCTTTAAGCGCCGATCCTGGATGCGGAAATACAGCCCCAGGCGGTACCCCGGATAGTTCGTATTTGCGTACAGCCCGGGGCACTCCTGGTAGCTGTCGCCGTACCTTCGCTGCGCGCGGCGGAGCGACAGGCGGAGCGGAGCCGGTCCAATTCCCGCCCCAGGCATGTGACTAACCTCAAGGCGCAGCACCGACTGTCGATCCGCCGCGGGCAGCGAGGCGCAGCACCGACTGTCGATCCGCCGCGCGCAGCGAGGCCGCTCCCCCGCGCGAAATGAGTCAGCCGGCGTCGGGCCACGGGGAATGCGGCGCTGTCGCGAGAACCGCACTCCCATGCACCGCCCCATTGGCGGCGTCCGCGAGGTCGCGGCCCGGCCGCCGGCTGACGCTGGATTCCGCTACTCAGGCTGCAGGCCGAACTTCCCGAGAAGATCCGTCTCGAACTTCTTCGCCCGGGCGGGCGCCGGCTCCAGGCCGTTTTTTCCGAAGAGGGCCTCGGTCAGGGCCGTCACGGCGGTCCGGACGTGCTCCGCCCTGGTTTTCTCCATGGCCGCGAGGGCCGACTTCGCCTTCGCAAGCCTTCGCCGCTCGTCCTTGTCCGCTCCCTCTTTGCCGCTCAGCTCGGCGACGTCCGCCTGGAACGCCGCCCCCGCGCCCGTCGTCAGCGCAATCTGGTCGTCGCCGCACCACCCCAGGTTCATGAGGGCGTTCTCAAGCTCCTGCCACGCCTCGATGTGCCGGCTGCACACCACGCCGGCTCGCTCCTTTCTCACGGATTCCTGCGTCCCCTCCAGCTCCGCCCGCCACTCCGCGGGCACCGTCGGACCGCCCGGCGCCGCAACCTCCGTCGCCAGCTTCTCCGCGACATCCGTAAACCCCAGGATGCGCCCCAGCTCCAACGCGTCCGCCCGGTCGATGTCCTCCGGCGACCCGACGTCCAGCCACGCTTCCCCGAAACCCGTCTTCCCCGGGCAACGCCCCGTGCGGGCGATGTAGTCCTCAAGCCGCCTCGCTCGCTCCGGGTTCTGCTTGTAGTAGAACTTCCGGTACTCCTCGTTGTCCTTCATGCAGGTCTCGATGTCGCGGGAGCCGTTGAGGATGTGCTGAAGCGCTTCAGACTGGTCCTCGTAGCGGAACTCGGCGACGACGTGGTAGTGGCCGGGGGGAAAGTGCTGTTCCCAGGGGCCGATTTCGGCGAGGAAGTGCCCCTTTTCGACGATGGCGTGGACGACCCGGAGGTAGCGGGTGGAGTCGAGCGCCTGGACGCCGACGAAGATTTTCGTGCCATCGGCGTAGAGGGATTCGCCGGTGACGAAAACGAAAGAGAGTTCCGAGCCTGTGGAGGTGTCGGTCTTGAGGATGGCATTGAGGGACAAGGCCCTCTTGTCTTCAGCCCCGGCAAGGCCGGTCAAACAAAACATCGAGACCACGACCGACGCCGAAATGAGGCGCCTCATGGGTGTTTCCTTCCCGAAACAGGTCCTGCGCGACAGCCGGTGACGGGATTGCAAAGCGGGTGCCGTGTCGCGCAGCGGGAGCACGCGCGACGCAAGTCGAGACCAAGCGGCGGGCTGCGTCACTCGTTACGCCGGCGAAACGCGGCGCGGAGTGTTTCCCGAAGCGGGAAATGAGTCCCCGCGGTAACGCCGATGTTTTTTTCGTGCCCCGGCCCTCAGCCCCGGCCCTCAGCCCCGGCCCTCAGCCCCGGCCCTCAGCCCCGGCCCTCAGCCCCGGCCCTCAGCCCCGGCCGTCAGCCCCGGCCGTCAGCCCCGGCCGTTAGCCCCGGCCGTTAGCCCCGGCCCTACTCCGGCGCTTCCGCCGGCCGGACCCGCGGCAACACCGCGTGACCGGATTCCATCGCGGCCTTGCGCTCGAGCTCGGCCAGCGCGGACCACAACGCCTCTTCCGAAGCAGCCGTGGCCATCAGCGCCGAGAGGCTCTTCACCTCCGGCATCATCCCGGTGCCCCTCGCCTTGCGCTTCACCCGGAGGTCGTCCTTGGCTTCGCGCCAGAGCTTGCGCTCGGTTTCGGGGTGGGTGGCCATCATCCGCTCGACGTCGCGCTCGAGGTCGTCGTAGGTCTTGGCGGCGAATTCGGGGTGCGTGGAAACGACGGGCACGGGGAAGGAGCGAGGATGGGACTTCGAAGCGGCGAAGAAACCGACGCCCATGATCAGGAACATCAGGATGAAGAAGACGATGAACAAGCCGTAGAAGGCCACGTTGATGGCGGCGATCCAGAACGCGAGCTGGCTCTGCTGTTGCCCGGAGGGGCTGATCCGGCCTTCGCGGATGCCGCGCAGGTCGTTGCGGGCCATGATGACGGCGGGGACGGAAGCGAGGGGGCCGCAGACCACCCAGCTGGCGGCGGCGAGGATGATGGCCATCGGCTGGACGTCGGGGAGTTGCCCGCCGTACCCGGGCTGGAACCCCACGGGGCTGGGCACGTTTCCGAACGCGGGCGGCGGGGCGGGGGCCGGCGCGGAAGCCGCAACCGGGGCCCCGCACTTGGTGCACGACGACATCCCGCCATCGACGAATGATCCGCAGTTGGGGCAGAAGGCCATGGCATCTCTCCTCGGGTGAGGCCGGGATTATACGGCCGCGCCTGAAGAGGTGTACGCACCGTCAGATCTTTCAACTATTCCCGTTGTGCAGCGCATTCAAATAAAAACGGGGAAGGGCGTTTTCGCCCCTCCCCGTTGTCGTCGTTCCTATCCTCTATCCCCTATCCCGTATCCCCTCTTTCCGTTACTGCGCCGCCCCAGCCGCAGCCTCTTCCCTCTCCGACTCCGAAACATGTCGTGCGTGCCAGGAAGCAAGCGTCATGCGCACTTCGCGAGCCTTCGCGCCGACCTGCGGCCCGACGATGCCGCGCCTCTCGAGGACGTCCATGAGTTTCCCGGCGCGCGAGAAGCCGATCTCCAGCTTCCGCTGGAGGAGGGAGACGCTTCCCCGCTGCTCGCCGATGATGACTTCGGCGGCCTTCTCGAAAAGTTCGTCGTCGCAACCGGCGCCGTCGTCGCCCTCGGGGCCGGCGGATTCGGCGACCAGGGTGAGGGTGGGGTCAAAGGTGGCGGCGCCGCCCTTTTCCTTGAGCCAGGTGATGACGCTCTTGCCTTCCTCGTCGGGGACCCAGGTGCACTGGCCGCGCATGAGCTGCTGGGAACCGTTGATCATGAGGAGCATGTCGCCCTTGCCGAGGAGCTTTTCGGCGCCCGGCTGGTCGAGGATCGTGCGGCTGTCCACGTTGGCGGCGACCTTGAACGCGCTGCGGCTGGGCATGTTGGACTTGATGAGGCCCGTGATGACGTCAACCGACGGGCGCTGCGTGGCGAGGACGAGGTGGATGCCGACCGCGCGCGACTTCTGGCTCAGCCGCTGGATCGCCCCTTCGACTTCCTTCGCACTCACCATCATCAGGTCCGCCAGCTCGTCGATGATCACCACGATGTACGGCAGGTGCGTCTCGACATCCGGCGGCTCCTCGCCTTCGATCGAGAGCTTCTCGAGGATCGCCTTCTCCCCCAGCTTGTTGAACTGCTCGATCTTCTTCACGCCGACCTTGGAGAAGAGGCTGTACCGCTCTTCCATCTGGCCGACCAGCCACTCGAGGACCATCGGCGCGCGGCGCATGTCGGTCACGACCGGCGCCATCAGGTGCGGGATGTCCTTGAAGGCGGCCATCTCGACCTGCTTCGGGTCCACCAGGATGAGCTTGAGGTCGTCCGAAGTCCGCGTCAGCAGCATCGACAGGATCATCGTCGTCAGGCAGACGCTCTTTCCGGACCCCGTCGTCCCGGCGACGAGCAGGTGCGGCATCTCCTGCAGGTCGAAAATCACCGGCGCGCCGGTTGCGCCCTGGCCGAAGAAGAGCGGCAGGTGCATCTTGCGCCACGTTTCTTCGGTCTGCGAAATCAGGTTCCGCAGGCGGACGGCCGCCGAGTGCGGGTTCGGGACCTCGATGCCGATCGTGGTTTTTCCGGGAAGCGGGTACACGATGCGGAGCGTCGGGACGCCGAGCTGGATCGACAGGTCCGGCGCGAGGGCGATGATCTTGCCGACGCGCGTGCCGGGAAGCAGCTCGAGTTCGTACATCGTGACCACCGGGCCGGCCTCGTAGTTGACAACGTTGGCCTGAACCTCGAAATTTTCCAGGGCGCGCTGAAGAGCTTTGACGCGTGCATCCTGGTCGATCTCGATGACCTCGGGTTCGATGTCTTCCAGGAGCGTCAGCGGCGGCAGCTCGGGGTTCGGCTTGTGGATGACTTCCTTACGCTTCGGCTCCGGCTTCGGCTCGATCTTGAGCACCGGGGCGGGGACCGGCGCGGCCGCGACGACCGGCTCGGGCTTCGGTTCCGGCTTCACGATCGCCTTCTCGACCACTTTCTCCGTCACCTTCTCGACGACTTCCGCCACCACCGCTTCGCCCTTCACCGGCGCTTCGTCGCGCACGACTTCGCCCATCACCGGCTTCGGCTCGCGCTTCGCCACCACCACCGGCGTCGCGAGGGCGGGCTTGCGGGCGAAGAAGGTTTTCACATTGGCGAAGAGCTTGGACCAGCCGACCTGGCCCCACGTGGCATCGAACGATCCTTCGAGGGCCTGGGTGCCGCGCATGAAGAAGGAGAGGAGGACCCAGTCGGTCGCGATGAGGGCCGAGGACGCGAGGGCGAAGAGGACGGCGAGGACGGCGCCGACGGTGCCGAGGTTGTCGCGGAGGATGCGGGCCAGCGCTTCGCCGTAAAGCCCGCCGAGCGACGTCATCGAGTTATGCCAGCGGGAGCCGGCGGCGATGGCGGGGACGGAGAGCGAAGCCAGCGTCGAGATGCAGAGGGTGACGATGGCGGCGCCGAAGAACTTGAAGAACGGGTCGCTGGTTTTCTTGCGGAGGAACATCAATCCGCCCCAGAGGCCGCCGACGGTGGCGATGAGGAAGGCGCCGATGCCGAAATGAAGGAAGAGGAACCAGGAGAGGGCGGCGCCGACCTTGGAGCCTTTGTTCACGATCTCGAGATTGGGGGGCCAGACCATGCCTCCCCAATCACCGGGGTCGTGGGACACAAGGGCGACCCAGGTGAAGGCGCTCGCGAGGACGATCGCGATGCCCACCCATTCGCACGCCTGCTCTGACTTGGACGAGATCGCCGGCGGTTTTGCCATGGCTCCTCCATTCGGGACGCGACCCGGGCGCACCCGCAGCCCGGGGTTGGGACGCAGTGACAGCGGGACACTGTTTTTTCGGCTTGGAAGGGGTTGGAACGTGAGGGGAAACGGCGGTTGTGGGTTCAGGGGTTGAGGGGTTGGGAGATGGGAGCCGGACGAGGACGCCCCCAACCACTCAACCTCTCAACCCCTCAACCGCCCTACCGCCGCAACTCCAGCGCCGCCAACGACTTGGCTGCTGCCGCTCTAGCCTTCTCGTCGGGGTCTTCCTTGGCCGAAGCGCGCAGGACCACGACGGCGTCCTCGATCAGGTCCCCGTCGCTCCCCACCACGTCCGGCAGCGCGGTCGCGCATTCGGCCCGGACGGCGGGATCCGTGTCCTCAAGAAGGGCTCTTCGCAGCATCGGGAAAATCCGGTTCGGCTCGAACGACCTGATGTGGGCCGCGCGCGCCGCCGCGAGCCGGACGACGGGATCGACCTCGTCGCGCAGCACGTCCTCGAACAGCGCGGCCAAGGCCCGGCTTCCCCCCTGCTCCTCGAGCACGCTGAAAATCCCCCGGACCCTCTCCGGATCCTTGTCGGCGAGCACTCCCCTGAGCGCCTGCCGGCCCTCTTCCCCCAGGCTGTACAGGAACAGGTGCCCGATCTCCCGGGTCATATAAATCTGCTGCGAAGCGATCAGGTCGAGAATCGCGGGGATGGCCGCGGCGGCGGAGGACCCCTGGGCGCGAAGCGCGTTGACCAGCTCGCGCTGCATGTCCGGGCGCTTGGAGGCGACGCTGGCCTTCAGCGCTTCGCCGATGGCCCGGGCGGCCGCCTTGGCGCGTTTTCCGGCGTACTCCAGTGCGCGGATCGCCGTCCGCCGCCGGTCCACGTCCGGATCCTCGATGAATTCCGCGACGATCTCGGCCGGGAACGGCTCCAGTTCCGAAATCCTCACCGACGCTTCTTCGCTCTTCTTGAAGTCGTACGACTTCGGCGGCCCAAGCTCCTTCTCCACGAACGCGCGCGACTCCTCGGGAGTCGGGTCCGCCGCGGCAAGCGCCGGCGCCAGGATCAGGATGAGGAACAGCGCGCGGTTCACCGGGGCACCCGCTTTCTCTCCATCGCCGCCAGGGCGTCCTTCACCGCCGCACGCACCCCGGGGTCAGGGTCGGAAGCCATCTCATGGATCACCGGAATCGCCTTCAGGATGCGGTCGTCCCGCCCTCCCTCGCCGGCGTGCCCCAGCCGCCCGTCCTCCGCGATCCGCGCCAGCCGCCCGAACGCGCCGATCGCCGCCGCCCGGACCTGCGCCGGCGCATCCTCGATCACCACTTTCCAGATGTCGTCGAGAATCGCGGGAAGCGCGATTTTCAGGCGCCGCAGCACGCTCGCAGCCCCCGCCCGGATCGCCGGCTCGGTGTCGTGGAGAAGCGCGTTGCGCAGGAGATCGAGCGTGAACCGGTCGTCCGCCCGGAGCATGACCTCCCACGGCCGAACGGCGACGTAGACGTCCTTTTCGAGGAGCGAGGGGCGAAGCGCTGTCCACGCCGTTTCGCCGAATTTCGTCAGCGCCCGGGCCGCGGCCTCCTGCGCACCGCTCCGGGGATCGGCCACGACCGCCGCCAGCGCGCGGGCTCCCGTCTTCCCCGCGGCCGCCGCCCGGGATTGCAACCCCTCCGCAGCCGCCATCTGGACCGACACATCGACATCCCTGAGCGCCGCTGTCAGCGCCGCCAGGTCCTCGACGCTGAACAACTCCGGCGGCTCCTTTGCTGCCTTCAGGCGCACCGTATTGCGGGGGTGCGCCAGCCGCTCCCGGTAACTCATCCCCGCATCACGGCGCGGCTCTTCCGCAAACGCGGCAAGCGCGAACAGGAGGACGACAAGGCGAGGCCGGGGGGCGAGGGTCATTGTGAGTCTGTAGACGATACCCGCGGGGGGAGGGTTCGGTTAATCCGATCCGCCCTTTCCCTCGAAATCCTCTCCCGCCCAATACGGCCGGCCGGGCCCGCCCGCGCCCTCCGAGTCCAGCGCCAGGAACTGCGCCAGCTGCGCGTCGTCCCCGAACACCTTCAGGTCACCTTCCATCGCGAACGCTGTCAACTCCAGCAGCTTCGGGAACGAGGAAAAGATCGGCGCCGTCACCGTCTCTTCTTCCGCATTCCAGAACACCACCGGCGGCTCCCCGCCTTTCACCCGCAGGTCGAGGCACAACGGGCCTGCGTCAAAGAGCGCTTCGTCCCCGATCGGGAACAGCTGCTTCGCCCGGATGAGCGGCTCGTCCCATTCGAGGAGTTCGTCGAGGTCGGCGAAAGGCTTGTTGGAGGGCGAGCAGGCGAGGCGGACGATGCCGCAGGCGAGAGAGAGCGTGTGGCGAGCCAAAAACCACCCGCGGAACGATTCCGGCAGATGGAAACCGTGTTCTTCCTCCCAGTCGTTGAACGTGGATCGCGCCAGCCGGCTCTTCACGATCTTCCACCGCGTGAACGGCGGCGGCAGTTTTTCCTCGGCCATCATGTCCTGCGGCAGGTCCGGCCCGCGGGGGATGCGGAGGCGGTCGGGGTTGAGGGCGTAAGCGTCGAAGAAGCGGTCGATGAGGGTGGGGTCCATGAGGGGCGGGATCATAACTGGTGCGCGCGGCGCGTGGCCAGTTGACAGTGGCCAGCGGCCAGCGGCGTGTGGCGAGTGAACGGCACTGCTACAACGGTCGGGACTCTGGTGAGTGGGAGCGCAGGCCGAGTGCTCCGCGGCGGAACATCACCGAGCGGCGTGGAATCCGTCCGATGGCGTCATCACAAACCAGCCCCGCCCAGTGATGTTCTTCGCCGGGATGGCGCCCCACTGCCGGCTGTCGAGGCTGTTGGCCGAAGCGTCGCCCAGTCCGTCACAGGTATCCTCGTCAATGACGGCCCTTCCACCCCGCGCAAATGCCGCCGCCGCCTCCGCGCCGTGAAGAAGGCCGGCCTGGCCTCCGCAAACCGCAAACCGCAAACCGCAAACCGCGAACGCGACCCGCGCTTCGCCGCGCGCGCCAAAGGAATGGCCGCGTACGTCGCGATGGTCAATCCGCGGCAGGGGGACAAGCTCGCGGAACTTCGCGCCATGAAGGCCTGAGCAGTCAGCGCGGCGCTATGGACTGCCCGATGTGAAGGTAGTTCCCGTCGAGGTCGCGCACATTGAACTCCCGCAGGCCGTAGGGTTGGTCGACTGGCCCGTGGTACGGCTTGACGCCTCGCCCGGCAAGGCGAGCCGCGTAGTCGTCCACCCCGCCCGCGAGGAGGACATACGCCTGACACGGCGGCATCGCGCCGGCCTTCTGCCACTGTGCGAGGTGCAACACCTGCCCCCCGATTTTCACGGCCGCGTAATCGGGGGCGCCGACAAACTGGACTTCCCACCCCATCTTGTCCCGGTACCAGTCGGCCGCCTTCTCAACGTCGCGGACATGGAAGGTCGGGATCAACTGCCGCACCGCAACGGGATCAGGCATGAGATCCCTCACAATGCCGCTCCACGAACCGGACGATGCGCGCCGACAGCCGCGCCTTTGTCATCCGCGGGAGACTTTCCATTTTCCCGTCCGGCGTCAGGAACGTCGGGCCGATTTCGCGCGAGGCGAACGACTCCGGGGAGTTGAGGATGATGAGGTCGAGGTGTTTGCGGCGCATCTTGTCGAGGGCGTTCTCGAGGCCGCACTGGACCTCGAGCGCGAAGCCGACGAGCACGCGCTTTCCTTTTTTCGCGCCGCAGTTCGCGAGGACGTCGGGGTTGCGAACGAGCGACAGCGTCATCCGCTCGGGGCCCTTCTTGATCTTGCCGTCCACCATCGACTCCGGCCGGTAGTCCGACACCGCGGCGCTTCCGATCACCGCGTCGCACTTCCCGAACTCCTTCTTCACCGCCGCGTCCATCTCGAGCGCCGTCGTGACACGGACGACGCGGACGCCGGGGGGATCCTTGAACGCCGTCGGCCCCGTGACGAGCACAGTCGCGTGCCCCCGCCGCGCCGCCGCGCGCGCGAGCTCCATCCCCATCCGCCCCGTGGAGGGATTCGTCAGGCACCTCACGCGGTCGAGGTACTCGTGCGTCGGGCCGCCGGTGATGAGGAAGCGCATCTACGCCTTGGCGGCCGGAAAGGCCCTTCCCGGCCCGGGGCCCAGGAGTTTCTCGACGGCGGCGACGATGACCTCCGGCGCGGGCAGCCTCCCGGCGCCGACGCGATCGCACGCCAGGTAGCCGACGTCGGGGGCGACGCAGAGGGCGCCGCGGGTGCCGAGGGCGGCGAGGTTGGTGCGGACCGTGGGGTGGTTCCACATGTTGTCGTTCATCGACGGCGCGAGCATGAGCGGCGCCTTGAGGGCGAGGACGCAGGTGGTCAGGAGGTCGTCCGCGATGCCGACGGCGATTTTGGCGATGACGTTCGCGGTGGCGGGGGCGAGGAGGAAGAGGTCCGCGTTGTCGGCGAGGTAGATGTGGCTGGGGTCGTACTCGGTCTCGTCGAAAAGATCCGTGTAGACCTTGCGGTGCGACAGGGTCTGGAACGTGAACGGCGTCACGAACTTCTGGGCGGAGCGCGTCATCATGACGGTAACGTCGAAGCCACGCTGGTAGAGGAGGGACACGACGTCGCAGACTTTGTAGCAGGCGATGCCGCCGGCGACGCCGACCACGATGCGCTTGTTCGGGGAGGTCACGCGGGCTCCGCAGAGTGGATGTGGAACGGCAACTCCAAACCCCAACTCCAAATTCCAAATCCCAGACGAACGGCGTGGCCGTTGCCTGGAAATTGGGATTTGGAGCTGGAATTTTGGATTTGCCCTGGCCCTTTCTTAGCCCTGCAGCAGCTGGTCCTTCAGCTCCTGCTCCGTCACCAGGCAGATCTTGTCCGTCAGGATCTCCTCGAGCACCACGTCCAGCATCGGCCTCCCCGGCATCTCCACCAGCGCCGGGGCTCCCTTGTTCAGTTCCTGCAGACGCTTCTGGATCAGCGTCGTCAGCTTGAACCGCCCACCCGCCTTGCGGATGGCGTCCTCAATCTTCATCTTCGCTTCAATCATCGGTCATTCCCTCCGGAAAGGATTCCTGTCGAGGATCTGCAGCACCTCGGCGAGCGCACGGTCGATCACGTCGTTCACGACCGTGAAATCGTAGAGGTCCTTGTGCTTCAACTCTTCTTCCGCCACCTGGATCCGCCTCGCGATCACCTCGGGCGGCATGTTGCCCCGCCCTTCCAGCCTCTTCCTCAAGTCGTCGATCGACGGCGGGGCGATGAAGACGTAAATCCCCGGCCATCCCTGCTTGCGCAACTGCGTGACGCCCTGGACTTCGATTTCCAGAAGCGGGTGATTCCCGTCCCGCATCTGCTCTTCCACGAAATCCTTCGGGGTCCCGTAGAGGTTTCCCGCGTACTCGGCCGACTCGAGGAACCCGCCCGCTTCACGTTTCGCGATGAAATCTTCCCGTTTGAGGAAGAAGTAATCGCGCCCGTGGACTTCGCCGGGGCGTGGGGCGCGCGTGGTCGCGGAGACCGAACGCACGATCCTTCCCCGGCCGCGGAGGGCGTGGCAGATCGTGGTTTTCCCGACCCCGGAGGGTCCGGAGATCACGATGAGCCTCCCCTCGTGTGCATGGCCGCTCATTCGATATTCTGAATCTGCTCCTTAAGTTTTTCGATCTCCGCCTTCATCGCGACGATCCGCTGGGTCAGCCGCGCGTCGTTCGCCTTCGCGCCCATCGTGTTCGCTTCGCGCAGCATTTCCTGCGAGATGAAATCCAGGCGGCGGCCTGCGTCGTCGCCGGCGGCCATCAGGTTGTCGAATTCCTTCAGGTGCGACTCCTGCCGGGCGAGTTCTTCCGAGATATCGCAGCGGTCCGCGAACATCGCGATCTCGCGCCCGAGGTCCGGCGGGGCGATCGGCGCGTCGGTCCCGTTCAGGAGCCGCGCGACCCTTTCCTTCAGCCGGTCCCGGTACTGCTCCACGACCGCCGGGGCCAGCTCCTTGACCTCCTTGAGAAGCCTCGCCATGTCCTTCAGGATCGCCTTCAGCGGTTTCTTCAGCCGCTCGCCTTCCCGTTTCCGCGCCGCCTCGAGGTCCGCCAGCGCCGCCTTCACCGTCTTCGCGATCTTCGGCCACACCTTTTCGGCGCCGGTGCGGGCCGCGTCGCGCTTCACGACGCCGGGCAGGGCGAGAAGCGCTTCCATCGAAACCTCGCCGCCGAGCCCAAGTTCCTTGCCGATGCCCTTGAGTTTCTTGTAGTAGACCTTCACGAGATCCAGGTCGAACGGTTCCGATTCCGCGTCCGGCGCGCTGGTGACGCGGACGTCGATATCGACGGCGCCGCGCTTGAGGACTTCGCGGACCATCTCCTCGATGTCGCCCTCGCGGAACCCGAACGGCTCGGGGAGGCGGGCGTGGACCTTGAGGTAGCGATGGTTGACGCTTCGCACCTCAACATCCACCGCATCCCCGGCGTCGCGGGCGCGGGCCTGGCCGTGACCGGTCATGCTGCGCACGCGGGAACTCCTACTTTCCGGGGTTTTCGGCGGGCTTCTCGGCGGGGGTCGAATCGGGAACGGTCCCCGTGAGGACCGAATGCCCGGCGGGACCGGACTTGCGGACGCCGATCTTGTTGATCGTGATCGCCAGCGCCACGATCAGGACGGACAGCACGACGGTGGCCTTGCCGGCCATCGTCATCGCCTTCGTGCCGAAGAACGAATCGCCGCCCGCGCCCATGAACGCCCCGGCCAGACCGGAGCCGCCGTCGGAATGCGGGGGCTGGATCAGGACCAGGAACGTGATGGCGAGGCACGAAAGCACGAACACCAGCGTCAGGATGATCACAAGAGCGCTCATTCAGGACCTCACGATCTTGAGAAAGGTTTCCGCCTTGAGGCTCGCTCCGCCGACAAGCGCGCCGTTCACGTCAGGTTTTTCCATGAGGCCGCGGACGTTCTCGGGGTTCACGCTCCCCCCGTAAAGAATCCGCACCTCCCGTGCCGTCGTTTCGTCCGACAATCCCCGGAGCCGTTCGCGGATGAACGCGTGGACCTCCTGGGCCTGCTCGGGCGAAGCGACCTTTCCCGTCCCGATCGCCCACACCGGCTCGTAGGCGACCGTCAGTCTTTTGAGCTCATCCTTTGTCAATCCGCCGAGCGCGCCATCCACCTGCCGCCCGACGACTTCCCTCATCACCCCGCGCTCGCGTTCGTCGAGGCGCTCGCCGACACACACGATCGGCTCCAGCCCCGACTTCTGCGCCGCCCGCAGCTTCTTGCCCACCGTCTCGTCTGTATCGCCGAAAAACTGGCGCCGCTCGCTATGCCCGACGATCACATACCGGCAACCCAGGTCCGCAAGCATCGGGCCCGAAACCTCTCCCGTGAACGCCCCTGAATCCTGCCAGTACAGGTCCTGCCCGCCCACCGCAATCTCCGAACCCTTCACCGCCTCCGCCACGGCCCCGATCGCCGTAAACGTCGGGCACACCAGCACCTCCGCACGTTTCTCGCCTTCAAGGCCCTTGCGAAGCGCCGAAACCAGGTCGATCGCCCCTGCCTTGAGCAGGTTCAGCTTCCAGTTTCCGGCGAAAAGCGGCCTGCGCATCGGCGGTCTCGGTGAGAAATCGGGAGCCGAGTAGTGTAGCGGCACGGGGGGGACCGGGTCAATGCTAATAGGAAGGAGGGGTGTATGGCCGGAATTGCAATTCCAGCCCTGCACCCAGGCACTACTTCGTCTGCGCGTCCGCCTGCTTCTTCAGGTCTTCCGGGTCAGGCGCGAACCGCAGGTCGTCCTCCCAGAGGGCGAGCTTCGTCGAAGCGTTGATCCGCTGGATCACCGCCGACGCCCATTTCTGGACGCTTCCCGTCCGGGCCAGCATCCGCGCCCGGAACCAGCTCGAGCGGACCGAGATGCGCGCGGCAATCGTCGTGTACGTCTCCTCGGTCATGCCGCTTCGGCCAAGTTCCTCGAAGGACGTGTTCTGGAAGACCTTGGGGTTGTTGTCGGAATCGGTGGATTCGCGCGCCGCGATGATGCCGTCCACGTCGCTGGCGCCCATGGAAGTGGAAAGGGACATGAGGACAGGCTTGGGCGCGGTGTTGATGTTGACCTTGCCGGTGCCGTAGAGGGAAAGGATGTCGGCGAGGCCGAAGAGCTTTTCGGTGCCCACGGTTTTCCCGTAGAACATGTCGGAGTTGATCCCGGGCACGCCGAGCAGTTCCTTGAGCGTGTAGAGCTTCCGGTTCGGGACTTCCTTGTCGAGCGCGTTCTTGTCTTCCTTGTCCATCGCCGCGGCGATCCGGTCCGCGGTGTCGGCGTCGCCGATCGCGGCGTATTCGAGCATCCGCGCCAGCCGGTCGCGCTGGTCCGGCACCACGACGCCGTTCACGTCCACCAGCGCCGGGAGGTAGAACTTCCCTTCTTCGTCCTCGATCTTCAGGTACAGCTCCGTCACGTCCCCCTCCGTGCCGTCGTTGAACTTGAACGGCGCGATGTCCTGCATCATCGATTCGCCCAGGTGATCCAGCGGCGGCGTCGGCGCTTCGGCAAGATCCCCCTCGATGTCCGCCTTGATCATGAGGCGCGCGATGCGCAGGCCGCTGACGAGCGCGTTCCTGTTGTGGGTGTCGCGGGACAGATTGGAAGCGGCCCGGTGGGAGACCTCGGCGCTGAACGAGAGCTGGAGCATGACGACGCTCAACACCAGGAGGATCAGCATGGTGAGGAGAAGGACGATCCCGGAGTCCCGTCGGGTGCGGCGGAGGCGCATGGTTCTTTAACGACTATAGCGCACGGAAAGCCGGGGCCGGAGGTGCATGACGGGTAGTGCAGCGCCACCCCGGTCGCGGGAAACGGCAAAAGCAAAAGGGAGAACCCTCAAGCAAACGACAAAGGGCAAACGACAAGCCAGGAAGTTTCGTCGAATGGCCTGCCGGGCCGCGGCTCTCCGGACTTTTTTTCTCCCTTTTGATTTTGGCGTTTGGCTTTGCGTTTCGCCGTTTTGAGTTTGCCTTTTCGGGGCCCCCTTGACTTTCCTTACCGCTCCCCTAGAGTCGTTTCCTCCCCCGCCGCCTCTTTCCGGAGCTTCCATGCCCCTCGCCCGCCTCGCGGTCCTCACCGCCGCCGCCCTCGCCTTCGCGCTTCCTGCCCGCGCCGAAAAAGGCGATTTCGCCCACGTCTCGCTTCGCGAAATCCGCAACAACCCCGAAGGGTTCCGGAACCAGCGGGTGGCGTTCAAGTGCCGCCTCAACAAGACCGAGGACCTGTACGCGCCGTTCCACACGGCGTTCACGAGCGAGCAGTACCTGCAGATTTCCGGCTGGGGCCCCGAGACCAAGATTTTTATTTCGAAAGAGCGCCAGGACGTCTTCACGAACCTCTTCATCCGCCGCAACCGCGACTGGGCCGCCGAGTTCCTCGCCACGCCGCGCTATTCGTGGCTGATGGTGTGGGGTGAAGTGAAGTCGGTGTTCGCGGGGCAGCCGTGGATCGAAGTGGTGGATTACGAGCTGGAGAGCGACCAGCACTACACCGATGCCACGCTCGGCGCCGCGATTCGGGCATTCGAGGCCTACGACAAGAACGACATGGAGGGAACGCTCGCGGAGCTCTCGCGCGTCGAGGATTATGCGCTTCCCAGGACTGACCGCTACCACGTCGTGAAAATGAAAGCCCAGGCCGCGTGGAGCGTCGGCCGCGACGCGGACGCCAAACGCGAGGCGCTTCGCGGGCTGAAAGTGCGC
>JAIOPR010000232.1 GCA_021413805.1 Planctomycetota bacterium
AGCAGTGGTTGGTGGTTTTGCCGGGAAGCGCCTCCGGGTTTTTCGCGAGGACTTCTTCGCGGATCGCGGTCAGTCCCTGCGAGAAGACTTTGCCGACGTAGGGGTGGTTGCGGCCGCGCTTGAGAATTTCCTTCGCCGAGTGCCGGTGGATGTTGCCGATCGTGAGTTGGTCGAGGTCGCTCGCGAACCCGCAGCACGGCTTGACCTCGCCGCGCGGGTTGACGACAAACGCCTGCCCGGGACCTTCACAATAGTCTTCCTTGAACCACTGGCCGTCCCAGTTGTTTGTCAATCCCTCGGCGCGCTCCACCGCCGCGAGATGGTTGAAATTCAGCGTCGCGCTGACGTCGGGCGCGATGAGCATCCAGGCACCGAGGGCGGGGGAGAACTCCACGAACCCCCCGAGCACTTTTGCCAGCGCCTGCACCCGTTCCAGCCCCGCGTCCGGCGCCCCGGCGGCGTAGCTGATCGTCAGGATGTCGTCGCGCTTCGAAACTTTCGCCGCACTCCGCGCGAACTGCGCCATGACATCGATCTTCACCGGGTGAAAGCGGTCCACGCTCAGCCCGAGGCGGCCCGTGTACCCCGACTTCAACAGCCGTTTCAGCGTCGCCTCAAGCTCCGCCACATCCTTCCACCACGCGCCATTCGTCGAGATCTTGTCGAAACGAAATCCGAGCTTCGCGGCGTGGCGCGAGACTTTCTCGAGGAACTCCGGGTAGAGGAACGGCTCGCCCCCCGTGAATCCCATCGTGGCGATTCCGAGCTCGGCGCATTCGCTGGTGAAGCGCTTCGCCACCGCGATATCGAGGTAATCGGTCCACTCGATGGGGACGCAGCAGTGGGCGCAGTTGAGGTTGCACTGGTAGGTGCCGCTGAACGAGAGGTAGTTCGGGCGGAAGGTGTGGCGTTTCGAGCGCGTCCGGGCTTCGCCGCGGGAGAGAAGCGGGTTGGGTGCGTCGGGGACGGGGTGGGAGGGGAAGCGGGGCATCGCCGGGCTACCTGCGCCTCACGAATTTCGCGGCCTTCAGCGATTCGCTGGCCAGGCGCGAGGGCGGGGCGGCCGTTTCTTTCCGGGGAACCCCGATGAGGGCCCGAAGCGCATCCGGGCTGAGTTTCCCGTCCGCGACCCCGTCGGCGGTATCCAGGGCCTGGAGCCGGTCGGTGATTTCCTCCTGCGTGACGATTCCTTTTTCGACGAGGGAGCGCACGAGGGACATGAGCAGCAAGGTCACGAGCCCCAGGTCTCCCGCGAGTTTCCGGAGCTGCTCATTGGTCATCCGGCCCGCGGAGGACATGCCGGCGAGCGAGGTGGAGATGTTTCGAAGGTTGGAGGCGGCAGCCTGCTGGGGGAAGAGCGCGTCAACGAGATCCATGGGCGACTCCTTTCGGGTTTAACTACTTCGGCGGCCTCAGGCCCAGTGCGTTCCGGACATCCTCGAGCGTGATCTTCCCGTCGGCTTTGCCGTCGATGGCATCGATCTGGGCGAAATATTTCCCCAGGTCGTCGTAGGTCAGAATTCCTTTGTCCAGAAGCGCCCTCAACGTCACGAGCATCAGGAGGTTGAGCTCGCCGACGTTCTCGGCGACCCGCTGGGCCTTCACGGAGGCCCGGACGTCCTGACCGGTGGAATTCTCCAGCTCCGTGGACAGCCGGCGGATCTGCGAGTCCTGGCGCATGTCCCGGAACATGTCGATGAGGCCCATGGAGGTGTCCGTCCAACGGGGAGGTCCGGAGTCTAAGCGCCGCGCCGCCAACACTCCATTCCCAACATTTTTGAACGAACACCGGCCCGGCGCCGTCGTATATGTGGTGACCATGAACCCTTGGGAATCCCTCGTCCGCGAACACCTGCCGGTCGTCACCGGCGTGGCGCTTCGCGTCCTCGGCGACCGCGCCGCGGCGGAGGACGTCGCGCAGGATGTGTTCCTCCATCTCCTCGAGAATCCGCACGCCCTCGACAACGCCCAGAACGTCCGCTCGTTCCTCTGCCGCTCGGCCATCAACCGCTCGCTCGACCGCATCCGGGAACGCGACCGCCGCGGCAAACGCGAAGCTTCCGTCGTGCCCGCCCCGCGCGACTCCAGCCCGATTGATGCCGCTTCGCATGAGGAAATCCGCCGCTCCGTTGAGGCGCTGCCGGCCGCCGAACGCGAAGCCGTCGCCGCGCGGTTTTTTCGCGGGCTGACGGTGCGTGAAGCGGCTTCGGAGATGAATGTTTCGGTCGGGACGGTTTGCAATCGACTGGAAGCGGGGTTGACGAGGTTGCGGAAGTGGCTGGGCGCGGCGGCGTTTATCGCGATGTTCGCGGTGCTGGAGGAGGAGGCGTTCGCGGAGGGGAGGGAGATTGCGGTCCAGCGGCTTTTCGCGCGGAGAGCGGAGTTCGGAGATGGGAGTCGGGAGATCGGAGGAAGGGCGAAAAAGGCGAAAACGGCTGCGCTGGCGGTGGGGGCGCTGGTGGCTGCGATCCTGATCTCGATCTGGATCGGGCGGCCTGGCGAAACGGATGATCTTGTTCGACGGCCACTTGAGATCGCCTCGTCGCCCGGTGCGCAGGGCACTGTTCCCCGGGTTTGGGGCGATCAGCCTGGCGCATCGGCCACGGTCCCGCTGACGAAGACGTTGCACGCCCCCGCCGATGCCGTCTGCTTCCGCGCCGAGGGCTTCCTGGTCCGCGATGGCGAGACTTTCGCGCTCGTCGATCCTTCCTGGCGCGAACCCCGCCGCGTCGAAGGACCCGCGCCTTCGGACCTCGCATCCGCCGCGCCGCGGAGGTTCTTCAACATGAATCCTGCTGCCGTCACCGGCGCGCCGACGAAGGCCTTCCGGCTCGCCCCGGGCGACGCGCTTGCGTCGATCCCCTCGGGCGACCTCTCTTCGTTCGAGGGCTGGCTCGACGGCGCCGACGACCTGTCGCGCCTCCCCCGTGCCCGGATCGTGCTCCGCGCGGCCTGGATCGACGAATCGCGCGGTCTTGCGGAAGCGCTGGAGATCGAGGAAACGGAAATTCTCTCCGACGCGTGGCTCACCGCCTGGCGCGATGCCCTCGCCGCCAACGCCTCCCTCGCCGAAGCCTTCGACAGGCCGCCCGGGCCGTCGCGGCGGGCCGAAGCGCTGGCGGCGGCCGACCGGCTGGAGGAAGCGCTCTCCCGGTCCCGGGCGGCCCGTCACGGCGAACCGGCCGCCTCGTGGCGGATGCGGCGCGAAAGCGAGCTGGAAATCGCTTCGGACGGCGCGCTCGCTGTCCTCGGCCGCGATGACGAATTCCCCGAAGCGCCGGCCGAGATGCCCGACGCCGAGGAATTGGCTTTCTCTCGCGCGATCGGCCTCGAACTCGACCCCGTCCCGCCGCTCGAACGCTCTTCCCTCGCTCTTCGCGGCGGCGCCCGCATTGTCGCCGTCGTTCCCGGCTCCGTCGCCGACCGCGCGGGCCTGCAGCCCGGCGACATCATCTGGCGCTGCGTCCGCGCCGGCCTCGCCCCCGCCTCGACCCCGCGCGAAATCCTGCGCCCCCAGGACGTTTCGGATTTCCTGGAGGGCGCTTCGGGCGAAGCGGTGATCGTCGTGATGCGCGGGCTCGAGGTTTTCGAAGCCCGCATCTCCCTGTAGGGCTACGGCAGGGAGAACTCGATGTCCTTCTCCACCGTGGCGCCGCCGATGTGGTCCTTCACCGTGGTGTGGACAACGAACGTCCCCTTCGCAATGGCCTCAGGAATCGTGAACGTGTTCGTAAAGATGGCGACCGGGTCCGGCGCGGCGTCGTCCAGCGTCTTGAAGTCGGGGTTCTTGAGCAACTCCTTGCCGTCCGGGCCGCGAACAACAACCCCCTCGGTCGCGGCGATCCGCTTCTTCTCGCCGCGCGGCTCGAACCGCAGCCCGTGAACCTCGAATTTGACAACCGCTTCCCATCCCTCGGCGGTCTTCGTCTTCGTGATGTTGATGTTGCGGAATTCCAGCACACCCCCGACCGGGACGCCGTCGACCTTGATCGAAGTCACCTTCCAGCCCGAATGATCCACCAGCGTCAGTTCCACCCCTCGGGTCTTGTTGTCCGTGCCGTTCAGGGAGGCCGTCACGACGGCGGTGCTCACGCCGTTGTTCATCGCGATGTTGCGCCCGGTGATCGACCAGGACTTTCCCCAGACGGCGGGATCGGATTTATGAAGCGCTTCGATGTTCCCGGCGATCGGCGTGTCGCACGCGGCCTTTGCGCCCGGAAAGTCCGCCGCGCCCATGGCGGTGAGAAATTTCTCCGAGGCCTCGACGGGCGCCTTGGTGACCTTGAAAATGAGCATGAGGCACCCGCCGACGCCGAGGCCACCGAGGAGAAATACGCCAAAGCAACCGATCAGGATCCACTTGAGGGGGTTGCTGCGGGCGGGAGCGGGCTGCATCTGGGCCATGGGGGTGTTCCTTTAAGGGATTTGCGATTTGGCGGCGAGGATTATAACCGGGGAATTGCGACAAGGTGCGGTTTGCCGGGGGGCTCCGGCGCGCTAAGCTGTGAGGATGCGCCGCGCCGCCTCCGTCCTGTTCGCCCTGATGATTGCGGGGTGTTCGCCGGGCGGCGGCTCGTCCCCTTCGGCGCCTGCCCCCGCCACCCAGCCGGTTTCCAGTACCTGGCAACCCGACCAGGGCCGTGAACTCCTCGGCCAGCCCGCGCCGGAATTCGCCGGGCTGACCGACTGGACGCACTCCGCGCCTCTGACGATGGCGAGCCTCCGCGGCAAAGTCGTCCTCGTCCGCTTCTGGACCACCGGTTGCGCCCTCTGCCGCCACACCGCGCCGGCCCTGAACGAGCTGGACAAGCGCTTCGGCGGCAAGGGCCTCGTCGTCATCGGCATCCATCAGCCGAAGGAGCCGGCGGCGCGTGAAGCGGCGTTCTGGCGGGCGACGGCCGGGAAATACGGGTTCGCGTTCCCGCTCGCGCAGGACCAGGAGTGGGCGACGGTGAACTCGTGGTGGCTCGAGCGCTCGAAAGAGCACGACTACACGAGCGCGACGTTTCTCGTGGACCGCGCCGGGATCATCCGCTGGCTGCACCCGGGCGGCGAGTTTTTCGACGGGGAAGGGGAGCCCGGCGAGGCGTACCGGTCGCTGGTGGCGGCGGTCGAGAAGGCCGTTGCGGAAGGGGCGCCGAAATGACGCGGTGCGTCAAAATCATGGTTTTGCTCGCGATCGGCCTCTTCCCCGGGCTTCGCATTCTCGCGGACGACGGGTCGATCGAAAGCGAGTTCGCACGGCTGTCTTCCGATGATCCGGCTGTGCGGGACGCGGCGACCGAGGCGATCGTCCGGGAAGGAAAGGGCGCGAAGAAAACCGTGACGGCGCGGATGGCCGGAGAAAAGGACCCGGAACTGCGTGGGCGGCTGGCGGAAGTCCTGGAGCGGATCGAGGTCAAGGCACTTCGGGAGATGAACTGGTCCCCGGTCTGGACGGCGGAGCCGTTCGAAGCGCCGCCGACGGCGACGGCGATTTCGCCGGACGGGAAGCGGATTGCGACGGGGGGCGAGGACGGGCGGGTGCGTGTCCTGGACGCGGCGACGCTGGCGGTTGTGCGCGAGTTCGATACGGGGATCCGCAACGTGGACGGGAGCGTGGCCTTCTCGCCCGATGGGACGATCGTGATCGACTACGACGCGTTCGGGAGCCCGATCCTGCGGGCCTGGCGGATTGCGGACGGCGCGGAAATTTGCGGGTTCCGGCGCGCCGAGCATTTCGAGGGATTGATGGCCTGGGTCGAACCGGGTGGCAACGCGGTGCTCCTGACTGCACCGGGATGTTTTTCGGAAGGGGCGATCGTTGCGACGCTCGACGGGCACCGATTTAACGTGTTGGCCCGGTCGCAGCAGATCCGGGTTTCCGAGGACCGCACACGGCTCGCGTTCGTGTACTCACCGGACGGGACGGCGGTGAGCGTCAAGGTTTTCGCCGCCGGCGTCCCGGAGCCGGTCGCTTCCAGGGACATCGATCTCAGTGACGACGTGGAGCGGACGTGTGACCTGGACGGAGGCCTGACGGGCGTCGCGATCGTGAACCATGGCGTCTGCGGCATTTTCGACCTCAAGACCGGGAACAAGACGCACGAATTCGGAGAAGGGCTTCTCGGCGTCCGCGCCGTGCCCGGCGGGTGGGTGACCTGGACGGCGGAGGGGTTGCTCCAGTGGTGGAAGGACGGCGTCGAATCGAAGCAGGTCCAGGGACGCACCCTGGAGGGGGGGCTTGCGTACGTCGCCGCCGGGCTGCTCGTGCTGGACGTTCCTTCGCCCGACCCGAGCGACGACTTCCATCGCGGAGTGATCGTGCGTTCTGCCGCGTCGGGCGACCTCGTGGAGTGGTATCCGCGGGCGAAACTGTGCGGTCCCTGGAGCGACGGCGCGTTTGTGCTTCAGTTGGGCGACGCCACGGTGCGGCTGTACGGCGGCGGGAAATTCGTCCGCGAACTTCCGCAGGGTCCTGAGCGTCCGCAAGACTGGTCCCACACGGAGCAGGCGGGCCCGACACTGGTCACCACGCCCCTCGTTCCCGTCGTGATTCGCCTCGACGCCGACACCGCGCCCAGGGAGCTAGCCATGCACGGCGGAGCGGTGCGCGGCCTCCGGTGGATGCCCGACGGCCTGACCACGAGCAACGGGAGCGCAGACGCCATCCTCGCCGCCGACGGCGCTGTCTCGCGGACGATCGAACTCGGTTTTCTCCGCGGGACCCGGGAAGACGAGGACCCCGCGCTCGTCGGGTACCTCCCCGACGGCCCTCGCTGGGCCACGCCGGACGGCTCCGTCTCCGCGTGGATCGAGAATCACGCCGTCCGGGTGCGCCGCGGCACGACAACCGAAACCCTTCCTCTGTCCGACGACGACGTCGCCGCGACTTCCGGGTGGCCCCTCCTTGCCCTGTCCGGCGACGGGAAGCGCCTCGCCGTGTTCGGCCCGGCCCGCACGGGCCTCGACATCTGGGACCTAGAATCCAAGAAGCTCCTCGTCCGCAGCCAGCTCGCCGACGACCACACCCGCAAACTGCTCTTCGCCTCCGACGACCGGACGCTCGCCGCGGTGGACGACGACAACGAAGCGACCCCGCACCGGCGGCTGCGCATCTTCGACCCTGAAGGGCAGCAGGTGGCCCGGCTCGAGTGGGCGGGGAAGGGAATCGCGGGCGACTGGGTGGTCGGGGGACGCTGGGTCACGGGCGTCGTCGATGGCGAGTTCCGCGCTGCCGACATTTTTCACCCGGACGTTGTCCAGAGCTGGAAAATCACCGATCTCGACAAAGAGCCGGTCACGCCGCTCATCGCTTCGCCCGACGGAAAATTCCTGCTCGTCGTTCTCCGGTATGGGTCCAACGTCTGGCGCCTGAACCTGCTCGACGGGTCCCAGGAAGAACTCGGAGAGTTTTCGGCGCGGGGCGGCGGCGCCGTGCTGCTCCCCGAGGGAAATGCGGCGGTCCTGCTCTGGGACGGGCTGATGATTCTCCGGGCCGGGACCTGGGCTCCCGTGGATGTGCGCCCCGAACTCGCCGGCCGGTTGATCGCCGCTTCGCCCGACGGGAGACGAATCGCCATCGTCCGCAACTCGAAGGTCACCTGCTATGAACCGCGCTGACTTCCGCGTTGTGACGCGCTGCGTCATTCTTGCCCTGCTCGCGGCGATTCCCGCCCGGGCCGATGACCTCGCCGCCCGGCTTGAAAAGGAATTCGCGAAGCTGACCGCCGACGATCCCGCGGCGCGGGACGCTGCCGTGGAGGCGATCGCGAAGGAGGGCGCCGCGGCCGAGGCGCCCGTGAAGGCAAGGCTCGAGGTCGAAAAGGACCCCGAAGCCCGGGCTCGCCTGGAGCGCGCCCTCCAGAAAATCGGCATCGGCGTCCTCGCCGCGCGCCGCTGGACCGCCGCGTGGTCGGTCGCCCCCCTCGAGGTCGCCGCTTCGTACACGGCCCTTTCCCCCGACGGGCGCTTCGCCGCCACCGCCGGCACGGACGAGCGCCTGGTCGTCCGGGACGCCGCCACGGGAAAAGCGCTCAGGGAATTCACGGACATCGATGTCCGGAGCGGGTGCACGCTCGCCTTCACCGCCGACTCGAAACGCCTGTTGTGTGTCCCGGAAGCGCCGGACGCCGGTCTGCGCTCGTGGCGGATGGACGACGGCGTTGAAGAAGCGGAGGTCAAGGGCGAAAAGTTTCCGGGCAGCCTCGAGGCGTTTCGCGGCGCAGGGGTGACGGTGTTTCTGTCGTATTCGGAATGCGACGACACCGGGTCAGTCGCGTGGGTCGTGGAGCCTTCCGGGGTCCGGCACATCCGGGATGAGCCGGAGTGGGCGGCGATTTCCCCGGACGGCGCGCGAATCGTGATTTGCGCCCCGCGAAGAGGCCCGGGCAAAGATGGGCACTCGAAAGCCGTCACGGTCTACGAGGCCGCGACCGGAAACGTCCTCCGCACCGAGTCCCTTGAATTCACCGGCGAAGTCATGCGCCTCTGCGCCGTGGCCCCGGATGCCTCGGCGGCTGCGTCCCTGGTGGACGGTCACATCCACGTGGTCCCGCTGGCCGATGGAGCGATGGAACAGGTTTTCAGCGAGGGCGCGTTCGCGCTGACGTGGGCCGAGGGAGGACTCGTCACCGTCCACGCCCGCAATGTGGTGCGCTGGTGGAAGGACGGAAAGCAGGTTCGCGAAGTTTCGACCGATCCCGGCGAAATGGACGCCCTCGTTTCCGGAGGCGGCGTCATCGCTGTCGTCGTCCGGAACGCCCGGGCCATCTCGACGCGCGTGCTCTCGGCCACCACGGGCGAAACGCTGGATCGCTTCGAGACCGTCCTCGCCAATTCCACTCCGGGGGATCGCGAACTCATCGTGACGGCCGATCTGCACTCCATCGTCTATCGCGAAGGTCGCCGCTTCCTCGACCTGCCCCCGGACGGCGAACAACAGGCGCTGGGATATTCCTGCCGCTTCGGCAACGACCGCGTGATGTTCCGGCGCGGCGAGAACGTCGTCGTCCGAGGAATTGCCGGGAAGAGCGCTGGTTGCGTCCTGGCGCCGCACGAAGCCCGGCTCGAGCGCCTCGAATGGTGTCGCGAAGGCATCGTCGTCCGGTCGGAACACGGCACAGTCCTCCTCGACGGCGCCGACGGGCACACGATCTTCCCGCTCCACGGGTATGACTTCGAAGTCAGCGGGGGGCGCTGCATCGACCTGAAGGCGCTTGGTCTCGCCGGCCCGGAGTGCCGCGCCGTCTCCGCCGACGGGACCTGGATCGCCATGGTCTCCGGTAAGGAAATCGTCTACCGCCGCTGCGACGGCACCGGCGACACGAAACGCTTTCAGCCGGAAGACGCGTCGGATCCGTCGAAGGGCGAAGTCACGGGCTCACTCTCCCTCGCCGCCGACGGGTCGCTTCTCGCCGCCGAAGTCCCGAAAACCAAATGCGTGGACCTCTGGAACCCCGCGACCGGCGAGCGCATCGCCCGGCTCGGGCCCTTAAAGGGAACCCTCGGCCGCATCGCCATCGCCCCGCGCGACCGTACCGTCATGATCGCGATCGACGGCTTCGAAGGCGGCGACCTGATGCTCTTCGAGCCCGACGGCACCCCCGCCGGCCACGCGGAATGGCCGGTCTACGGAAGCGCGCCGGGACTGGTGGTGCAGGGGCAATGGGCGCTGGCCTCGCGGAATCCCGACGACGGCTCGCCGGAAATCCTGCTCGTGGACGTCAAGTCGCCCGAGAACTCGCAGGCGATCCGGATCCCCGACACGACGACGGTTTCGATCGTCGCGGTGCGCGAGTCGCCCGACGGCGACCGCCTGATCCTCGAAAGCTCCGAAGGCGCAGGCGTCCTCGCCATCTCCTGCCACTCCGGATTTCTCCGCCGCCTCACCCCGCTCGACCTCCGGGACGGCGGCGTCTCCGGATTCCTGGAGGGCGGCCACCCCGTCGTCCTGTCGCCCGACGGACTCTCCGTCTTTTTCGCCGCCACGATGGAGGATGTGTCGCGCGAAGCGGCCATCAAGGGGCAGTCGATGGCGGTCTCACCGGACGGAAAGCGCATCGCGATTGCGAGAGGATCGCGAGTGACGGTCTACGACCTACGCTAGCGCGGCTCGTTGTTCTCCATCTCCGCCCGCGAAATCTCCGCGTCGTACTGCTGCACCACCAGCACGTCCCCCGCCGGCACGTCCGGGGGAGGGAGGGGCGGAAGCGCCTGCAAGTCTTCGAGCGCCTTCATCATGTTGGCGGTCCAGAGCTTCTTGTTTTCCTCGGTGGCGCGCCCGTCGGTGACGACGTCCTTGGCGATCCGGATCTGCTGCTTGAGGTTTTCCTCCTGCTGGGCGCGGAGGCGGGATTTCACGACGTAGAGGCGGGCGAGGACGATGCGGCGGCGGACGCGGTCGTACTCGGCGTAGTCGGCGAACCCGTAGCGGCGGGCGAAGTCGTCGGCTTCCTTGACGACGCCGGCCGCCGGGGCGGATTCGGGACCCGTCGAGGGATTGGAGACGGAGTGGAATCCCAGTTGCCGGAATTCCACTTCACCAGCGATCCACTGGAAGATCTTTGCGCGGGACAGTATCGGGGTGTCGTTGGCCGAGGGCGAAGGGGCCGCCGGTGTCGCGGGCGGCGGCGCGGGTTTGCCGCAAGAGGCAAGCAGCGCCGCCAGTCCCGCCAGGAGGATCAGGTTTTTCACCTCCCCATCCTATCGAATTGCCCCGTGCCCCGGCCATTGGCCCCGGCCCTTCGCCCCGGCCGTTAGCCCCGGCCTTTACTGCGCCAGCTTCCGGTACTTGATCCGGTGCGGATTCTCCGCCGCGTCGCCGATCTCCTCACGCCGCTTCGCCACATACGCCTGGTAGTTCCCCTCGAACCACCGGACCTTGCCGTCGCCTTCGAAGGCGAGGATGTGCGTCGCGATGCGGTCGAGGAACCACCGGTCGTGGGTGACGACGATCGCGCAGCCGACGAAGGAGAGAAGGCCTTCCTCGAGGGCGCGAAGCGTATCGACGTCGAGGTCGTTGGAGGGTTCGTCGAGGAGGATCAGGTTGCCGCCGGCCTTGAGCAGTTTGGCGATCTGCACGCGGTTGCGTTCGCCGCCGGAGAGTTCGCCGACCATTTTCTGCTGGTCGGTGCCCTTGAAATTGAATTTGCCGACGTAGGCGCGGCAATTCATCCATTTGCCGCCGGTCTTGAACTGGTCCTGGCCGTCGGAGATTTCCTGGTAGACGGTTTTATCCGCGGCGAGGGTCTCGCGGTTCTGGTCCACGTAGGCGAGCTTGACGGTGGGGCCGAGGGTCAGGGTGCCGCTGTCGGGCTTCTCCTGCCCCATGATCATGCGCATCAGGGTCGTCTTGCCCGCGCCGTTCGGCCCGATGACGCCGATGATGCCGCCGGGGGGGAGGGAGAGGTTGAGGTCGTCGATGAGCACGCGGTCGCCGTAGGCTTTCCGGACGTTCTTCGCCTCCAGCACGTGGTTGCCGAGCTTGGGCCCTGCCGGGATGCGCATTTCCAGGTCGTTCCCCTGGTCCTCGGCGTCCTGCGCGAGAAGCGTCTCGTACGCCGCGATGCGCGCTTTCGGCTTGGCCTGCCGCGCCCTGGGGGAGAGGCGGATCCATTCGAGTTCGCGCGCCAGCGTCCGCTGCCGCTGCTCTTCCGTTTTCTCCTCCAGTTCAAGCCGCTTCTTCTTCTGCTCCAGCCACGAGGTGTAGTTCCCCTGCCACGGGATGCCTCTTCCGCGGTCGAGTTCCAGGATGTATCCGGCGACGTTGTCGAGGAAGTACCGGTCGTGGGTGACGGCGATGACGGTGCCCTTGAAATCCTTGAGGAAGCGTTCGAGCCACGCGACGGAGGCGGCGTCGAGGTGGTTGGTGGGTTCGTCGAGGAGGAGGAGGTCGGGGCTCTGGAGAAGCGTCCGGCAGAGGGCGACGCGGCGCTTTTCGCCGCCGGAGAGGACCGCGATCTTGGCGTCCATCGGCGGCAGCTCCAGCGCTTCGGCCGCGATTTCCAGCTGGCGGTCGATTTCCCAGGCGTTGCAGGCGTCGATTTTGTCCTGGAGGTCCTGCATCTCGGTCATCGCCTTTTCCATCTCGGCGGGCTTGAGCTTCTTTTCCATCTTCGCGCCGACTTCCTCGAACTTGCGCAGGAGCTCGTGGGTTTCGTGGACGGCTTCGTCGAGGCAGCCCTTGACGTCCTTGTCCTTGGAGAGCTGCGGCTCCTGCGGCACGAAGCCGATCTTGCAGTTCGGCATGTGGTGGAGGGAGCCTTCGAAGTCCTTGTCCTGCCCGGCCATGATCCGGAGGAGGGTTGATTTGCCGGAGCCGTTGGAGCCGAGGACGCCGATTTTCGCCCCGTAGTAGAACGAGAGCGAAATGTCCTTGATGATGGTTTTCTTTTCGTAGGACTTCGAGAGGTGCTCGATCTGCATGATGAACGGCGGCGGCATGGAAACTCCGGTGGCGTTAAGGGGGGGCGGAGAGTTTAGTGCGAATCCGGGGAAGCGGAAGGACAAAGGGGGTAGCCGGAGTTCAAAGGGACTGCCGCAGAGGGCATGGAGAAAAGGGGGAGGGCACGGAGGACGGCATTTGGGGCATTTTTAGGGCGAAGCGGCGCGGGTCTCGTCAGCGCTATTTCGCCTTCCTTCTCGCCGTTTTCCGTGCGCTCAGTGCGTTCCGTGTGAAAGCGTTTTTTGTTCCCCCCACGACTTCCTCATGACGTTCGGCCTCCGTGTCTCTATCCTCGCCCTACCTCTTCCAGAAAGCACACCATGGCCCACCCCTGGCACGACGTCCCGATCGGCGAAGACGCGCCCGAGACTTTTATCGCCGTTGTCGAGATACCGAAAGGCGACAAGGTCAAGTACGAGCTCCACAAGGAGACCGGGTTGCTGTACGTCGATCGCGTGCTGCACTCGTCGGTGGTCTACCCGGCGAACTACGGGTTCATCCCGCAAACGCTCGGCGACGACAACGATCCGCTCGACGTCCTCGTCCTCATGCAGGAGCCCGTCGCGCCCCTCTCGCTTCTCCGCGTCCGCCCCATCGGCATGATGACCATGATCGACCAGGGGCATAACGACGAAAAAATCATCTGCATCCACATGGACGATCCCGAGTACAGCTCCTACACCCATATCGGCGAACTCCGCGGCCACCGCCTGCTCGAACTCCGGCGCTTCTTTGAGGATTACAAGAAACTCGAGCACAAGATGGTCGATGTCCGCGAGTTCAGCGGGCCGCTCCAGGCGATGGAAACCATCCGGCAGTCGATGGCGCGCTACCAGGCGAAATACGGGAAAAAGAAACCGGCGGGGCCGAAGAGGGCCCGGAAATCCGCCCCGAAAGCACGCGGCCGGCGACGCGCGCGGTGAAGCGAAACCTCCTGGCGATCGGGCTCGTTTTCGCCGCGCTTTCGCTCGCGGGGTGCACTTCGGGATTGCAGCCGCGCAGTTCGCCGGCCAACCCGTTCGGCTGGCCCGCGAAACTCGCGACCGACGCGGGCTTCGGGCTCGAGTCCACCGAAGCGCCGGTGCTCCGCGACGCCGGGCGGATCCTGTACGGACTGGGGGACTTCCTCGAAGGGCCGGCGCTCGCGTTCGAAGGGCTCGTCCTGTTTCGCCGCGAACGCTTTCGTTCTGCGGGCCTCAAGTTCGCGTCGGGCGCCGGTGAACTGGTGACCGGGGTCGTGAGCGCGCCGTTCCTCATCGTGCCCGGGCGCAACGTGGACCTCGCGAGGGACGCCGACCTGGTCAACGCCGGGCTCGAGCAGATCGAGCGGACGCCGCCGGAGGCCTGGCACGCTTCGCCAAACGACCATCGGACCGAGATTTTCCCGCGCGGAACCCGGGTCAAGGCTCACGGGACCGCGTTGCTGTGGACGATCCCGGGCGAAGGAGAAATTCTCCAGGCGGGGGAGGAGAGCCTCTTCTTCCACGCCGTTCAGGCGATCGTCCCGGGGACGGACTACGAGGCGCAGGAGCGTTCGTGGGGGATGATCGTCAAGGACCTCGAGGAATGGGATTCGTGGAACCCGAGGGTGCGGGCGGGAACGATCATCCACGAGTTCGTGCACCAGTACGTCCAGATCCGGTGCCAGTTCAAGGGTTGGTCGATCGCCTACTGGCCTGCGTACGGCGTCTCCTTCGTCGCGAATGGGTGGGAGGGCCACTGGGCGGAGCGGACGGGCCCGCGGGCGGCGGAAGCGGTGGATCTCGCGTTGCGCGGCTGGGCGCCGGGCGAGGCCGCGGCCCTCGGTTCGCGGCGTTGCGACACGCAGCTCGGGCAGATCTTCGTCACCATCGTTGCCTACCGGGAGAAGTTCAGCGCGGAACCGCTGGCGATCGAAGACCTGCTCCAGGCCGGCGTGCTCGCAAAACCCGGGGACCTGCTCTGCCCGGCCGACCTCGCGGGAACGGCCGGTTACGTCTACCTGTATCCCTTCCGGGGAACGGAGACGCCCCCGGACTCCATCCTCGTCTACGACGCGGCACCTCACCCCGACGGCTCGCGGCGGGTGCTCCGGTGCAACGGCGAGCGTGCCGTCCTCGCACCGCCGGAATTCGAAGCGGCGCTTCGGGAACAGCGCGAGGCCATGCTTCCGCTTCTCGCCCCGGCGATCGATGCGGCCCGCGCGGCGGCGAAGAGCGCGGCCGGCGGGGATAAGGAAGCGCTGGAAAAGAAACTGCGCGTGCTCGAGAAACTGCGGGACGACGCGGCCAAGTAAACACCGGACTCTTTTGCGACGCGGTGCCGGTGCGCTACCATGCCGCGCGTGATCGATTTCTTCTGCACCCAGTGTGGCAAGCGCATCGGCCTCGCCGAACGGCCGCCGGGCGGCCAGGCGCAGTGTCCCTTCTGTCAGGGCATCACCCTCGTCCCCGCCGCCGGCGCTCCCGCGGCGTGGCCTTCGGGGCAGGGCGGCCTGGAGGCCTACTGGATCGACAAGCAGCTCGTCGTCCCGCGCGGGGCGTTTCTTCCCCGGACGGCTTGCAGCATCTGCGCGGGGGGCGAAGGGGTTGAGTTGGTGTCGAAGAAGTTCCAGTACAGCCCGCCGCACGCGTCGTTGCTCGGGGTGATCGGGATGCTTCTCATGCGCAAGACCGAGGTCCTCGGCATCCCGCTCTGCCGCGCCTGCGCCCGGCGCTGGACGACGGCGACATGGGGATATCCGGCCCTGATCGTCGCCGGCGTCCTGTTCTTCCCGATCCTCGGCGGGATCATCGGCGCCACGCTCGGGAACGACGAGGCCATGGCCATCGGCGTCTTCGCCGGATTCGCCGTCTGGATCGCGGGCATGATCGTCGGGCGCTACGCCTGGATCGGCAAACGCACGCTGATCTGCAAGCACATCGACGAGGCCGGCGTCCACCTCGCCCTGCCCGACGCGAAACTGATCCAGGACGCCTGGACGAAAAACGCATGATCTCGTTCTTCTGTAGCTCCTGCGGGAAGAAAATCGGGCTGCCTTTCAAGCCGCCCGGAGGCCAGGCCGAGTGCCCGTACTGCTTCGCCGTGACGCCGGTCGTGGAAGCGGGCCCCCGGGCGCTCGGCCCGATCGCGATCACCTGGATCGGCGACCAGCTCCGGTTTCCGCGCGGAAGCAACTTTCCGCGGTCCCCCTGCGGGATGTGCGGGAGCGCGGAGGTAGTGACGGAGAAGCGGAAGACGTTCGCGTGGGCGCCCTCCACGGTGTGGCTGGGGTGGTTTCTCTTCGGCCCGCTGGGAATGTTCATCCTGTACATCGTGCAGCGACAGGTCCAGGAGATCCGTGTCCCGGTGTGCCGTCCCTGCGCCGATAAATGGCGGGCCAGTGAAATCGGCTACCCCCTTGTCTCGTTTGGCGGGTTCGCGCTCCTTGTTCTTCTCATCGCCGGGATCGCGTCCCGCAACGTGGGCGGCGCCGGCGTCGCGACCGTCATCCTCCTCGCCATCGTCAGTTGGATCACCGCCTGCGTCGTCCTGTGGCATCGGTGGGTTCTCAAAACCCGGATCGCTTCCGCCAAGGTGGACGAGGCGGGCCTGACCCTTCGCCACCCGCGGCCGGAGGTCATGCGCGAACTGATCGGCCAGGCGTATACCAGCCCGATGCCGCCGCCGGCCGGCCCCCGGCGCCCCCCCGGCTACCGGCCGCGCCTGTCGCGCTAATCCGCCTTCTGCACCGGCGACTTCAGCGAGTACACGATCGACTTCTCGTCCTCGAACAGCCTTTCCAGCAGCGCGTCTTCGCACATCCGCACCTGCCGCGGGACTTCCTTCGTCACGATCAGCACTTCCGTGTCGAACGTCGCCGCAAACTCCTCGGGGTCCAGCGGCTGCCGACCCGTGCGGACCTCTTCCCAGTACCGGATGCGCGCCGGGTCGGTGACGAGCATGAACGCGGGGTCGAGGCCGTTGATGAAATGGTGGTCGGGGTCGTAGGCGAAGAGCTGGACGAAGTCGCCCCAGTTGAGATGGCCGACGTTGGCGCCGGCGGGGAGGTGGGCGCGGGTCCAGCGGGCGGCGCCGGCGAGGACGGGGCCTTTGCAGCGGCGGGATTCCTCGACGGAGCGGTCGATCGTGCGCCAGTGGGTGGCGCCGAGAAGCGCGACGGCGAGGGCGGCGCCCCACGCGACGGCCCCGGGGCGTGTTTTCCACCACCCCGAGAGTTTGTCGGCGTCCACGAGGTCGCTCACGGCCGAAGCGACGAGCCAGACGGCGGCAGGGGCGAAGTACTCGATGAAGCGCCCCGAGAGGCAGTAGAGGCCGAAACAGGCGAGGGCGATGAAGAGGAGCGAGAAGGTGCGTGCGGAGAGGAGCTGGCGGCGGGCGGAGACGACGGAGAGGATCGTCCCCGCGATCATCGAAATAAAAACACCGGTGGACTCGAACACCAGCGAGCGCGTCGGCACCGCGTCGAACTCGTCCCCCCACGTCAGCCCCGACGACGCGCCGCCCCACGTCTGCTGCAGCACGACGACGTTCTGCACCCACCACATGTGCAGCGAGTTCGGCGAGTACGGGTGAATTACCAGCCCCGCGAACACCCCCACCGCCGCCGCTGCGACCCCGCGCCACTCCCGTTTCCCTTCGTGAATCCACATCGCCGCCGCGTGCGCCATCGCGATCGCCACCAGCATGTGCGGCGCCGCGTACGACCAGGCGTACAGGAACCCGCAGACCGCGAGCCACTTCCATTTTCCTTTGAGGAGAAGCGCCGTTCCCGCGATGAAGAACCCGATCGAGAGCACGTGCGCCCGGCATTCGCAGAGGCGGTATAGGAAATGGCTGCCGGATCCGGCGAGGGCGAGGGCCCAGACCGGCGGGGCGCGGACGCCGGTGTACCGCATCGCGAACCCGAACGCGGCGATCACCGCGCCGGCCAGGAGCCACGCGGCGAATTTCGCGTGGGCGACCATCGTGGTTTCGTCGCGGCAGAACGGCACGAGCCAGGCGTGGAAGAGGACTTCCTTGTCGGAGAAGTGGTTTTTCCAGAATGAGAACTGGGTCCACGCGAATTCCCGCGAGAGGCCGCGCGAAGGGAGGAGGTTGGCGTAGCGGGCGTGGTAGTACCCGTCGCGGCTCAGCATGTGCGGCGTCGCGAACTGCACCGCGCGCAATTCGATCGCGACGACCAGTGCAACGGCGCACGAGAGGATCGCGCCGAGCGCCTTGACACGCGACACCGGCTCGCTCATCGAGCGACCTCTTCCAGGTATTTCTCCAGCCCAACGAACGCCTTTCGCATCACCGCCGCATGCTTCGCCGCGAAGTCCTTCGCGTTCAGGAAATGCTCCGCGATCAGCGACGGATGCACCGGCAGGTCGCTCTTGTAGCTCAGCCGCGTGTCCGCTTCGATTTCCTCCAGCGACCAGCGGCCCTGCCCCGCATACAGCTCCGAGCGGAAGGCCCACTCCATCGACTTGCCCGCTTCGTAGCGAACGACTTCCGCGGTGAAGCGGTGTTTCGCGATCAGGACTTCGAGCTTGGAAGCGACGAGCCCGGGAATGAGCTGCAGGATGCGGAAACGGACTTCGCGGGGGAACCAGCGGTTGTAGCTTTCGAAGTCTGCGAGCACGCGGAAGACGGCCGCGGGGCTGCGGTTTTCGATGAGGCGGGAGTCGTCGGTCGTGTACCGGCGCATGCACGGAGGATACGCGAAATGCCGCGGTCCGACATTGTCCGCGGTTCCTGCAAAAAAACGGCATCACACGGAACGCACTGAGGGACGGAGGGACACGGAAGAAGGCGACACGGGGTGTGCGCATTCCATAAAAACCCAACGACAATCTCAAAATTCAGTAAGCATGAAACTTCTCGACCTCGTCTCGCCGTCTTCGGTGCCCCTCCGTCCCTCAGTGATTTCCGTGTTAGGTCGTTTTGCCTTTCTGACTTTCACCAGGCGATCTGCCGCACCTTTTCAGGCGAGTTGTTCCCGGTCTCTCGCGGTATCGTGCGCCCATGACGAACACCTACCAGCCTCACAGCGACAACCGCTTCACCTTCGGCCTCTGGACCGTCGGCAACACGGGGCGCGACCCGTTCGGGGCGCCGGTGCGCAAGGCGCTTTCGCCGGTGGAAATCGTCCGGCTGCTCGCGGAGGTCGGCGCGTACGGCGTGAACTTTCACGACGACGACCTCGTCCCGATCGACGCGACGCCCGCGGCTCGGAAAAAGATCATCGCGGACTTCCGGAAGGCGCTCTCCGACACCGGCCTCGTCGTGCCGATGGCCACGACCAACCTGTTCGGCGACCCCGCTTTCCGCGACGGCGCCTTCACCAGCAACGACCCCCACGTCCGCGCTTACGCACTTCAAAAAACCATGAACGCCATCGACCTCGGCGTCTCCCTCGGCGCGGGGATTTATGTGTTCTGGGGGGGGCGTGAAGGGACCGAAACCGACGCGGGGAAAAACCTGCTGGACGCGCAGAAGTGGATGCGTGAGGCGATGAATTTCCTGTGCGGCTACGTGCGCGACCAGAAGTACGCGCTGAAATTCGCGCTGGAGGCGAAGCCGAATGAGCCGCGCGGGGACATTTTCCTCCCGACGACCGGCGCGATGCTCGCCTTCATCGAGACGCTCGACCACCCTGAGATGGTCGGCGTCAACCCCGAGGTCGCCCACGAACACATGGCCGGCCTTAATTTCACCCACGCCGTCGCCCAGGCCTGGGACGCCGGGAAACTCTTCCACATCGACCTCAACGACCAGTCCTTCGGCCGCTACGACCAGGACTTGCGCTTCGGCTCCCACAACCTCAAGTCCGCGTTTTTCCTCGTGAAGTTCCTCGAGGACGTCGGCTACACCGGCTCGCGGCATTTCGACGCGCACGCCTACCGCACCGCCGACGAAGACGACGTCAAGGCGTTCGCCGCGGGGTGCATGCGCACCTACCTGATCCTCAAGGAGAAGGCCGCGCAGTTCTGGGAGGACGCCGAAATCCAGGGCCTCCTCGCCGAGATCGTCGCCGACGACGGCGCGATGGACCGCTTCAAGGGCAAATATTCCCCGGCGAAATCGAAGGCGCTCAAGGCCGAGGCGTTCGACCGCGGAGCGCTGGGCCGCCGCGGGCTCCCGTACGAGCGGCTCGACCAGCTCGTCGTCGAACTTCTGATGGGCGTGCGGTGATGCCGGAGTTTCTCGGGCTGCCGTGCGTTGAGTTGAAGAACGAGGCGTTGTCGATGCTGATCACGACGACGGTCGGGCCGCGGATTCTGTCGCTGCGGATTCGCGGCGGGGAAAATCTTTTCGCGGAAGTGCCGGACATGACGCTGGATTGCCCCGGGGCGGGGAAGTTTCACTTCTGGGGCGGGCATCGGTTTTGGGTTGCGCCGGAAGTCCCCGAAATAACGTACTTGCCCGACGACCTCCCGGTCCTGGTCGAGCCGATCCCGGGCGGTTTTGTCATGACGGCGCCGGCGCAGCGGGCTGGAATTCAGAAGGTGATGCAGGTCACGCTGGCACCTGAATCGAACTCCTCCGAAGCGGTGGTCTTCGTCAACCACGTCCTCACAAACACCGGAACCCAGGCCCTGACCTGCGCGCCCTGGGCGATCACCCAGTTCAAACCTGGAGGCAGCGCGCTCCTCCATCCTTCCCGGATTCCCGGGGACGAAGCGGGATTGCAGGCGGATCGCCGATTTTCCCTCTGGCCTTACACGGACATCCGCAGTCCTTTCATCGAGTGGGGAAACGACTGCACCGTCGTCCATGCCCGCATGAAATCCGGATCCCTGAAGATCGGTTTCGAGACGGGTGTGCAGCGCTATTTCAGGGACGGGACGGTCTTCTCGAAATCCATCCATCCCCTCACGGCGGAGCGGGGAAGTTCCTGCGAGTGCTACTGCAACGATCGCTTCCTCGAACTCGAAACCCTCGCCCCTTCGTCCACGCTTCAGCCCGGCGAATCCGCCTCGCACCGGGAGGTCTGGACTGTACGGACCGGCGTGGCCATCGACGACGTGATGCCGCCGCAGGGAGCGCGTTGAGATGCGGACTTTCATCGGCCTCGACGTCTCCACGACCGCGACAGAGGCGTTTCTCATCGACGCCGCCGGCGCAGAGCAGGGCGCTCGCGGCGGAAAGGGCGGTTTCGAAGTTCCTATTGCTGAAGACCACGGGCGAAGCGGAGAAGCCGGTGAAGAAGGGAGGCTGTAATTGACTGAAGCCAGCCCGCCGGACGAACCCTTCCTCGTACCCTCGCCGGAGGATTTTGCGGTCGACGACTTCGACGACCCGACGCCGCCGGGTTCGACGCGGAAAGTGTGGCGCGTCGCCGCCATCGCATTCGGGGTGCTCTCTCTTCCGGGATTGGTGTTCTCGGCCTGGTGGTTTCACCGCGCCGAGGAAGGGAGGAACTGGCCGACGATCGAGGGACTGGTCATCGGTGGACAAACGACCCTGTCCTCCAACCCGAAAACCCCCGGCTGGAGACCCCACTTCCAGTACACGTTTCGGGTGAATGGCGAAAAGTACACCTCGTTCAACTACTTCCTGCTCGGAGAAGTGGGAATGAGCGACGAGGAGAACTCCTCTCTTCATCTCAGGTACTTTGAAAACCCCTCCTGCCGCGTCCACTACAATCCCGTCGACCCTCAAGACTGTTTTCTTGAGGAAGGATCCGACGCGATGGGTTGGGTTTTCGGAGCAGTGAGTCTCGTCTTCCTGGTGCTGGTCTCCGGGTTTTGCCTCCATATGTCGATTACGGCTACCGATCCCGCGACGGAATCGGTGGCGAACCTCGGAGGGACTCCGCGTTAATCCGTCCTCGCGATGACGTCAGAATCACCCCGCAGTCTTGCCCTCCGTCTCGCGCGAACGCATGGCCCACTGCGCCCGGTGGTGCCGCGGGCGACGAAGAATTTCCTGAAGTGCGGCATCCTCGACTACGGGTTCGCGCGCATCAGGTGCGCCGAGTGCGGGGACGAGTACCTGCTCGCGCACTCCTGCAAGAGCCCCTGCCTTTGCCCTTCGTGCCAGAAGAAGCGGCAGGTGCAGTTCGGGGAATTCGTGGCGACGGAGCTGATGGAGAAAGTCCCGCACCGGCACGTGGTCCTGTCGGTTCCTCGTCGGCTGCGCCCATTCTCCCGAGGGGACCGTAGTCGACTGCCGAGGCGTGCGCGAGCCGCTTGCTCCTTCTCGACGATGTCCGTGACCTCGCCCACCGACCGCACGAACAGGTCCGTCGATTCCAGAAGCGGCGTCCGCATCTCGCGGTACCCGTACGTCTCCGAAATGCGGTGCGCGGCGTCCTCGACCCGGCGCCACGCGGGGAGGCGGTCGGGGATGTGATCTTCGAATCCGAGGGGGGCTTGAATCCTGGGGGCGGGACTCTACTTGATCCGGAGAGGGGCGGAAAAGATCGGGGGACGCGGGACGATGTTCGCCTACAATCACCGGAACGCGCCGGCTCGGCGCCGGGAGAACAGCCATGACTCATTCATCAAAAACCCCTTCGGTCTGCCGCATTCTCGCGGCGGGAGTCCTGCTGGCGTCGGCGGCCATTCCGGCAATCGCCCAGGAGCCCAGCCCGGACACCGCTCCCGTCACGATTCCGCCCGGGGCCGTGATCACCAACGCCTGGATCGAAGAGGGAACGGGACTTCCCGGCTACGTCGCAACCCTGAAGGAGAAGCGCCATGTCCGCCTGGGAGGGAAGGAATACGACGTGGAGCGGGAGCGCCAGCCCGACGTCAAGCCAGGCTCCCACCGGGCGTTCTACGACAGGTCCATCCTTGACCTGCCGGGCACCAGTCTCTACCTCCTCGAAGGGCCGGGGAAACTGAGGGACGCGCTGGCACTTCCCCCGACAAAGGCCGACGACGTCACTCACTTCTGGTTCGGGCCGGATGGCAGGATCGTCGCCTACCTCGCGGTCAAGGGGCTCGTGTACACGGCGGTGATCGGGAAGAAGGAACTCGCGTGCAAGGGAGAGGCAAAGCTCTATCCGTTTGCCGAAGGAAGCGATGATGGGCGATCCTTCAGGCTCACGGACGATTCGGGAACCCGCGTCGTCGTGAATGGCACCACGACGCAGATCCCAAAATTTGCCCAGAATCTCACCTTGAGTGAGGGCGGCCGAAAAGTGGCGTATGAACTCGAGATCCGGGAAAACCTGGAGGGTCTGTTCGTCAACGGCTCGAAGGTCGTGGAGAAGCGCATTCTCCGGCGCTGGGGCTTCGATCCGGGCGGAGGTCTTTACTACTCCTTTTCTGACGCGGACGAGCGCGGCGATATGTTCTGGGGCGACGCGAAGCTCTCATGGAAGGGCAAGGAGTGCTGTCCCCCGGGGACTGAACTGAGCGGGAAGGGGATCTGGTTCAGCCCGGATGGAAAGCGGATCGCCTTCACCCTGGACCAGTTCAAGAGGCTGGCGGCAGGCGTCAAGCGGGCGGACGACCCGAGAGCGAAAGAGGCTGAAAAGAACAGATACCAGCTCTTCATTGATTCCAAACCTGTCCACACGTTTGCCCATGATGGTGCAATTGCGAACTTCGTCCCGTCCACGGATGTCTGTTTCAGCAAGGACGGCAGGAAGGTCGCCTGGACAGCGAAGGACGGAGCCTCAACATTTGTCCACATTGAAGGACGCAAGAGCGAGGCCTACTCGGGCATCGATTGGATGCTCTATTCTGACGACGGCCAGCTCGTATTTGCAGCGGCCAAGGGAGCCGGCAAGGTGCTGGTCATCGACTTCGTCGAGAAGGAGACCTTCGATTCCCTGACCGGCGCCCCGCTGTTCTCGCCGGACGGGAAGAAATTCGCGCTCATTGCGAAACGTGCCGGGAAATCCATCGTCTTCGACGGGGGGGTCGCGGGACCGCCTTTCGCCGAGGTGGCGACTCCACGGTATTCAACCAAGGGAGAAATCTACTACCTCGCGGCGGTCGGCGCCGACCGCGTCGTTATGGCGGGGGACAAGGAAATCGCCCGCGCAAAATACGCGCAGGGTGAAGTAGATCGTGGCCCCGCCTTCGCGTTTATCCTTTGGACAGATGGGACGACCCGGGAATTCATCGTCGTCACGGAGCGGGGCGTTAGAACCTTCGGAAGCGAGCCGCTCTTTCTGCCCGGGGGAAATGACCTCACCTACTGGGCGAAGCAGTCCGGAAAGGACTCCAGCAAGCTGATGCTGGTCTCCGGCGAGTTCGAGCAGGAACTGCCCTTCGACCACGTGTATTCATGCTCGAAGCAAGGGGACGAGATCACCGTCGTCGGTTCCGCAGGCACGACGCTCTCGGTCCAGAAGATCAAGGTGAAGTAGTTCGGCCGGCGCGGGCGCCATGCACGAACGCGAGCGAGACGCCGTCGGGGGAGAGGCGGAGGTTATCGGAAGAAGCGCGGGCTCCTGGCGCCCGACGCGCCCACTCGATCTACAAGATTCTGCGGCACCTTGGCCTGCTCGCCGCGCCGGAGGAATCGAGAGCGCCGCCCGCGAGCGGCCCTCCCGCCGCAGATGGGCTGGTTCGGAGGCGACGCAGGGAATAGAATGGGCGTTCGTGAAGCGTTCCCACTCCATCAGACCCGCCGGACGTCCCGGATCGCCCCCCGGGGGGCGGTCCGGGACGGCCGCTGGCGCAGAGCAGGGCGCTCGCGGCGGAAAGGGCGGTTTCGAAGTACCTATTGCTTCGCTGAAATTGCCCGAGCTCTGCTGACATGCCAGTTTTCTTGGGCATCGACGTCTCCACCACCGCCACCAAAGCGCTTCTCATTGACGCCGCAGGCGCGGTTCTCGGCGTCGCCTCCTCGGAATACGCCTTCGAATCGCCGCACCCGCTCTGGAGCGAGCAGCACCCGGACCTGTGGTGGACGGCGGCCTGCGCGAGCGTCCGGAAAGTTCTCGCGGCGACGGGCGTGGATCCCGCTTCGATCGCCGCCATCGGCCTCACCGGGCAGATGCACGGGCTCGTGCTTCTCGATGCGGACGGAAAACCGCTTCGGCCGGCGATCCTCTGGAACGACCAGCGGACGGGGGCGGAGTGCGACGAGATTCGAACGCGAGTGGGGCGGGAGCGGCTGATTGCGGTGACGGGAAACGACGCGCTGACGGGGTTCACGGCGCCGAAAATTCTCTGGGTGCGGAATCACGAGCCGGGAATCTTTGCGCGGGTCCGGCACATCCTGCTGCCGCACGATTTCGTCCGGCTGCGGCTCACCGGCGAGTACGCGTCGGACAAGGCGGGGGCTTCCGGCACGATCCTGTTCGACCTGGCGAAGCGCGACTGGTCGCCGGAGATTCTCGCGGCGCTGGGGATCGACCGGGCGTGGCTGCCGCGGACCGTGGAGGGGACGGCGGCGACGGGGGCGGTGACGAAGGACGCCGCGGCGCTCACCGGGCTGCGCGCCGGCACGCCGGTTTTCGGCGGCGGCGGCGACCAGGCGGCGGCGGCGGTCGGAACCGGCGCGGTCGAGGAAGGAATCGTCTCGGTCAGCCTCGGGACTTCCGGCGTCGTCTTCGCCGCCTGCGACAAGCCCTTCATCGAGCCCCAGGGCCGACTCCACGCGTTCTGCCACGCCCTCCCCGGGAAATGGCACCTGATGGGCGTCATGCTTTCCGCGGCGGGGAGCCTGCGGTGGTTCCGGGACACGTTCGCGCCGGGGGAGGATTTCGAAGCGCTGGTCGGGCCGGCCGCGGATGTCGCCCCGGGGAGCGACGGGCTGATTTTCCTGCCGTACCTGACGGGCGAGCGGACGCCGCACAACGATCCGCTGGCGCGCGGCGCGTTCGTCGGGATCACCGTCCGCCACACCCGCGCCCATTTCGTCCGCGCCGTCCTCGAAGGCGTCGCGTTCGGCCTCCGAGACGGTTTCGACCTGATGCGCGGCGCCGGGCTCGCGCCGTTCCGGCAGGTGCGCGTCACGGGCGGCGGGGCAAAGAGCGCGCTGTGGCGGCAGATTCTCGCGGATGTTTTCGGGACGGAGATCGCGACCGTCAGCTCGGCGGAAGGCGCGGCGTTCGGCGCGGCGCTGCTCGCGGCCGCCGGCTCCGGCGCGGAACTCCCCGCCGCCGTCCGCGTCCCGGGAAGCACCTCGCCCTCGCCCGCCGCCGCCGACTACCCGCAGATTCACCAGCGCTTCCGCGCCCTCTATCCCGCCCTCACGCCGGATTTCCGCGCCGCCGCGGGGCAGGCCTGAACCGTGGCGACCCCCGAGCCCACGCCCTGGATGTCCCGCCTTTTCGCCGCATTCCACAACGCCATCTGGCGCCGCCCGCGCCTGACGGTCGCCCTGCTCGTCGCCTCCTGCGTCCTCGCCGCGCTCGCCGCCTCGCGCCTCCGCTTCTCCAGCGACATCTCAAAAGTCCTCCCCGCCGATTCCCCGTCCGTGGACGCCGTCAGCGAGGTCATGAAGCACTTCGCGTTCACCGGCCAGCTGTTCATCTTTTTCGAGAAGTCCGACCCCGCCGCGCCTGACGCCGCCGCCATGCGCCTGGCTGACGCGCTGGGGAAGCGCCTTTCCGGCGCTCCTGAAATCGTCTCGGCGCAATGGAAAATGAGCCCGGAGTCGGAGGCCTTCATGGCCGACCTCGTGTCGCAGCACGGGCCGCTTCTCCTCCCCGACGCCGAGATGGACCGCTTCCTCGCCCGCCTCGAGCCCGCGGAAATCCGCGAGGTGGTCCAGCGCGGCCGGCGCCAGCTTTCGCGTCCGGGAATGGGGCTGACCGACGCGCTCATGAAGCACGACCCCCTGAACCTGACTCGGGATTTTTTCCTGAAGCGCCTCGGGGCGGGGAAGCCGGAGGGGCGCGTGGACGTGTCGTCAGGGTATTTTTTCAACGAAGGGCGGACGGCGCTTCTCATGACGGTCGAAGGGAAGGAGCAGCCGCAGAACGTCGCGTTTTCGCGGCGAATCGTCGAGCGGGTCGAGGGGGCGCTCGCGGAGGCGCGGGCCGAGGTGCCGTCTGCGGCCGGGTGGAAGGTGACGCTGCTCGGCGGGTACCCGATCGCGCTTCAGAGCGAAGCCTCGATCAAAGGCGACCTGAAGCTCAACATGCTGACGTCGATCCCGCCGGTGCTGATCATGCTGCTGATCTCGATGCGACGCTGGTCGAGCCTGGCGATCGGCGCGGTTTCGCTCACGGTGGGGACGCTGTGGACGTTCGGGCTGGCGGGCGTGGCGTTCGGGCACCTGACGGCGGTGACGGTCGGGTTTGCGGGGCTGCTCGCGGGGATGGGGATCGACATCACGATCCACATGTTCCACCGGTTCCGGCACGAGCGCGCGGCGGGGTTGTCGGCGGAAGCGGCGTCGCTCGCGACGTTTTCGGGGACGGGGCCGGGCGCGTTCATCGCGATGGTCACGACGGCGTTTTCGATCCTGTGCCTCTGGGTGAGCGGGTTCCGCGGCCTGCGGGAGTTCGGCACGCTCGTCGGCGTCGGCGTGCTCCTGATTTTCGTCTCGACCTTCGCAGCGATCCCGCTCTTCACCCGCCTTGAGCGCGCGGATCGCCCCGGCCGTGATATCCCGCGCTGGGTGCTCGGCACGTGCTGGCTGCTCTTCGCCGTCTACTTCGCCGCGTCCGTCCAGCTCCTCTCCTTCCTGGGGATCGTCATCGCCGTTTCCTGCGTCGTCTTCATGACCGCTCCCGGCACGCGCGCGACCATCAACCTGATCGTCGGGCGCCCGCGCCTCACCGCTGCGCTCGCCGCGGCCGTCACTGTCGCTTCCCTCGCCGCCCTCGCCCGCCCGCCGTTCGGCCGGCTCGTGCCCGAGTCGGACATCCGCAACCTCCGCTCCGAGGACGACACCCTTCTCGACGCCCAGGAACGCCTCCGCGTGGCCTACGCCGCCGGGACCGAGTCGATCCTCGTCCTGGTCCGGGCCGGCTCGGAGGATGAAGCGCTCGAGAAAGCCGCGCTGGTTTCGGAAGCGCTGGAGCGAATCCCCGGGGCCACGACGCAGTCGATCGCGAATTTCGTGGCGCCTGCGGCACGGCAGGAACGGCAGGCGCGCCGCCTCGCGGCGGTGGACGCCGCGCGCGTCGTCGCGGACCTCGACCGCGCCCTCGACGCCGAAGGGTTCGATCCCGCCGCGTTCGACGGCGCCCGGGAGTGGCTCCGCGGCCTCCTCGCCGCCCGCACCCCCGTCCGCCCCTTCGCGCTTCGCGACCCGTTCTTCCTCTCCATCCGCAACCGCTTCCTCGCCCGCGACGACGCCGGCACCGTGCGCTCCCTCGTCTGGTTCACGCCCGCCGGATCCCTTCACACCACGCCGGAACGCAACCGCGCGATTGCCGGCCTCCGTGAAGCGGCGCTCCGGGCCTGCCCGGACGCGGTGCTGTCCGGTTTCCCGGTCGTCATGCAGGAAATCGACGCGCGCATCGGCCCCGACATTTTCTGGTCCACCCTGGCCGGCGGCGCCGTGAGCATCCTGCTCGCCTGGGTCCTCTACGGCTCCTTCCGCTGGATGGCCATCTCCATTCTCCCGGCGTTCGTCGGCACGTTCTGGTTCATCGGCATTCTCAAGCTCATGGGAATGCACACCAATTTCATCAACCTCATCGTCTTCCCGATCCTCGCCGGCCTCGCCACCGACAACGGCCTCTACCTCGTCGAGCGCTTCCGCGAAATCCGGTGCCGCAGCGTCCGGGAGGCCGTGACCTCACTCTGGCCGAGCCTCACGCTCACGAGCCTGACAACGATCGTCGGCTTCGGCAGCCTCGCGTTCTCCACGAACCGCGGGATGCGCAGCCTCGGCGTCGCCATTTCCGTCGGGATGCTCTGCTACCTCTTCGCCAGCATCCTCATTCTCCCGCCGATTCTGTGGTGGCTGGAGAAGCCGGGGGAAGAGCCGGTCCACGTTCCGGAATCCTCGTCGTAGGAAGAATCGAGTGGGAAGAAGGAAGGGCGCGTGCCCGTACACTCATCGGGGGGAATCAGGGGGCCCGAAATCACCAGGTCCCACGCCATCCCGAGGAGTCGCCCGATGCGCCTTTTTGCCGCAGCCGCGATCATGCTGTCGCTGGTTTCCGCCGCCGCCCGGGCGGAAGAAGTCCTGACGACCGACGGGCGCAAGCTCGTCGGCACGATCGCGAGCGAAGACGAAGAACGGCTGACCGTCCTGACGTACAAAGACGGCCCGGTTGAAGTGCGCCTTTCGGACGTGAAATCGCGCAAGGCGGGCAAGACACTCTACGACGACTACGCGACGAAGAAGGCCGACTTCGAAGACACCGCGGACGGGCACTTCAAGTTGGGAATCTGGTGCCGCGACAAGGGCCTCACCTGGCAAGCGCGCATCGAGTGGCGGAAGACGGTCGAGCTGGAAGCGGACAACGAAGCCGCGCGAAAGGCGCTCGGCGACAAGAAGGTCAAAGACACCTGGACCACGTTCGAGGACCAGCAGAAGGCGAAGGGCCTGGAGTTCTTCGAAGGGAAGTGGGTGACGCCGGAAGCGATCGCGACGATCCGCCGGGCGCGCCACCCGGCACAGGGCTGGGTCCTGACGGCGACCTACCGCGGCGACGCGGACGAGAAGTTCCTCGCGTCCTGGGGCGAGCGCGCCAAGGAGGCGTCCCAGTACATGTGGGACCTGACCGAAGGCCAGATGTACGTCGCCCAGATCACCATCACCGACAACGGCGGCCCCGCCGACTTCACCATCGTCAACAAGGACCTCACCAAGGCGAAACCCGGCGAGTATTACGCGATCACCCTCGCCGACACCATCGAGGCCCCCGGCAAAATCCTCGCCTACACCTTCTTCCACGAACTCATCCACTTCAAATACCACCGCCCCGAGCACTGCGATAACTGCAAGAACTGCATCATGAGCAGCGACCCGAACGCTTCGCTCCTCTGCGACGACGCCGACCACAAGGGCCCCCCCGGAAAATCCTGCTGGGGCGCGATCCGCGAATTCCACAAGAAGGACCTCGCGCTGCTCCCGCTGACGCGCAAGGCGAAGCCGGGGCCGGTGCCGGAGACGAAGGTGATCGTGAATGACCGGGTGCCGAAAAAGTAGCGGGCATCGCGCTTGGACGCAGGGACCACGAAGACTACACTCGCTCCACTTCCTGCTTCAGGGATCTCCCATGCGCCTCTTCGCAATCTGCGTCCTGCTCGCTTCCGCCGCCGCGGCCGACCCGGTGACTCTCAAGCTCAAGCTCCCCAAGGGCCAGTCGATGAAGGTCGACCAGACGCTCGCGCTGACGTCCACGGCCAATCCGGCGCATCGCGTCAAGTCGCCCGGCTTCTCCTCGGTCACCGCGGTGATCGTGCAATCGCCGTTCCTGCTGATCGAGAAGTGGTCGGACGCATGCGTCGAGGACAAAGGCGGCGACCCGGTGGAAGTGCGCCGCACGATTCTCGCCTCGAAAATCTCGACCGCCAAGGCCGCTTCCGCGCCAACGTCCCAGGAGGGATGTATCTTTCTGCTCTCGAAGGGTGACAAAGGCTCGACCGTCAAGACGGAGCGCGGCAAGCCCGAGGATCTCAGCGTGACCCTGCTCGGAAAAGGACCGCCCGAGCTGGTCCAGGTCATGCTTCCCGCGGGCGCCGTCAATGTCGGCGACACGTGGAAGGTCGATGGCTCGTGCAACTCACCGCTTCAGTACACCGTCTCCGCCGGCAAGGCTGGCGCGCAGGGCACCGCCAGGAACGCGCTTCGCGAGGACATCGACCGCATGGACGACAAGAAGTCGCCGATCGGTGTGGGCAACGCGACGAGCGCGGGGTGCGAGGTCACGGCGACGCTCAAGTCCGTGAATGCCGGCATCGCGACGATCGAGTTCTCGGGCCAGCAGGACATCGACAGCAGCAAGGTCCCCGACGCCCCGGATGACGCAATGATTCCGAAGTCAAAGACGGTCATCACGGGCTCGATGACGTTTGACATCGAAGCCGGTCGGCCGATCAAGGTGACGTGGAGTTCGAAGCACGTCGTTGACGACCTGGAAAAGCGCGGGACGAAGTTCCCGGGGTTTACCGAGGAGTGGGCGTTTACGAGGACGTACGCGAAGTAGGGAAGCGCCGGGGGGAAACAAAACAGGCGCGGCCAAAGGGCCGCGCCTGGATCTGAATAGCGGGGGTGGGATTTGAACCCACGACCTCCGGGTTATGAGCCCGACGAGCTACCGGACTGCTCCACCCCGCGGTGAGCCGTCATCATCCTCCCCGGGATACCCCTCGTCAAGCGAAATGCCGCCCCAGGCCCCCGCCCCCGCGAAATTGAGAATTGAAAATCGAAAATTCAAAATTGAAAATTCGTCCCTTTTCCCCTTTCTCCTCTTTCCCTCTCCCTCCCGGGCCTCCCCCGCGCTAAAATCCCTCCCCTCCATGAGCGACACCGCCACTTCTCCTTCCGACATCATCCGCTCGCTCTCCGCCCCCGGGCTTGACCCGGAGGGCCAGAAGAGCCGCATCGCGGAGATCGCGCGCAAGGTCGCTTCCCAGGCCGAAGACCTCAAGCGGCTGGAGTCGAAGCTCAACTGGCGCGAGGGAGAAATCGCGCGGCGCGAGGCCGAGATCCGCAAGCACGCTTCCGTCACGGCCGACACGATCGGCAAGGCGGAGGACGCGGCGCTCGCGACGCAGCGCGACCTGATCGCGAAAAAGGCGCAGGTCGAGGTCGAAAAACGGCTTCACGAAATGTCGGCGAGCAAGGCGCGCGAGGACATCAAGGCGCACGCCGGGAAAATCGAAGAGCAGTGGGCGGCGCTCGCGGCGGACCGCGGCAAGCTGCAAAAAGCTTTCGGGGAACTCGAAGCGGCGCGCGAAACTTATTATGCTGACCGCAAGGAACTCGAGAAGCGCTTCAAGGAGTACCAGGACGGCAACGCTTCGCTCAAGCGCGCCGTCGAGGACCTGCAGGTCAAGCAGTTCCGCTACGTGAAGGATCGCGAGGCGTTCGAGAAAGAGGCGGCGGCGAAGCGGGACGAGCTGGCGGCGCGGGAGAAGCAGGTCGAGAGCAAAGAGCAGCGGTTCGCGGTGGTGCGGAAGGATTTCTCGGGTGTGGCGGAGCAGGAGGAGAGGCGCTTGGCCCAGGAACGCGAAGCCGGCAAGTCGGAGAAGGAACAGCTCGAGGACCTGCGGCGCCAGCTGGAGGCCGAGAAGGCGGCGTTGCGGGCGGAGAAGGCGAAGTTCGAAGAAGAGCGCCGGCGGTTGACGGGGGAGAAGGAGAGGCAGGAGGCGGACGCGCTGGAAGCGGCGCTTCGTGCGAGGGCGAGCCAGGCGCCGAAATCGGAGAAACCGGCGGCGGCCGCACCGAGTCCTTCGAAGGAACCGCTGACGCTGGCGTCGCCGCTGGACGAGCCGGGGATGTTGACGCCGCCGCCGATGCAGCGGCCGGGCGGGGCGCGGCCGGGGCCGGGGCCTGTGGCGTTGCCGGCGATGGGATCGAGGACCGCGAAGCCGCAGGCTCCTCCGCCGGCGGGGGCTCCGTTGCCCGCGGCGTACCGGCGGCAGTCGAGTGTGAACCCGATGGCGGGGTCGTCGTCGGCGCCGCCGCGGTCGCCGTCGAATGTGCCGCCGCTGGGCGCGAGTCCTTCGCGTCCGCCGGTTGCGCCGCCGCGTCCTTCAGCACCGCCGCCGCCCGCAGCCGCACCGCGCCCCGTGGTCGTACCACCGCCCATCGCGCCGGTCGCCGCGCCGCGTCCCCCGGTTGTGCCGCCGCCGGCCGCGCCGGTCGCCGCGCCGCGTCCCGTTTCCGTTGCGCGCCCCGCGGCCCCGCCGCCTGCCCCCGCCAAGGCGCTTCCCGAAACCGCCGACAACATCCCGGTCGTATCGCCGGAGCTGCCGAAGGAAGCCCCGAAGGCGCCGCCGGCCGCAGCGGCCGCGAAGCCGGCGTTGGGTGGGCAGACGATGTCGTACGAAGAAGCGCTGGCGTCGCTTGAGCCGCATGCCGATGCGGTGGCGAGGCTGGCTTCCGAGGCGATGTTGCCGTCGGCGCCCGCCGCACCCTCGAAGCCGGTCGTTGCCGCGGCGCCGCCCGCGCCGCCGAAGCCGGCGCCCGCGCTTTCCAGCGACGACGCAGACCTGATGGCGGAGCTTGAGAAGAGCCTGGAATCGGACGAGGAGAGTTCCGAGGCCGGAGATGCAGCGAGGGCGTTCGAAAAGGAGGAGCAGGCTGCGACGGCTCCGCCGCCGCCGCCGCCCGTCGCCGTCGAGAAAGTCGCGGCGCCGGTGGTGTCGAAGCCACCGCTGACGGTCATGCCCGAACCTGCGGGAATGCCGGAGCTGGAGCCGGAAGAAGTGGAGCCGATGGAAGTCACGCCGATCCAGGACAAGCCGGTGAAGCCGCGCACGGCGGGATTCCGCCGGGATGCGCAGGGCCGGCGCGTGATGCAGGGCCCGGCCAAGCCCGCGGCGCGGGGAGGTCTTCGCCAGATGCCGCGCCGCCCGGTCGCGCCGCCGAAGGATCTGCGCGATTTGCGCAAGCCGGCGGGACCGGCGAATAATGTGATCGGGCTGCGGGTGACCGGCGTGGACGGGGTGGACGACTCGGAGTCGGAGGACGAAGACAGCGGCGGCCGGCCGCCGAGCGAGACGCCGACGAAGGTGCCGCCTCCGAGACGGCCGCCGATGCGCAGGTAACGCTCCGGGACGTCAATCCTGCCGTTGTCCTGCCGGTGTCCTCAGCCAACCGTTGTTTCCGTTTTTCGTGTTCATCGTATTCGCGCCAAAGAAAACGACCTGAACGGAAAACGAAAACAACGTCAACAACGGCTGGCGGAGGACAACTGCAGGACAACGGCAGGACAACGGCGAATTTAGCGGGACTTCACTTTTTGATGGTCGCGCCGTCTCGCCGGAATATTTCACCTCTCCCCGCTGTTCAGCGGGGGACGCAATTGCAACCCCAACCCGGCGCTGCTATAACTCTTCACCCGTGAAAGACACCACTCCCGCCATCGAGGCCTCGGGCCTCACCAAGCTGTACCGCGATTATTACGCGATCCGCGATGTGACCTTTTCGGTCCCTCGCGGGCAGATCGCCGCTTTCCTCGGGCCCAACGGCGCCGGGAAATCGACGACCATGCGCATCCTGACCGGGTTCATGTCGCCCACCTCTGGAAGCGCGCGCATCTGCGGCTTCGACGTCGCCACCGACCGCATGAAAGCCGCCGAAAAGCTCGGCTACCTCCCGGAAAACGGGCCGCTCTACCTTGAAATGACCCCGCGGGGGTTGCTTCGGTATTTCGGAAGCGCCCGCGGCATGGGCGCCGAGAAGCTGAACGAGCGCGTTGCGATCGTCGTGGACAAGTGCGGGCTGGGAAGCGTCCTCGACAAGCCGATCCGCAAGCTGTCACGCGGGTACCGGCAGCGCGTCGGCATGGCGCAGGTCATGCTGCACGAGCCGGAAGTCCTGATCATGGACGAGCCGACGTCCGGCCTCGACCCGAACCAGATCCGCGAAATGCGCAAGACGATCCGCGAACTCGCGGCGACCCGCACCGTGCTGCTCTCGACGCACATCCTGCAGGAAGTCGAAGCGATGGCGGACCGGGTCATCTTCATCCACGAAGGACGCATCGTGTTCGACGGGGTCGCCGCCGACATGAAAAAGGAGTGCGGGACCCTCGAGGCCTTCTTCCACACCAAGACAGGGGTGCCCGTCTGATGCGCTTCTCCGTCGTCTGGGCCGTCCTTCGCCGCGATTTCGTGGGGTATTTCACGAGCCTCACGGGGTACGTGTTCATCACGCTGTTCATCGGGATGTGTTCGTTCCTGCAGTTCTGGCAGGACGAGTTCTTCCACAACAATCTCGCGAACCTCTCGACGCTGAACGTGCTGTTCCCGGTGCTGCTGCTGTTCATCGTCCCGGCGATCACGATGAGCGCCTGGGCGGACGAGCGGCGGCAGGGGGTGGACGAGCTGCTGCTGACGCTGCCGGTTTCGGACCTGGAGCTGGTGGCGGGGAAGTACCTGGGCGCGCTTGGGATCTACACGGTGTCGCTCGGGTTTTCGCTGACGCTGCTCGGGTTTCTCTCGTGGCTCGGGCGGCCGGACGCCGGGCTGATCTTCGCGAACTACTACGCGTTCTGGCTGCTCGGCGCCGCGCTGCTCGCGATCGGCATGGTCGGGTCGGTGCTGACGGACAACCTGACCGTCGGGTTCATCCTCGGGGCCGCGCTCTGCGCCGTTCCCGTGTTCCTCGACCGCGTCGGGCAGCTTCTCGGCAACCTCCCGCTCGTCGGGAAACTGCTCGGGCGCTGGTGCACCGAACTCGGTGCTTCCCCGCGCTTTGAAGAAATGACCCGCGGCGTCGTCCCTGCTTCCGGCGTCCTCTATTTCCTCGTCGTCACCGGCGTCTTCTTCTACATCAATCTCGTCCTCGTCGGCCGCCGCCGCTGGCGCGTCCCGATGTTCGGGCTCCACCTCGCCGCTCGCGCTTCGGCCGCGCTCATCGCCGGGATCAGCCTCGTCATCCTCATGGGCCGCACCAACTTGAGGGCAGACTGCACGGCCGAAGGGCTTCACTCGCTGACGAAGACGACGAAGGAAATCATCCTCCAGATCGACCCGCAGAACCCCGTGCTGATCCAGGCGTACGTCAGCAAGACGGTGCCGCGCAACTACGTCGAGACGCGCGAAAACCTGCTCAACCTCCTCCGCGAATACGCCGCGATCGGCGGCGAGCGCGTCCGCCTCAACGTTATCGAGACGGAGAAATTTTCCGACCAGGCGCGTGAGGCCGAAGAGCGCTTCCAGATCCGGCCGGTCCAGCTGACTCAGGAATCGGGCGGCCGGAGCGAGACGATCGACGTGTTCCTCGGCATCGCCGTGACGTGCGGCGCCGACGAGGTCGTCACCCCGTTCTTCTTCCGCGGCCTCCCCATCGAATACGAGCTTTCCCGCTCCGTGCGCACCGTCTCCCGCCCCGTCAAGGCCGGCGCCGAGGGCGAAAAGTCCAACCGCCTCAAGGTCGGCGTCCTCGACAACGACGTTAAGCCCTTCGGCGGATTCGATTTCCAGACCATGGGCTCGCAGCCGCAGTGGGAATTCATTGAAGAGCTTCGGCGGCAGTACCAGGTGGTGCAGGTCCCGGTGGCGGGGCCGTACCCGCCGGACCTCGCGCTGCTGATCGTCATCCAGCCGTCGTCCTTGACCCAGCCGCAGATGCAGTCGCTGACGAAGTGGATCCACGACCAGAAGCCGACGCTCCTGCTCGACGACCCGTTCCCGCGTTCGTTCGCGGGGAGTCCGCCGAGCGAGAAGCAGAAGGGCGGGTCGAAGAACCCGTTCCAGCAGGGGGCGCCGCCGCCGGAGGAGAAGGGGAATTTCGGCGAGGTCATGATGCTCTGCGGGATCCGGTGGGACACCGCGGAGGTCGCGTGGGACATGTACAACCCGCACCCCGAGTACTCGTGGCTTGACCCGGAATTTGTCTTCACCGGCGCAGGGAACGGCGCGAAGGATGCGTTCAACCCGAACGAACTCACCACCGCCGGCTTGCAGGAAGTCCTCACGATTTTCCCGGGGTGCATCGAGGCGCGCGGCACGCCGGGCGCCAATTTCATCCCGCTTCTCACCACCGGCAAGAACTCCGGCACGCTCCTGTACGAGGACATCCTCGAGAAGACGTTCTTCGGCCAGCGCTTCAAGGCGGACCGGAAGCATGTCGCGGGGACGCGCGAGCTGACGCTGGCCGCGCGGGCGAGCGGCTCGGTGAACGTGATCTTCATCGCGGACGTGGACTTCATCTCGCAGGCGTTCTTCGACATGCGCCGCGAAAACCGCGAGTCGCTCGAGCTGGACAACGTGACGTTCTTCCTCAACTGCGTGGACCAGCTCGCGGGCGACGAGTCGTTCATCGAGCTGCGCAAGCGCCGCCGCAAGCACCGGACGCTGGAACGCCTCGAAGCGAAGGAACGCATCTACGACGAGCAGCGCCTCAAGGACGTCAAGGAGGCGACCGAGGCCGCGGAAAAGAAGCTCAAGGACGCGAACGATCGCCTGAAGGAAGGCGTCGAGGAGATCAACAAGCGCACCGATCTCGACCCGGAGCTGAAACGGGTGATGATGGAGCAGAAGCGCCAGGTCGAGCAGAAGCGCGTGGACGAGGAGACGAAGAAGATCGACGACGAGAAGGGGCGCGCGATCGACATGAGCAAGGCGCGCTCCTCGACGGAGATCAAGAAGATCCAGGACAGCGTGAGATTGCTGAGCACGCTTCTGCCCCCGATCCCGCCGCTCCTGATCGGGCTGATCATTTTCTTCGTCAGGATCGGCAAGGAACGCGGGTTGGCGCGGGGGGATCGCTGGGTCGGGGGGGGCAAGGAGCCGCAGCCATGAACGAATACGCAAAGACGGGGATCGTCGCCGGGGCCGCCGTGCTGCTCGCCATCGTCGCGGGCGCGACTTCGCCGCGGGCGATCAAGGCCGGGGTGTTCGACGAGCAGGGGGAGGCGTTTTTCCCCGGGTTCAAGGACCCGTTCGCCGCGACGTCGCTGCAGGTCGTTGATTACGACGCGACCGCTTCGGCGCCGACGAGCTTCAAGGTGGAATTCAAGAACGGCAAGTGGACGATTCCCTCGCACCACGATTATCCCGCGGACGGCAAAGACCGCCTCGCGAAGACGGCGACCGGCGTGATGGGGCTGCGCAAGGACAAGTTCCGCACCGACCGCAAGGAAGACCACGCGGTCTGCGGCGTCATCGACCCCGAGGACAGCGCCGCCAGCGATCCAAAGGACCGCGGCCGCCGCGTCACCCTCCGCGACGCCGCCGGCCAGGTCCTCGCCGACCTCATCGTGGGCCGCAAGGCGGACGACGCCGGTAAACGGTATTTCGTGCGCGTGCCGGGGCAGAAGCGGGTCTACGACGTGAAGATGGACGCGGACCTCTCGACGAAGTTCGCGGACTGGATCGAAACCGACCTGACGAAAATCGATCCCGCGAGCGTGTGGCAGATCACGCTCGACAACTACGCCGTCGTCCAGAACGGGAGCCGCTTCAAGATCGAAAACGAGGACAAGGTCGACCTCCAGAAAGACAAGGACACCTGGACCACGGCCGGCATGAAGGCCGACGAGGCGGTTGACGCCGCGCAGATCGGCACGATCACCGCCACGATCGACAAGCTGGAAATCCTCGGCGTCCGCAAGAAAACCGAGGCGATGGCGAAATTCCTCCGCGGCGGCAGCAACTCCGAATTCGATAAGCCCGACCTGCTCGACCTCATCGACAAGGGCTTCATCCCCACCGAGCGCGGCCTCCTCTCCAAGGAAGGAAAC
>JAIOPR010000233.1 GCA_021413805.1 Planctomycetota bacterium
CCACAGAAGTACAGGTCCATCAGGCCGTCCCGGTTGATATCAACGGGGAGGATACCGGTGACACCGATGACCCGGTCCTCGCGTGGATTCGGGAACTCAAGAGCACGATCAAGCCGTTCCCACTCCGTGCCCTTCTTGTGGTAAAGGTCAAACCATCCCTTCCCCGCGCTGTAGGCATTCACGTACGAGGTGACCCACTCACTCACTCCATCCCCGTCGAGATCGAGGACAAGCCAGGTTGAGGGCATGCTCGACACATCGCGAGCAGGGGTAGGCTGCCGTTCGAAACCACCCCGGCCGTCGTTAATGAAGAGCACGGATTCCTGATACCCGATTCCAGCCAGGATGTCCCAGAATCCGTCCTGGTTGTAGTCCAGCACCGACGGCGAAACGGACCAGGTGCTCTCCCGACCGTCGATCACCTGCTGCTTCACTTTCGCAACATCGTCCGACTCGTTGAAATGCAGGCCGACGTCATCCGTGATTTCGCGCCACGGCGGCTGCCGCCCCTCAATCCTCGTGCCTTCGATCCATTCGAAACGGCGAAGCTTCCAGTTGCCGCCTTCGAGAACAAGCTGAGCCCGGGCGGTACCCGACAGGTCCACGCGGCGCGTGTCCGGAAGCGGCCCGGCGAGTTGAAAATGAAGCTCGCAGTACGCGGCACTTTCCGAGGGATCGGCGAGGAAAAGGAACGGCCTCCACGTCGTCCGCTCCAGGTGGACCCATTCCGCCGTGTAAGAGCGAATCAGCGCCAGGAATGGCTCAGCCGCCAGGTCCACCTGGGGCGACTTGTCGAACTCGCGAATATCCAGGGAGACGTCCGGGACAATATGTCCGTCGGTGGGGGCCGGAAACCGCGCCAGGAAGTCCGCCGAGAGTGCTTTCCGCGCCAGCGCGGGGTCACCGTCGCGCAGACCCTTCACGAAAGTACCTTTGATCGCCTTGTTGACGACGTCATAAAGCCCCTCGGACTTTGCGATGTCCATAATGAAGGTTTCTGGACGGTCGATGAAGCCAAGGGCTTTTAGGGGTTTTTCAGACCTTTTCTGGCGAAGCACGCTGGCCAGCCCGGCACCAACGGCAATGACGAGCAGGATGAATACAATGGCTGCGGTGGCGCGACGATTCATGGTGGCGTAGTTCGTGGGTACTCGGGGTTTTGCGATGAAGAGTCGAAGGGCTCCTAGCTATATCACCGTTAGGAGATACGGGCAAGTCCCATCCGGGGGTTGGGTCTGGACGAAAAAAAACCAGGCCCCGGCATCGCCGGGGCCTGGCCGTTAAGCGCACTTTCTGGAAGCGAAGAACTACTCGCTTGCCAGCACCCGAACCTGATAGCGACCGTCAACCGTGGAACTGCTGGACACGAAGCCCTTCATCCAGAACACCATCGCGCCCTGGCAGCTGTCGCAGACGCAACCACGGGTCCACCAGCCATCAGAGAAGTCGATATCGACCGCTGAGTCGTCATCGACCATCTGGGGAGCGGTGTACACATCGTCGTTGCTGCCGTCGCTGTCGCTTTCAGTCGTCAGCCAGGAAACGTTGGCGTCAGAGCCACCGCCGTCAGCCATGAAATGCTGGTAATACAGGTGACCGAGCTGCTCGAAGATAAGGCAGACGTCGTTCCCCGAGGTGGTCGCGTCAATGAGGCTCGGATCGCTGAACCCGGAGTCGTCGTTCTGCGTGAGCGCAAGCTGGAACGGGTACTCGAGCAGGTCCGGCACGAATGAGTCGGAGAAGCTGGTTGAGTCATCCGTGTAGAACGCCCTCGTACGGAGGGTGAACGTCCCGTTGAGGTTGTTCTCGGACATCTCATCCTCGCCGAAGAACACGTGGATGACCGCAGCGGGCGCGGAGCGCGAATCGTCGTCGTCACTGCCGAACACGCCGATGCTGTCGCTGTGGGGAGTCGCAAGCAGGCCGTCAAGGTCCGAGCCCCGGAAATTCAGGTTGCTGTCAATACGAGCCACGGACGCGCCGAGACCCGTACGCATAGCGAAGACCTGGATATCGGTGAAGATGCCCGCGCTATCGATGTCACGGTCGAAGGCACAGAAGAAATTCCCGCCTTCTCCGCTGTCGATCGCTTCGAAGTCGTCCTGGCCGAGAATCGTGTCGTCATCACTCTGCACAACCGAGTCCGGCCCGGCCGTGAACGCGGCGCCCGTGCCGGTCAGATCGGCGGTGAGGCGGACCACGTCAATTTCATTGAACGAGAAGTCATCCTGCCCGAAGAACAGGTTCATCACTTCGGCATCGGACTGCATGCCGCAGACGTAACCGAGCTGGCTCTGGAATTCGAACCAGTGAACCGGGTCGCCGTCGATATCAACGTTCACGTTGACGGTGGCCGTCACGGCCGCTCCGATAGCCAGGATCGGAACATCCGAATCCCTCGACGTCCGGTATTCACAGACCCACAGGGCCTGATCCGCCGTACCGCCGCTGTCCTTCGTGCCGAGCCAAGCGACAAACAGGTAGTCGCCGTTACGGCCCATTCTAACATCGATGTTCTGGTCGGAAACCTGGTCGCCCGTGATCAGGGGCTGCTCGATGCTGATGATCGCATCGCCGATGTCAGCACCCGTCGCCGGGTCGACCTGGGAAAGCACCAGTTCGCCGGAGTTCGTGGCGTTGCCGAACGAACCGGTGGGCTCGTCCACGATTTCGGTGTGGAGCTGAACGATCTCAAGGATCCCCTCGTCAGGACCATACGTCGAATGTCCACCGACGAAGTAGGAACTGCCGGTCTCCTTGGTCCATTCGGCGTGGGACTCGCTAGCATCCGTTGCCGAGAACGGGAAGAAGAAGTTGATCGTGTCGGGCGCGAAGAAATCCGTGCCCGCTGAGTTGAACGTGTTCGTCACGGTGTACACGTCGTCGTCGTCGTTCGCGTAATTGAAGTCCGGAACTGCTCCACCGACATCGGCCGCTACTCTCTGGAAAAGCGTGAAGTTGTAGCTGATGTAATTGGTGTCGCAAGCGGTTTCACCGCTGGTGATGCCCGTGTCCGAAGCGCCGTCCAGGAGGATGGCAACTTCAGCGGGGGCCGTCGCAATGATCGGGTCCTCTTCCGGCGTGGCCTGATCGAGCGGATACCGCGCCCACAGGGTGGTCGGGTCGAAGGTCGAGGTGTTATTCACAAACTGGTTCCAGAACACCACGATCTGCGTCGTCTCGTCTCCCCAGGTGTACCGGGAGTCCTGACGAGCCCAACGAGCTTCGCCGCACAGGCCGTCGGAAAGCAGGCCGTGCATGGTGACGTTTTCGTCGGTTCCGTCCTCCGCATCAATCCGCCGCGCAAACTTGTCGAAGCCGCGACGGTATTCCGTGCCGGCCGCCGTGACGTGATTCTCGTCGTTGGCGAAATCGGCGCAGAAGTAGGTCGAAAACAGGCACACGTTCATGCCGTCGGCCCCACCGTCGAACTGATCGGCTCCTTCCCAGTGGATGATGGCGTCGCCGCTACGGGCGCGAGCCAGGTCGCTGGAGTTGCCGTCGGTGTTGATCCAGGCAACGCTGACATCGCCCGTGGTCAACCCGTTCTGCGTGCCGAACCCGAAATTAAAGTAGTTGCTCCCGGCCGAGGTCAGATCCGCGGCCGAGGTCAGCGGCACTCCGGGACGGAAAACTCCGTCGTAGTAATGAATCATCGCGCCGGTACCCTGGCCAGTGCTGCCTTCAAAGCCGGTCGTGTAGACCACCATCGCAATGTCGCGATCGCCGTTGAAAAACACACGGATATCGCCCTGGCTATCCACATCCAGGCCAGCCTCGCTCAGCGCGCGCTGGTCATCGGCAACGTTCCCGGCCTGAACGGGCTCGCCCGGGAAGCTGTCGGTCGTAAAGATGCTCGTCGTCTGGTTGTTGACCGTGGTCCCCTTGCTGCTCTTCCGACGGCAACCTGCCGTGGCGAGCACGCAAAGACCCAGGACAACCGCCAGAGTCATGAACCTTTTGCCTGTCAACATCAGTGTGGTTCTCCTCTGTTGGTTTGACATCAGTTGGGAAGACTTGGCTTCCCGATTCACCTACGGTCCGACGCTACGTCTCAAGTTTCCTGGCTTCCTATCGGTGCGGTCGGCCTCCTTTCGGTTCGCGTCGATGAGAGCCTATGTATCCAATTCTTATCTGTTCTTAACATCTCTCCCCGCCGGACAGCGCGAGGCCTCAGGTCGTGCAGCGCGCCCAAATGCGCAGCGCCCCGACGGGAGCGCGAGGAATTGCGCACCGCCGGCCCTGGGAATCCGATCTCGTTCCGGCGTCGCGCGTCGGGCCCGAAGGCCACGGCGAACGCGGGAACCCCCTGGATCAACGACACCTTCCGTACGGCCTCAAAGAGGCCGGACAGACCTGCAAGTTCGGAAGACGGTAGCCCATGCCCGGAACAGGGGTCAAGGACAATGTGCCCCCCCGTTTGCCGGCCTCTCTGGGTGCCGGATGCACTCCACCCCGGCGGTCCAATATCGGCGCTCCATGGCCTTTGGCGTGAGAGCAAGGCGGCCGCCGGCCACCATGGCTTACCTCGAAAGCCCCTTCGTCAACTCCCGCCACTTGTCCCACGCCGCGTTCGCTTCCGCCGCCTCCCGCTTCGCTTTCTCCCAGCTCTCCGGCTTCACCATAGTTTCGTTCACCTGGTACATGATGAACGTGGAGGCCACCTTCTGGGAAAGCTCCAGCGCTGAGATGAGGTGAGGAAGCGCCGCCGTTTCCGCCGGCGTTTCGCCTTTCAACCCCTTGGCTTCCGTGGTCAGGTTCGTGAACGTCTCGTTCAGGTGCCCCAGGGCCGGGAATTCCTTCTTCGCCCTGAACGCGTCCTGGTGCGCCTTCCACGAGTCGAAGGCTTCCTTGCACTTCGATTCCAGGGCCACAAGCTTGCTTGACAGTTTTCCCGTCACTTCAGGGCCGGTGCCCGTCCGGTTCCCCCGCGTAAAGTAGAACGAGCCGGTCACGATCCCGGCGATCAGGGCGAGGGCGACGATTCCGAGAAGCGGTTTCTTCATGGCGGGGATTCTAGGGTGGCAGTCCTGGGGAGGCAATGTCTGAAGCGCGATCTCACCGCCGCCGGCCGTACTCCAGGACGTCCAGCGCCACGGCGCGCACGAATTCGGAGGGGTCGCTCTCTTTCACCGTTTCGAGCGCCTGGAGCACACCCGGGTTGTCCAGGAATGACTCGAGCGCCCGGGTCGCTTCGGCCCGCGTGTGTTCGTCCTTGTCCGTCCGGGCGCGGGTCAGCATTTCGTCGCCGACCTCGGGGTAGTCGAGCCCCGAGAGCTGGCGGCAGATTTCGAATCGCACTCCCGCATCCTCGCTGACGCGGAGCAGGTCGATCATGGACCGCGCGATCTCAAGGGTTCGGGCGCTCGGCCAGCGAAGGCGGAGCCGCTGGAATGCCGAGGCGCGCTCAAGGGGAGTCAGGGTCCCGTCGAGGATCTTCGTCTCGAGACTCTTCCGGTCCAATTCGGCCTTCGGGGAGTCCGGACCTCCGCCTCCCCGTCTTTTCTCGAGCGCTGCGAGGCGTTCCTCGAAGCGATCCAGCCGGGCGAGGAGTTCGGGGTCCGTGCCCGGATTGGTGGGCGGGTTGGTCACTGCTGGATCTTTCGGAATCGGCCGATCGGGCTGCCCCGGAACCGGCGGGGCATCGTCCGTAGCGCGGACGGGCACGGGCGCGGGGTTGCGGACCTGGTAGAGCGCGAGGCCGGCGAGGATGGCCGCGGCGGCCGAGAGGGCCAGGGAGAGGTGGGAGAGCCTGTTCATGGGAGGCTACAGGTTACGAAGAGGGAGAAGAAATACATGGAGGAAAATGAAGCACGCGAAGTAGATCCCGCGGGTGCGCCGGTCCTCCTGCGGGGCGATCGCGATCCCCATCACTAGGAGGAGCCACCCGAAACCGGGGACGCTCGCGGCGGCGCACGTCGTGAGGACGAGGATGGCCAGGAGCGAGTGTCGCCAGCGCGAAAGAAACACGCGGGCCGGCGCCAGGAACGCCAGCGCCGTCAGCGCTTCGATGCCGATCGTCCACCAGGTCATGACCTGCGCCACCATGCCGAGCCGCGGGCCCGCCAGGAGAGGCGCGGCGACCGCGGCCGAATCGAACGCCCGCATCTCGGCCAGCCGAAGCGCGTTACTGTGGAGGCTCGACGCCGGCACGCCGGCGAACGCCCGGGCGATCCAGCCAAAGCGGCCATCGGTGAGCAGTTCGTACTTCAAAAACTGCCCGCTCAGATAATCGGGTGAGATGACTTTCCACGCCACCGAGAACACCATGCAGAGGCCGACGAGCCACCGGGCCTGCCCGCTGGCCGCACCGCGGGGATCGGGCGTCAGCAGGCTGCAGTAGACGGCAATGCACCAGTAGGTCGCCAGGAACTTCTGGTCATCGACCGAGTGCCAGTTCCTGAAATTCGCGAAGCCCACCACGGCGGAGAGGATGAGCCAGTACGAGGAATTGAGCAGCAGGGGGCGAAGCACGAACCCGGCGAGGCAGAGCATGGTCATGGGAACCGTGAAAATCCACGAAGTGCCCCCATGCACCAGGAGCAGGCCGACCGTGAGGACGAGCGCGATCTCCAGGCGGTCTACGTCCAGCGCCTGCGTCCACAAGCTCCTTGCGCCTTTCACGCCGGTCTCGATCTGCTCGCGCAGGTTCACGGCTCCACCTCGCAGGACCGGATCAGCTCCGCTTCGAGCTTCGTCCCGTCGGCGCTGAGGCGCGTCCGCCACACCTCCACGCGGACCTTCCTGACCTCGAGCATCCTCTCCGCCGGCACCGGCGGCTCTTCGCGCCCGAGCACCCGGTAAGGCGACCGCGACGATTCGTCCCGCACCCATTCGAGACTGAGCAGAACATGGCCAAGGTCAAGCAACCCGGCTTCGGTGGGGGCGACTTCCAGCTGCGTCGCCGCGGACTGCAGCGACGCCGGCACGGGCACGCGGAATTCGCCCGAAGTTCCGCTCAGGATGCACCGCGTGAATCTTCCGTCCGGGGAGTCCGCCGTCGAGAACATCCCGAACCCGCCGCCCTGCCAGGGGGACTGGGAGTGGAGCCTGGCGCGCGCGAGCTGCACCGCGGCGACGGCGGCGAGGAGCAGAACCGCGAAGGCGAGGTTGAAACGGTCTCGCATGAAATCCTTGCTGCTGGAAATGAATCAGGGCGGCCCTATCCCAGGGGCGGGTGGAAACAACAAAGCCGCGGCCACCTGCTGGCGGCCGCGGCTGAGTTGACGAGATCAGGAACGGCGGGACTTAGGTCGGAGAGCCGTACCCGTACCCGTAGCCCGCGCAGTAAGGATAGTCGGACGGGACGTAGTTGTACTTGCGGTATTCGGTCCGGCGCCGCGAGTTCAACTGGTCGATGCGGGACTCGAATTGCGACCTGGAGAACCCGCGCAGGTTGTACGAACAATTCGTCCCGGCGCTGTTGTACAGCCTCTGAAGCTGCGCCAGGTACCCGCTCTCAAGCTTGGTCACCTGGGGAGGAGTGGCCATGCCGGAAAGAACGACGGGCGCAAGCGCGAGAGTGAGAACGATGGCCAGCAAGAACTTACCCATGGGCACTTCTCCTTTCAGAGGTTCGGTTAGACGTCGTCGGGGGAACTCTAGTCGAACCAACGACCCAAAACAAGCGCCTTGTGGGGTCCCGGGTCTTCCACGAGCCGGGTGCTGTCAGCTCGCCATCTCGCGCTCCACCCAGGACAAACGAAACCGCGGCCACCCTGGGGCGGCCGCGGTTGTGTTGGCTAGCTAACTTCTGAACAGCAAGAACTTACGCGCCGTACCCGTAGCCGTAGCCAGCGCAGTACGGATAATTGGTCGGGACGTAGTTGTACTTGCGGTATTCGGTCCGGCGCCGCGAATTCAACTGGTCGATGCGGGACTCGAATTGCGACCTGGAGAAGCCGCGCAGGTCATACGAACATTCCGTCCCGGCGCTGTTGTACAGCCTCTGGAGCTGCGCCAGGTACCCGCTCTCGAGCTTGTTCACCTGGGGAGGAATGGACGGTGCGCCGGAAAGAATCACGGGCGCAAGGGCAATCGTCAGGACGGCGGCGAGCAAGAACTTACCCATGGGCACTTCTCCTTTTAGTGTATGGATGATGTGGACGGAATGTTATCGGCCACTGGGGCGCGGTTCAAGAGCTTTATTGGTGGCCTCACTCCCGTTCGACAAACTCGGAGCAGGCCTTCATCACCCTTTCCAGCCCGCTCCACGGCCCGCGTGCGCGAATATCCGCGGCCCTCTCCTGGGCGTCCATGGTAAACAGCTGGCCCTTGAGGACGCGACGAAGCGCCGCCGCTCCCGGCTCCTTCTCGCTCGCGGTCAAGCCGACGCCGAGGCCCGCGAGGAGCCCGGCGGTCAGCCGCTGCTCGAGCTGTTCGGGGAACAACACCTGCGGTCGGCCGGCCGACAGCGCGGCAGAAGTCAGCCCGATCCCGCCCGTGTGGGCGACCACCGAAACCCTCGCCATCACTTCATCAATCGGTGCCGGGTTCTTATGAATTTCGATCCCGGCTGCCCTCAGACTCGCGACCAGCGGCGCGGCCGCCCCGCGGACGTACGCTTCCCCCGGAACTCCCGTCCCGGCGAGCCCGAGCAGCACCTGCTCCACATCCTTCCGCTCCGCCGTGAAATACCCGAACCACCGCGGCGAGGGAGGAGGAGGAAGCGGCGAAAGAAGTCCGCCCATCGGCCCCACGGCGCGGCCCTCCCGCCAGGTGCGGTAGGGATCGAGTTCGGGGAGAGTGGTGAGGAAGCGAGTGCCGTGTCCGAGGGTCGCGGCGAGCGAGGCCGGGGCCGGTGCGCGCCGGCGGCGCTGGACTTCCGCCATCGAGGCCAGGAGGTCCGCCTCGGGACGGATCGTCGGCGCGTCGATGTCGAGGACCGGGTACTGGGTGAGCCGGCTCGGGGGATTTGTGAATCCGGAACCGACGCCCACCACCGGCAGGCGTCCCCAGGTGGCGAGACTCAGTGCGGGAGAAAAGTCGAGGACGACAAGCGCCGGGCGGACCAGGTCGATGACCTCGTCCCAGGCGCGGACCATGCTCTCGAGCTCTTCCGGCTCGGCCCAGCCGAAGTAGGCGAGGATGTCCGCGAAGCTCCTCGCGCAGAATGTCTCCCCCAGGCGCGCCATTCGCGCCGGCCAATACGGGGCGGGCACAACCTGGAAACCTTCGCCTTTCAAAACCGGCCACACGCCCACGACATCTCTCACCGCGAACACCGGCGTGTGCCCTTCCCGCGCCAGCGCCCGGGCGATCGGCAGAAGCGTCCGGACGTGCCCGTGTCCCCCGCCGAGCTCCCAGCCCATCAGGATGGAGCTCATGGGGGGGTGCCTCCCTGGAGAAGCGCGAGGCAGCCGTCGACGACGGTCTCGAGGGCGCGCCAGGGCCCTCCCCTGCGGACGCGCTCCGCGGCCTGGAACGCGGCGCCGGCGAATTCCAGTTCGGAGGCGAGGCGCAAAAGTTTTTCGCCAGGATCGTCGCCCACGTGAATATCGAGGGCCACGCCAAGTTCAACCAGGTGCTTCGCGGTGAGTTCCTGTTCCAGCTGGGTGGGGACGATTAACTGAGGGCACCCGGCCGCCAGCGCGGCGGACCCGAGGCCGGTGCCCCCGTTGTGGACGACCACAGGGATTTTCGCCAACACCCCGCCGATCGCCGCGGGAGCGTCCAGCACGGGAAGCCCTTCCCGCCGCCACTGGTCCCTGGCCGGCTGCCCGAGTCCCGAGACCCAGGCCGACCCAGGGAGGCCCGTCGCCACGAATGAGTGAAGGAGGTCCCTGGCGGAGCAGGCATCAGCGGCCAGGTAGGCGAACCAGGAAGGCGGGCCAGGGAGGGGCGAAGGATCGGGAAGAGGTTCTATGGGGCCGAGGTGGGGCTGGCGACGAACGTCCCGGTAGGGATCGAATTCGGGAAGGCAGGTGACGAAGGAAGGCCCGGCGTCGAAGAGCGCCGGGACGGACGAAGGGGCCGGGCGTCCGCGACGCCGCTGGACTTCCACAATGGAGGCGTAGAGCTCGGGGAGCGGGACGAGGTCGGGGACGGCAGGACGGAGGACGGGGAACTCGGGGAGGTGAACGGGGGGGACGATGAAACCGGTGCCGACCTGGACGACAGGGAACGCGCCGCGGGCCGCGAGGGTGAGGGCGGGGGCGTGGTCAACGACGGCGAGTGCAGGCCGAAGCAGGCCGGTCAGGCCATCCCACGCGCGGATCACGCCTTCGAGCTCTTCAGGATCGCTCCAACCCGCCAGGGAGAGGATGTCGGCATAGGTGCGCCCACGAAGGTCCGTCGAAAGTTTGGGGGCGCCCGGCCTGAACGGAGCCTGCAACACCGGGAATCCACTGTCGCGGAGTGCGGGCCAGGTATCGGGGACGTTCCGGACGGCGAAGACCGGCTTGTGCCCGCGCGCGGCGAGCGCACGCGCGACCTCGAGCAGCGGGCGCACGTGGCCGAGGCCGCCGCCGAGTTCCCAGGCGAAAATCACAGTGCTCACGAGGGGAACGGGGCCATCGAACCGGCCAGGAGGCTGTTCAGTCCCTGGGCGAGGATCCTGGCGAATCGGGTCGTTCCCTCAGACATGAAGGACCCGGTCCCCATGGTCTTGTTCACGTCGAACACCACGGGCCGCCCCTCGTGCATCACGTAGTCGATCTTCCCGTAATCGATCCCCAGCTCGCGTCGAAGCGCGACGAGTTCCGGCGGAGTCGGTTCGCGGAGGTCGGGCGCGTCGTTTCCGCTGGTGATGACGGGGTCTCTCCACAGCTCGACGTTGTTGACGCTGGCGTCCCCGAGGAAGTACCACTCGCGCAGGCAGTAGAGCCCGTCGTGCATCTCTGGAAGAAACTTCTCCACCACCAGGTCCTCGCACCGAAAAACCTCCGGCGGGACCTCCCTGGCCGAGTCGTAAATGCGGTAGTCCTGCTTTTTGCGGGTGTCCAGCACGTGCGCGTTGATCGCGACCGGATAGCTGAGGACGAAATCCTGGTACTCCTGCGGCACAACGGTCAGGTTCGCGTGAAGGAAGGCCACGTCCGCCTCGACCCGTCGCCTCGTCCCTGCCGTGTCCACGACCCGCCAACCCGCCCGGGTCCACTCTTCCCGGATCCGGTTGACAAGGTACTTCAGCGGCTTGTCCAATCGCTCGTTCTCGTGGTGCACCAGCAGGATCGTCTTCGGCACCGCCGCATTCTACAGAACCAGGCAAAGCCCCACCACCAGGCCCAACGTGCATGGCCGGAATTGCAGTAGCTTCCCACCCGGCCAGCCATTCGACGAACTGCCCGACTTGTCGTTTGCGGTTTGTCGTTTGCTTGAGGGTTCTCCGTTTTGTCATTGCCGTTTCCCCTCCCGGCCTCCCTGCAATACCGGCCATGCACCCCCAGGCCCACGATCCCTGTCACCGCGACCGCGCTTCCCGTAGAGTGGCCCGGCGGGAAACCAGGAGCGGCCGATGAACATCGAGAGAATGGCGGGCGGGCGGTTTGCCATTGTGCAGGGGTCGAAGCGGCTGGAGCTGGCGAAGAGCCAGTATGAGGACATTTTCTACGCGCTGCCGCTCGACACCGGGACGCTTTTCCGGCTGATCAATGACACGGTCCTGGGGGCGGACCCGCTGCGGGTGGTCTTTCGCGCGATGGTCGCGGAGGCGGGCGGGTCGGAGTCGGCGATGACGGAGCTGCAGGAATCGGTGAAGGGTGTGGAGCCTGCCTGACCGAAAAACTGGCGTGGGCCTCGTCGCGGGTGGCCCGGGGCGATAACATCCGTCCATGTACGTCCCCCGTGACCGCGATCCCCGATGTTACGGGAGCATTTTGCGACGGGTGCGGGAGGCGTTGGCGGGGACCGTGTTCGCCGCGGGATTGGCCTGCAGCCACCCGAAACAGGAGCCGCCGATCCAGTCGATGACCGTTGAAATCACGGGGCATGACTACAAGTGGATCGTGCGCTACCCCGGTGAGGACGGGAAACTCGAGACCCCTGACGACGTTTTCGGCCGCCAGGATCTCCATGTTCCCGTCGGCGTCGAGACGACCGTGCTTCTCAAGAGCCGCGACTACGTCTACACTTTTGCGCTTCCCGATATGAACTGCCGCGAAATTGCGGTTCCGGACCTGGAGTTCACGCTCAGATTCAAGCCCGACGCCGCAGGCACCTATGAGCTCGTGGGCGACAACATGTGCGGTTCTACCCATCCGGACCTGCTCGGAAAACTAGTGGTGCAAACCGCCCCCGAATTTCGCGCCTGGCTGCGCGAGAAAAGGTAAGCATGTTGCGCTGTCCGGAGGCTTTTCGCGCCGTGAGCCTCTCAATTTTCGCCGCTGTGCTGAGTTCGTGTGGCGGATCGAAACCCACGCCGCCCGTGCCGCCGCCGGCTCCGGCCGACCAGGGTTCTGGCCTCCCCGTGCTCGGCACCGCTCCCGACTTCGCGCTGCTTGACCAGGACGGGCGAGACTTCAGGAGCGTCGACCTCCTCGGGAAGGTCTGGCTCGCGGACTTCGTCTTCACGAAATGCACCGGGGTCTGCGTGCAGATGACCTCGACGATGGGGCGCGTCCAGGACCTGATGGCTGCGCACGAGGACTGGAAAGATCTTCAGCTCGTGAGCTTCAGCGTTGACCCGGACGCGGACCGGCCGGCAGAACTTGCGGCGTATGCGAAGAAAAACGAAGCGGACGGGGCGCGGTGGAAATTCCTGACGGGGACCCGGAGTGCGATCTGGCGATTGAGCAAAGAGGGGATGAAGCTCCCGGTCGGGGACGATGCGCCGGGCGGCGCTGGGACGCCGATTTTCCACAGCCAGAAGTTCGTGCTTGTGGACCGGGATGGCCGCATTCGCGGGTATTACGACGCGCTGACAGATCCTGAGCTGGACAAGGTGGTGAAGGACATCGGGCTTCTCATGCCCGAGAAACCGGCGGAGAAGGTGACCCCGATCGGGACCGTGGACGTGCGCTGGCTCAAGCCGCGCGAGAGGCTGCAGCTCGCGGAAGCGGCGAAAATGACCGCGTTTCACGACTTCAAGTTCACCGACCGGCTCGCGGAGAGCGGCATCACGTTCCGGGAGCACGTCGTGGACGACGCGGCCCGGGACTTCAAGGCGAACCACTACGACCACGGCACCGGGCTCGCGGTGGCGGACGTGGACAAGGACAGCCGGCTCGACCTGTTCTTCGTGAACCAGCTCGGACAGAGCGAGCTGTGGAAAAACCTGGGTGGCGGCCGGTTCGAGGACATGACCGCGGCTTCCGGCATCGACCAGCACGGGCGCACCGGTGTTGCGGCGGCTTTTGCGGACATCGACAACGACGGCGACCCCGACCTTTTCATGACCACGGTCCGCGGCGGCAACTTGCTCTTCGAGAACGACGGTCTCGGGCATTTCACGGACATCGCGGCCAAGGCGGGCGTCGGGTACGTCGGTCATTCGGCGGGAAGCGTGTTCTTCGACTACGACCGGGACGGGCTCCTGGACCTGTGGGTGAGCAACGTCGGGATCTACACGACCGACAAGCAGGGCCGCGGCGGGTACTACATCGGGGTGGAGGATGGGTTCGCAAGCCACCTGAAACCCGAAAGAAAAGATTCGAGCATCCTCTACCGGAACATGGGCGGGAACGTCTTCAAGGACGTGACGCTGGAATGCGGTGTGATGGACTTCAGCTGGAACGGGGACGTCACGCCCGTCGATGTGAACGACGACGGGTTCCTCGACCTCTACGTCATGAGCATGCAGGGCCCGGACGAGTACTACGAGAATGTCGGCGGGAAGAAGTTCGTGGAGAAGAGCCGCGAAGTGTTCCCGGCGACGCCGTTCGGGACGATGAGCGGGAAGGTCTTCGATTTCGACGGGGATGGGGATCTCGATCTCTACGTGACCGACATGCACACGGACATGGCGCCCGGGAACGGAATGCCCCCGGACAAGGAGAAAGAGAAGATCCCCGAAAAAGAAATGTTCCCGAAATCATTCCTGAATACAAGTGCTCCCCTGGTGCTCGGCAACGCCCTTTATCGCAACGACGGCAACGGGCACTTTGAAGAAGTCTCCGGCCCGATGGGAGCCGAGACGTACTGGCCGTGGGGGCCGTCCGTCGGCGACCTGAACGCGGACGGGTACGACGACGTCTTCGTGACGGCGGGGATGAGCCACCCGTTCCGTTACGGCGTCAACAGCCTGCTGCTCAACCAAGGCGGGACAAAGTTCGCGGACGCCGAGTTCATCCTGGGCGTGGAGCCGCGAAGCGGCGGCCGGACGGCCATGCCGTGGTTCGACCTCGACTGCGGAGGGGCGGACAAGGGACACAAATTCGCGCCCAAGGATTACACCGGGCGCGCCGTGGTATGGGCAGCGCTCAGCACGCGCTCCAGCGCCATCTTCGACATCGACGACGACGGCGACCTGGACATCGTGACCGGAGAATGGAACGCGATGCCCCAGGTGCTCGTCAGCGACCTGTCCTCAAAGAAGACGGTCCATTTCCTGAAGGTCCGCCTCACCGGGACCAAGTCCAACCGGTCCGCCTCACCGGGACCAAGTCCAACCGCGACGGGATCGGCGCACGCGTCACCGTCAAGGTCGGCGGCCGGAAAATCGTCCAGGCCAACGATGGCAAGTCGGGATACCTGTCCCAGAGCGCCATGCCGCTGTACTTCGGGCTGGGCGAAGCGGACCACGCGGACGAGATCGAAATCGCGTGGCCTTCCGGGGTGAAGCAGACGTTTGCGGGCCCGGTGAAGAGTGGCGAGAAGCTGGAGATTACCGAGAAGTAAGGAGGCGGGCCGGAGGGAGACGGCTACGATGTCGCCGATGCCTTCCCGCTCCACTCCCCTTCGCAACCGCCTCCCCTGGACCCGCATCAAGCTCGCTGCGGCGAAAGTCGCGTACCGCGTGATGCGCCCCTTGCTCGGGAAAAAGCCCCGCATCATCACGCGCGGCGGCATCCGCTACCGCGTCGATCTCTCCGAGGCCATCGACTTCGCCCTTTACCTCACCGGCAGCTTCCAGTCGCACGTCGCGAAGTCCGGGCTCAAGGCGCTTCCACAGAATTCCGTGGTCCTCGACGTCGGCGCGAACGTGGGGAGCATGACGCTGGCGTTTGCGAAGCGGTTTCCAAAGGGGCGGGTGTTCGCGTTCGAGCCGACGCACCCGGGGATGGCGCGGCTGGCGGAAAACCTGGCGCTGAACCCGGAGCTCGCGGCGCGGGTGACGCCGGTGCAGGCGTTTGTTTCGGACCGGTCGGCGAAGCGGCACGGGCTGACGGCGTGCTCGAGCTGGAAGCTGGACGGGAGCGCGGGGGCGGTGCATCCGCTGCATGGGGGAAGCGAAGGCGCGGCGGACGGGGTGCCGGCGGTGTCGATCGACGACTGGTGCCGGGAGCAGGGGGTGAAGCGCGTGGACCTGGTCAAGATCGACACGGACGGGCACGAATTGGCGGTGCTGCGGGGGGCGCGGGCGACGCTGAAGAAGTTCCGGCCGGCGCTGATTTTCGAGATCGGGCTGTACCTGCTCGAGGAGCGGGGGGTGCGGGTCGAGGAGTACTTCGATTTCCTGGAGCCGCTGGGCTACGCCTGCGTGAGCTGCAAGTCGGGGCGCGAAGTCACGCGCGAAACGGCGGCGCGGGAGATCCCGACGAGGTCCACGACGGACCTGCTGGCGATACCCATTCCCAGTGCCCCGGGTCGGCGGGCTGCAGGCGGGAAGCAGAAGCGATGATCCGGGCGCTGTCGGCGAGGCGCGGGCCGGGGCGGTTGATGTAGGCATTGCCGTCCACCAGGCAGACGCGGCCGGGAAGAGGGCGCGGCAGGAGCTTCAGTTCTTCGCGGCCGCGGTCGAGCGAGAAGCCGCACGGCGCCACGATCGTGACGTCGGGGCGCGAAGCGTCGATTGCTTCCCAGGCGATGCGCTCCGTGCGCTCGGTCGGCGGCACCGCGTAAATGGCGCCGGCGATCTCGAGGAGCTCCGCGAACCAGTTCCCGGCCGCCATCGGCGGGTCGAGCCATTCAAGGCCGAGGACGCGGGGTCGGGGTGAAATGCGGGGCAGGCCGCGGACGGCGTCCAACGCGGAGTCAAAGTCGCGGGCGAGGGGCGAAGCGTCCCGGCCGATCGCGCGGCCGACGCGGAAAAAGTCTTCGCGGACGTCGGCCAGGCGCAGCGGCGAGAGGGAGACGATCGTCACGTTCGCGGCGAGGGCCGCACGCGCGGCGGCTTCAACCTGCGAAAGCGGGACGGCGCAGACCGCGCATTGGTCCTGCGTCAGGATCACGTCGGGTTGCAGCCGCGACAGCACCTCCAGGTCGATCTCGTAAATAGCGAGGCCACGGGAGAGCAACGCCTGCATGGAAGCGTGGATTTCGGGGCCGGGGCGGGAGATGTCGAGGCGCGGGCGGGACACGACGGGAATGCGCTCGTGTCCCGCCGGGAAGTCGCACTCGTGCGAGCGGCCGACGAGGTTGGCGCCGAGCGCGACCGCGATTTCCGTGGCGGCGGGGAGAAGCGAGACGACGCGCGGGGAGGTTTTGGCCATGAAGGGTTCAGGGGAGGACGGGGAGATCCACGGAAACAGGCTTCCCGTCGCGGAGCAACTGTAGAACGGCGCTCTTCCCGGGCTCGCGGGTGAGACGGAACCAGGCCTGGAAATGGAGGTGGCTGCGGAAATCGGCAACGCCGTCGGCGGAGAGGAGGACGTCGCCCTTCCGGACGCCGGCCTTGCGGGCGCTTTGGCCGGTGCCGGCGCGCTCGCCCCACTCGATGAGGTAATCGATGCGCATCGCGAACGCCCCCGGCGCGAGGCCGATGTTTTTCTTTTCGTCCGCACCGAGGTCCGAGCCGCCGAGGCCCGGGTCGGGCTTGAGCAGCCACATCGCGGGGCGCCACGAGTACTCGAGAGGCGTCGCGGCCTTCCAGCCCGGCTCCAGCACGATCGTCGATGTTTTCTTTTCGCCGCCGCGCTCCCAGGCCACTTCCAGCACCCCCCCGCCCGCCGGCACCCGGTTCAGGAACCACTGCACGTCCGGCTCCGTCCGCACGCTCGTCCCGTTCACGGAAACCAGCCGGTCCCCCGCCGCAAGCCCCGCCTTCGCCGCCGCCGAACCCGCCACCACCTCTTTCACGATTGCGGGATTCGCGGGATCCATCCGCAGGCCGGCCTTGTCGGGAAGCGGCCACAGCCACCGGTCGTCGGGGGTCCACTTTCCGTCGGCCTGCGACTGCTCCCGCACCGCCTCTGTCGCCATGTGGCAGTGGTAACAGCTGACCTCCTTGTTTTTCAGCAACCGCGCCGCGAAGACCGGGATTTCCTCGATCGGGCGCGCTTTCGGGGCCGTGCGCGACTTCCCCGCCGCGCGATACGCGCGGTCCTCTTCCAGGCCGTCCACCAGCAGCCGCGTCAGCGCTTCCATCCTCAGCCGCCCGTCCGCCGAATCGTGATCGCGCCCGCCGAACCGGTGGTAGACGGTGCCGTCGGCGTTCATGAGAAGCGCCGCGAAGGTGAGGTCCCAGTCGAACTCAAACGTGTTCAGGTCCACTCCGCGCATGTTGGTGACGCGGACGCAGACCCAGTTTTTCGAGGCTTCGCGGAAATCCTGCGGCGGGCGGACAACCTGTCCGTCGAACTGCGAGCAGTCTTTTCAGGACTCGCAGCGGAAGACGACGAGCAGCGGCTTGCCGGAAGTCCGCGCTTCTTCGCGCGCCGCCGCCAGGTCGGTCCGCCAGTGGAAATCGTCGCCGTCGCCGACGGCGGGGCGGACGGCGAGGAAGGCGAGGAGCGAAGCGGCGAGGGCGAGGCGGGAGCGCATAAGGGGAGGTTAAGGGAGGCGGGGCGGACCGTCACGCTTGCTTCCCCGCCATTCGCGCGTCTACGATCCGGGTTCGTGAAGCGCACCGAGATTCCCCCGAGCGAGAGGCAACCCGTGGGCGGCCCGCCTGACCGCGCCCTTTCGCCGTCGCTTCGCACCGGCGAAGACGCGGAGCTGCTCGCGTTCGAGCTCAAGTTCCTGCTCGAAGAGCCTGCCGCCGGCGGGATCGAGCGCTGGGCCCGGGAGGCGCTTCGGCCCGACCCGCATGGCCTTGAATCGCTGGGGGGCGCGTACGACGTGACGACGACGTACCTCGACACACCGGGGTTCGACGTTTTCCACCGGGTGCGGGAGCTGCAGGGTGCGAAGTTGCGGCTGCGCCGGTACGGGGGGGGCGGGATGGTCTGGCTGGAGCGGAAGCAGCGGCGCGGGGAGCGGGTGCAGAAGAGGCGGACCGCGGTGCCGGCGGGGGAAGTTGGGCGGCTGGGGGGAGAAGGGCCGGGGGGCGAGTGGGCGGGTGACTGGTTCCGCGAGGAAATCGGCGCGCGGGGTTTCCGGCCGGCGTGCATGGTGGGGTACCGGCGGTCGGCGTGGCATGGGGACGGCGACCACGGGGGGTTCCGGATGACGCTGGATCGCGGGATTCGCGGTGCGGCGGCGGCGGGATGGCAGCCCGCGATGCCCGCGCGGTCGATTGAGCCCGCCGGCGGCAAGGTCGTGTGCGAGCTGAAGTTCGCGGCGGCGATGCCGCAGATGTTCAAGGAACTCGTCGCGCGCTTCGGGCTCGCGGTGGTTTCGATGTCGAAGTACCGGACGATGTGCGAAGCGGCGGGGCTGGTGACGGGAAAGGGGGGCGGCCATGCCTGACTGGGTTAAGAACGCGCTGGGGGCGGGGACGATGCTCCCGTTCCACATCGCCGCATTGCGGCTGGCCGTCGCGGTGCTCGCGGGGCTGGCGGTCGCATGGGTTTACCGGCTGTACCGGCGGCGCCCGGGGGCGGGCGTTGAGGCCTTCTCAACGGCGCTCATCCTCCTGTGCGTCCTTGTCGCGATGACGGCGATGGTGATCGGCGACAACGTGGCGCGCGCCTTCAGCCTCGTGGGAGCGCTGGCGATCGTCCGTTTCCGCACCGAGGTGGAAGACACGAGCGACACGGCGTTCGTGGTGTTCGCGGTGGTGGCCGGGATGGCCGCGGGGGTCGGGAACTTTGTGCTCTGCGCGGCCGGCGTCCCGTTGGTCGCGATGGTGGCCCTCGCGCGGTCGGCGGCCTCGCATGTCGATCCCTCGGGCGCGCCGGGGGGCGCCGAACAACCGCTTCTCGTCCGCATCGGCGCCGGCGACGACGCCCGCGCTTCGGTCGAGTCGTTTTTCAAGTCGCACCTGTCGGGCCACCGTCTCGTCCGCACCGCGACGGCCCGGCAGGGGGCAGCGCTGGAACTGACGTGGAACGTCCGGTTGCGCGAGGGTGGCGACGCGGTGGCACTGGTGCGGGAGATCAATTCCGTGAAGGGAGTGCAGCATGTCGAGCTGGGCGAGGCCTGACAGGCGGTACAGGTGCCGCGGAACCCGCGCGTTGCTTGCGGCGGCCCTCCTGTGGCTGCTTCCGTCGGTTGCCGGCGCGCAGTCCGGAAAGCCCGCGAAGGATGACGACTCCGATATTTTCTTCCGGTCCGGCCAGATCCCGCGCCTCGTCATCGAACTCAGCGACGACGCGTGCGAGAAACTCCGGAAGGAGCCCCGCAAGTACGCCGGCGGAAAGCTGCGCGAGAACGATCGCAATGTGTTCGAGGAAGTCGTGTTCAAGCTCAAGGGCGCGGCCGGGTCGTTCCGGGAGTTCGACGACATCCCTTCGTTCACGGTCAAGATGGACAAGGGGGACGACGACCAGAAATTCCACGGGCTCCGCAAGTTCCAGCTGAACAAGTCGCCGCAGGACGACACGTATCTCCACGAGCTGCTGGGCTCCGAGATTTTCCGCGCCGCGGGCGTCCTCACCCCCCGCGTCACCCACGCCCGGGTCTGGATCAACAAGCGCGACATGGGCCTCTACGTCGTCAAGGAAGGCTTCGACCGCGTCCTCCTCAAGCGGGGCTTCGACAAGTCCGGCGGCAGCCTCTACGACGGCGGCTTCTGCCAGGACATCGACGCCGATCTCGAGAAGGACGAAGGTCCCGATCCCGACGACCGCGCCGACCTCAAGGCCCTCCTCGATTGCTGCCGCGAGCCGGACCTCGTGAAGCGCTGGGCAAAGCTCCCCCAGCTCGTGGACCTCAAGGCCTTCATCACGTTCATGGCCGTCGAACTCATGCTCGGCCACTGGGACGGCTACTGCCTCAACGCCAACAATTACCGCCTCTACTTCGACCCCCAATCCGGCAAAGCCTTCTTCCTCCCCCACGGCATGGACCAGCTCTTCGGCGACGCCGAAGCCTCGATCCTCGACAACCCCGGCGCGATCCTCGCCAACGCCGTCATGAGAAATCCCGCCTGGCGCGCCGACTTCCGCAAACGCGTCACCGAACTCCTCCCGCTCTTCAGCGCCGACCGCCTGAAACTCCGCGTGGACGAAGTCGCCAAACGCCTCCACCCGGTGCTCGAGGCGTACAACAAGGACGCCGCTGACGCCCACGAGGCGGCGGTGGACGGCCTGAAAGCGCGGCTGGAAGCGCGTGAGAAGAGCCTCAAGGAACAGCGCGGCATGCCGGACCCGCGGCCGCTCGTCTTCCAGGCCGGCCAGCCGGTGCGGCTCACGAAATGGCGCACGAATTCCGAGTGCGAGGACGCCGAGTTGACGCAGGAGAAGGAAAACGGCGTGGACCTCATGAACATCGCGGCCGGTCCCTCGGGTCGCTGCGTCGCTTCCTGGCGCCGCGGCGTCCTCCTCCCCCGTGGAAAGTACCGCTTCCATGCCATGCTCGCCGCGAAAGACATCGCCGCGCTCGAGGGCGACGAGGATGCCCCCGGTGTCGGCGGCGGGCTGCGCCTTTCCGGCGGAACGCGCGAAAACTCAGTCGTCGGCTCCATCGTCTTCAAGGCCGTCGAGTTCGAGTTCGAAGTCACGGAAGAACAGGCCGACGTCGAGCTGGTCGTCGAGCTGCGCGCCAGCAAAGGCCGGCTCGCGGTGAGGGCGGATACGCTTTTCCTGACGAAGCTGGGGAAATGAGCGTGGGTCGGGAGGCACGAAGAAGCCTAAGATGGGCACCGGAATGACGCGCCCCGCCATCGCCCTCGTTCTCCTTGCCGCCGGTTTCGCGCAGGCCGACCCCCGCGTCCGGTGGCGCCTTGACTACGAGGGAGGCGAGCCGGAACGAATCGAGGCGGGCGGCGAGCGGTACCTGGTCATCGCCTGCACGATCTCGAATCCCGGGACAATCCCGGCTCCCCTGGGCGTCGGCCATGTCATCCGCGCCAAAGGCTGCGACGACCTGCGCGAGGGTTTCTACCCGGAGGTTCTCCTCGAAGCTGCTTCTCGTGCCGAAAACCTCGGCGGTCTTTCACGCCCGGCCCGCGCCGAGGAGCTGGCGCGTCTTCAGGCGAAGCGCCGCTGGCTCGGGATGTCGGACCTGACAAGGCTTCGCGAACTCGCGCCCGGCGAATCGGCGCATGCCGCCGCGGTGCTGAAGGTAAAGGGTGACTGGCCGTCGACGATCGACGTGCTGGTGGAAGGGCTGGAGGACCCGGCGGAGCCTTCGTGGGATCCGCGGCAGGAGATGCGTTACTGGCCGCTTCACATGCGGTTGCGCACTCATTTCGAATCCGCCGCGGGGAAGTGGACCCCGATGAGGCGCGACTTGGTGGCGCCCCCCCTCGACGCGCCAGTGGATCGCAAGGACCTCGCGCCGCTGGTGGACGCGCTTGAGGATCCGAACCCTGCAATCCGGGTCGCCGCACTCGCGCTCCTGGTCCGGTACGCGGACCCGGCGCCGCCTTCGCGCCGGTCGTCGGTGTCAGGGTCCGAAGCGTTGGACATGCTGGAGGCCGCGCGTCGATTCCTGCGGGCCTGGCTTTCAGCCCTGCCTGAGGTCATCAGGCTTCAGGCCGCCTCCCCCGCCGAACGCCTTCGCTTTGCCGTAACCGTTCGGCGAATCCATCCCACCGGCGCGCGGCATGAATGCGAGTGCGCCTGAGCGCACCTGCTACTTCTTCGCCGCGGGTATCGCCGCCGTTGATGTTGCTCTCCACCGGTCCGGCAGGAGATCGTCGATCTCGCTCACGCGGGTCGTCGCGAGGCGCATGAGGACGTCGGCCATGTAGGCTTCCGGGTCGATGCCGTTGGCCTTGCAAGTGGCGGTGATGCTGTAGAGGATCCCGGCACGTCTGCCGCCTTCGTCGGAGCCCGCGAATTCCCAGTTCTTGCGTCCGATGGCGACGGCGCGGAGCTCGCGTTCTGCGAGGTTGTTGTCGATGGCGGCGTGAGGGTGCTCGACGTAGCGGTTGAGCGCCGCCCACTGGTTGAGGGCGTAGGTGACGGCGGCGCCGATGGGGCTCTTGGGGAGGACGGCGGGCTGGAGGGCGCGCAGCCACGCCGCG
>JAIOPR010000123.1 GCA_021413805.1 Planctomycetota bacterium
GCGGCATTCGAAAAGGCCGGCCTCCCCGCGAGCCCCGTGGACGCGTTCGACCTCGGGCTCATCACGGATTCGAATTACGGGAGCGCGGTGCCGCTTCCCGAAGCGGACAACATCATCGCGTGGAACGTGAAGCGGTTCGAGAAGCTGCCGGTCGTGACGGGGTACATCGGCAAGAACAAGGAAGGCGACATCACGACGCTGGGGCGCAACGGCAGCGACTACACCGCGGCGATCCTCGGCGCGGCGTGCGGCGCGGAAGAGATCCAGATCTGGAGCGACGTGGATGGCGTGTGCAGCGCGGACCCGGGAATCGTGAAGACGGCGCACTCGATCGAGGAGATGTCCTTCGACGAGGCGTCGGAGCTCGCGTACTACAGCGGGCGCATCCACCCGGCGACGCTGGTGCCGGCGGTGAAAAAGGACATCCCGATCCGACTCAAGAACACCTACAAACCGGACAACCCGGGGACGCAGATCCGGCGCAAGGTCGTCGTGAAAGGAATCGTGAAGAGCGTCGTCTACAAGGAGGACCTCTTCATGATCGAGCTCATGTCCACCCGCATGCTCCAGCACCACGGGTTCATGAGCCGGATCTTCGAGGTGTTCAACAAGTACGGGATCGTGGTGGACATGATCGCCACGAGCGAGGTCTCGGTCTCCCTGACGGTGGACAACGACCGCAACCTCGAGCCCGCGATCCGCGAGCTGCAGGAAATCGCGGAGGTCACCGTCGAGGGCGGCAAAGCCATCATCTGCGTCGTGGGCGAGGGCATCCGCAACCACCTGGGCGTGCCCGGCCAGGTTTTCGGCGCCCTGAGCGCCGCGGGAATCCAGGTCCAGATGATCAGCCAGAGCGCGATGAACATCAACATCGCCTTCCTCGTCAACAACGACCAGATCTCCCCCGCGGTTTCCGCGCTTCATGAGACGTTCTTCGGGAAGCCGGCCTGAGAGCGTGACAAACATTCGCCTTACGGCCCGCGACACCAGCCCGCCCGGCGCGGGAGGGGCGTTTAGAGTGGAATCTGAGGTTTTCCAGGTGCGCCGGACGGGCCGGCGCCGCGTGCCTTCAGGCGACTGTTTCTCACGCTCTCAGCCTTCGCTGGCGAAAGCTTGCGGCCGATCCGAACGCGGTCAGACCAGCGCCAAGAGTTTGAGGGTGTTGCAGGCGATGGCGGACCAGAAGACGACGCGGATTCGTTTCGCTCATCGCATCGCCTCGTCGTTGGGATCGGCCCTTCTAACACCGCCGACCGTAAAATGGCTCACAACTCGACGAAAAACGACCCGAGGGCGAGCGAAAATCCTGCGCGGCGGGCGGAGTCGGCCCTTCAAAGAAAAGCCGTACATGAACCGTCACTGGGCCAACGCAGCCTGCCACGCGGGATTTTTGCTCGCGCTCTGAGAAAACGGGCGCAGATCGATGCCTGCGCGCCCTGTCAACCTGCTAGAATCGGCCGCACGCCCGGAAACCGACACCGCAAACGATGACCCTCCCCTACGAACAGGAACGCCGCGAATTCGTGCGGGTCCGCGTCCAGATCCCCGTGCGCTACAAGTTCCTGTCGAAAGTGCGGACCGGCGCGGCCATGGAAGAAGTCTACGAGGGCGCGACAACCAACGTCGGCGGCGGCGGCCTCCTCCTCCTCGGGCGCATCCCCGTCATCGACTGGATCCCCGAGCTGCTCATGCAGAAGATCGTCATCGGTGTCAACCTGCTCCTCCCCCACGACGAGGCCCCCATCAAGGCCCTCACCCGCGTCGCCTGGGTCGAATCGTTTGACGAGGTCACGATGAAATGCAACCTTGGGTTGAAGTTCAAGGAGATCACCCAGGCGGACAAGGACCGGATCTTCAAGTTCGTCATCAAGGTGCAGATGCCGTCCTAGGGGTGAGTCAGCCATGCCTCTCGAACCTGAACGCCGCGATTTCGTCCGCGTTTCCGCCGATATCATCGTGCGGTACCGCTTCCAGTTGATTTCCGGCGCGACGCGGAAGGCGACCGAACAGGTGCTCACCGGCGCGACCGCGAACCTCTCGGGCGGCGGGCTCCTCCTGCGCGGGCCTCTTCCCGACATCGCCATCGTGACCGAACTGGTGACGGGAAAGGCGACTCTGGAAGTGGAATTGACGCTGCCCTCCGATCCGCGGCCGATCCTGGCGAAGGCGCGGTGCGCGTGGGTGGAAACGGTGGATGAGGCGACGATGAAGTGCCACCTGGGGCTGCGGTTCACGCAGATCGCCGCGGAGGAGAAAGAGCGGATCTTCCGTTACGTCATCCGCGTGCAGATGCCGGTCTGAGGACGCTGGCGGCCGCTCGCGGGGGAAATCGATGGGCAACTTGCTGGAAGAGGGTGCCGGGGTCCCCGGGTCCTCCGTGGACTGGTGGCGCTCCCGGGTCTCCCTCGTGGTCGGCCCGCTCCTGTTTATCGCGCTGTGGTTCGCGCCGCTTCCCATCGGGACCGAAGCGCACCGGCTCGCGGCCGTCATGGCCCTCGTGGTCGCGTTCTGGATCGGCGAGCCGATCCCTGTCGCCGTCACGGCGCTTCTCGGCCCGACGCTCGCCCTCCTTGTGGGGGCCGTCCCGGCGGCGTCATCGAGGGACGCCGCGAAGATCGCCTTCGGGGAGTTCGGTAACCCGATCCTGATGCTGTTCATCGGCGGCTTTTTCATCGCCGAGTCCATGACCGTGCACGGGCTGGACCGGCGGATCGCGATGTCGATCCTCTCGCGCCGCGCCTTTTCAGCTTCGCCCGCCCGCATGGTGATCGGCCTCGGGCTGTGCTGCTGGTTCCTGTCGATGTGGATGTCCAACACGGCGACGACCGCGCTTCTCATCCCCATCGCCGGCGGGATGCTCGCCGTGGCACGGAAGGGACGCCCGCCCGGGAAACTCGACGCCGCGGCGATGCTCATGCTGCCCTTCGCCGCCACCGTCGGCGGCCTCGGGACTCCCGTCGGTACGGCGCCCAACATTATCGGCATCGCGCAGATGGAGAAACTCGCGGGCTACAAGTTCGGGTTCCTCGCGTGGATGAAATTCGGGGTCGTCATCGGCGCCCTCATGATGATCGCCCTCTCGTGGCTCCTCACCCGCGGGCTGGGGAGAAGCGACGTGGACCTGCGCGCGCACGCGATCGCCGAAAAGAAAAATCTCGGTGGCTGGAAACGCGGGGAGAAAATCACTCTTCTCGCATTCGGGGTAGCCATCACCCTCTGGGTGGCGACCGGGCTGGTGCAGGCATTCGGGAGCAAGGCAGCGACGGAGTGGTTCGAAGGGCATTTGCCCGAGGGAGGAATCGCGCTCCTGGCATCGTCAATCCTGTTCATGATCCCTGCCGCGCCCGGGCGTCCGACGCTGACCTGGAGGGAAGCGGCGCGGATCGACTGGGGCACGCTGATGCTGCTCGGCGGCGGGTTGGCGCTGGGGGACCTGATGCTCAAGACCGGGCTCGCGAAGGCGCTCGGGGAGGGAACCGTCCACCATCTCGGGGTCACTTCGGCGTTCTGGCTGATGGCGGCCTCTGCGGCGATGGCGATCCTGCTGTCCGAGGTCACTTCGAACACGGCCACGGCGACCATGCTCGTCCCCGTCGTGATCTCAATCGCCATCAACGCTCGCCTGAACCCGATCCCGCCCGCGCTCGCTGCGACGATGGGGTGCTCGTTCGGCTTCATGCTCCCCGTCTCAACGCCGCCCAATGCGATCGCCTATGGAACGGGGTTGATCCCGATCGCGACCATGGCGAAGAAGGGGCTGATTTTCGACATCATCGGCTTCTTCCTCATCCTGGGAGGACTGTCGCTCCTTGTGCGGCTTTTCGGGCTGAAGTGATCCAGCCCGGGGACGGGGACCGCCTCTTCTACTTGAAAAGCACCAGCCGTCCCTCGAACTGCACCCAGAACACGCCACCCTGCTGCCCTGCGCCCTGCAGCGGCCCGCCCGCGGGGTCCGGCGGGGGCTGGAGGTCCCACGCCAGTTTCGCGGTCGCGGGGCGCCACGATTCGATCATCGCGGCCAGCGGGTCGTCCTGCCCGCCGACCCACGTGAGACAGCTCGACGCCCGGGCGGCGATCAGCCCGGCGGGGACAATCCCCCACGAGAGGCGGACCTTCCATTCTTCTTTCAGTTCGGCCCCCGCGATGACGTACCGGCGCAGCATGGCAGCCGGCCGGTCGCCGCCAGCCGCGGCGCGGGTCAGGATGTAGAGTTCGCCCGACGGGCCGAAGCTGATCCCGTCCGCCGCGGGCAGGCCGTCCGAAAGGGCGGCGGCGAGGCGGGGGGAAGCGACGTCCGGCGAAGCGACGAGGACGCGGCGGAGCGTCCCGTAGGCCAGCGCGGCGCGCCCGCCCCCGGCGCCGAACGCGTCCGGCACGGACTTCTGACCGCCCAGGTCGCGCGAGAGTTCGAGGTCGGTGAACAGGTCGTACGAAGCGAGGACGTTTGGCTCCTTCAGGTAGACAAGCCGGCCGTTATCGACGGCAACGGCGAGCTTCGCCGACGAGGTCAGCGGCACGACCTGGAGATCGCGTTTCTCGTGGCCGGTCGCGGCGTCAAGCAGGCGGATGTGCCCGCCGACCCCGCGCCGCTCGCAACGGGCGACCCAGCCTGTCCCCGGGACCGCCAGCAGGTCCACGATCTCGGCCCCGCTTTCGCGGTACTGCCAGATCGGCTTCCCGCTCGCCGCGTCCAGCGCTTCCAGCGAGACATCCTTGTCCACCGGGTTCGGTGCGGAAGCCGTCCCGTTCGGGTCCGGAAACCAGGACAGGAAAACCCGGCCGTCGCAGGCCACGACGTGGGTGATCTGGGCCGAACGCGGGTGCACCGGGCAGTACATCCAGACAGGCTCGCCGGTTTCCGGGCGAACGGCGAGGACTGACGACGGGCGGACCAGGAGAAGCAATCCGCCGTCGCAGAAGATGGCGTGCTCCACCGGGTCGTCGGGTTCCGTGTCCGCGTCGCGCCGGCCCACGACAAACTTGAGCTTCACGCGCTGGGCCTGGCGGCGCACGACCAGCTCGACTTCTTTTCCGGCGGAAGCGCAGATCAGGCGGCGCAAGTGGTCCTGGGAAGTCACTCTCTCGCCGTCCCATGCCTCAGGCACGTCGCCGCCCTGCACGCCCCCTTTTTCGGCCGCCCCGTCCTTCACGATGGTCGCGAACACGGCCGACCCGTCCGCCGTGACATCGAACGTCACGCCGAAATAGCCGCGCGGGTCGATCGACGTCCACAGCGTCTCATCCTTTTCCGCATCGCGCGCTTCGAAGACCGCCGCGCGCTGGACGAAGAACACTTTCGAGGGGTCAAGCCCGCTCCAGGGACCTTCGCCCACGATCAGCGCCGGGCCCGCATTGTTCGCGGGAACGCTGGGCCGGGAAGCGCGGTCCTTGTCCGCGGCCGTCACGAGCCAGTCGCGCCACGCCTTGGGCGCCGGGCGGTCCGTTTCCGAGGGCATTGATTTCCGGAGCGCCCGCAGGGCCACGGCGGCCTTCGATGCGGACATCGGCTGGCCCGCGAACGTCACGGGGTCCTCTCCATGCCTCCGCTCAAGCCGCGTCGCGGCCCCCTCCAGCCTCTCCCACGCCTGGGCCTTTGCGAAGAGCTCGCCGGCGCGTGCCACCAGCGGCGCGCCCTTGCCGCCCGCTTCAGGCCGCACGGCGGACTCCATCAGCACCATCCCCGCCTCGGGTCCGCGACCGGAGCCCTCCAGGCGGTCGGCCAGCAGCCCTGCCGCTGCGGGACCCGCGGAACTGTTCGGGAAGCTCTCCAGCCATTTCTTGAGTTCGTCCACCGTCCCGCTCTGCTTGAGTTTCTCGAGCATGTCCTTCGCCCGCTGCTCGACGTCGCGATAGAGCTCGGGGCCGTGCTCGGTGACCAGCCGGCGGATTTTCTCTTCGGCGAAGCGCCGGACGGGCTCGGCGAGCCCCGCTTCTGTCGTGAGCAGCCGGTCGCCGTATTTCTCGATGACCTCCTGGTACACGGCCACGGCATCCTTCCAGTTCTCGAGACGTTCGTAGCAGTCGCCCATCGTGCGGAAGACGTCGCCGAGAGCGGCCTCCGCGGGCGCGGCCTGGACGGCCTTGTGGAAGTGGTCGATGGCGCCCAGGTAGTCGGCCGGCTGGGCTTTCAGCGCGGCGTCGCCGAGGGCCCGGTGCAGTTCCATGATCCGGGTCCTGGCACGAACCGCCCGAAGCGGGTCCGCCGTCGCGGCGGCGGTTGCGATGCGCTCGTAGTCCGCAATGGCACCCTCAAAGGTCCGCGGATTTCTCGACAGCACGTCCGCGTGTTTTTCGAGCTTCAGGAGGTCGGGCGTCGCGGAGGCCAGCACGTCCGCGTACCCCTTGTCGAACGAGTCGCGATCCGTGAAGCAGGTGATCCCCGCGTCGCAGAGGGTCAGGATGCGGTTACCGGCCACGACGACCGTCCCCGCGTCCGTCCGCTTGGTCTCGTCCTGCCACTTCCCTTCGAACGCCAGCTTGTAGTTGCGGATGTCATAGACGTTCAGGACGTTTTCGAGCGGAAGAAAGAATTGCGTCGCGGTCAGGAATCCGCGGCCTGCCACCTTGATCGCCGCGCTCCCGAGCGTCAGCTTCAGGCTTTTCACTTCCGGGTCGGTCCGGGTCCGGTCGATCCCGTTCAGGTCCAGCACGAACACCGAGATGCTGCCCTGGAACCACGCGCGCTCGTCGCGGATGCCGGCAAACCAGCGAACCGGGTCGCTCGGTACCGCCGCACCGTCCTTCGGCGGTTTCGCCGGGATCGCCAGCAGCCGCTTCCCTGACAGCATGTCGTACTCGAAATAGTTATCGGAGTCGCCGGCGACGAAGCAGGCGCGGTTGCCCAGGATGACGATCGGGCTGAGGCCGCGCCCCGTCCGGTCCGTGACCTGCGGCATCCGGCGCATCGGCTGGTTCTTCACCGGGCCGTCGATGTAGGTCGTCAGCCACAACACCTCGCACGTCGCGGCCTGGATCGCCGCCACGGCGCCCAGGTTCGTGTTGATGATCAGCACGCCGCCCGACTCCGCGATGACCGGCGCTTCCGTGATCTGGATCCCCCACGGGTTCTGGCCGTGCCTTCCCTCGCACAGGAACACCCGCCGCTCGACTTTCCCGGTGCGGGCGTCCAGCACGATCAGTTCCACCGACGGCGTCCCCTGGCCTGCAGCCGCCACCGCCGCGTAGACCCGGCCGCCATACACCACCGGCGGCGACCCGAACCAGACGTTCTGCATCTGCTCCTCGGACGCCGTCGCTGTCGTCCACAGGAGATCCCCGCGGTCCAGCGAGTACGCCGCCAGCGACGTTCCTTCGTTCGCCGCCCCGTTCACCGAACGCGGCAGGAAATTCACGATCACACGGCCGTCCGCGATCACCGGCGCCACCATGCTCATCACGCGCGGCTGCTCGCGAAGCGCCTGGACGAAGATCTGCTTGGGATCGGGCTTCGGCGGGCCTTCCGGCCTCACCCACAATTCCTTGCCGTCGTCGGCCAGCGCCCAGATCACCGCGCCGTCGGCCACGACGACCTCGCCGCCCGGCCCCGCCGCGGGAAAGGCCTGCAGGAACGACGCCGAAACCGGCATCCCGCGCCACACCTGGCGGGCCTGAAGCATGTGCTGCTGAAGCTCCTCGCCCGTCAGGCCGGGAAACGTCCAGAGGCGGACGTCGTTCCTGGAAGTGCCCTCGGTGACGCGAGTCGCGGAGTTATTTCCGCCAATGCGGGGCCAGTCCATCCCGCGCTCGACCCGGATTCCCGCCGGTTTGATTTTCTCGAGGAGAGCCACCGCCTCCGTCGCGGTGGTTTCCTTGCCGAAAATCACGATCTTCGCGTCCCCGAGCTGCCCGAGCCGCTTTTTCGCTTCGGCCCAACCCGCTTCGTCCCCCGCTCTCCGGGTCGCCGCTCCCCATTTGACGAGCACAGCCGCCATCGGCACATCCGGCCGCGGGTAGAGACGCACCGTCCGTTCCCAGTAGTACATGGCATCCTGGAGCCGCCCCTGCTCCGCGCACAGGTCGGCCAGGCGCACCGCGGCGTCGTCCCCGACGCTCGTGAAGAAGTACTCGTTCGCGACCCGCTCCAGCCCGGCGCCGCCTTCCTTCATCGCCTGCTCGTACAGCGACTTTGCCACCGCGTCGTTCGCCGCCATGTACACCGCAAGCCCCTCTTCGGGCATTTTCGAAATCCGCTCGAAAATCGCCTGGCGCACGCTGCGCCACATTTTGCCGTCCTTGCCGACCGGCGCCATCTGGTCCGGGTGCTCCCGGAGCGCCCGCTGGTACTTCTCGATCGCCACATCCCAGTTCCCTTTCGTTTCCGCTTCGGCCGCCTGGCTGAGAAGCGGCGCGGTCTCGTCGGATTCCACGTAGATCGGGCTGCCGTTGTCCTCCTCCTGGGCGGCCGCGCGCTGCGGCGGCGCCGCGATGGCGACCAGAAGAGCGGCAGGGATGAGCAGTCGGCGGAAATTCATGATCGTTTCCCCTGTCGAGAAGGGCGTTCAAAAAAACGGGGCGGGGGAACGGGTCTTGTCCCGTCCCGCCCGCCCCCGTGGATCGCGAGTCCTTCGATTACTTGTACTGGCGCAGCTTCTCCACCAGCGAGGAGATCTGCTCGTGGCCTTCCTTCGTCTGGACGACGACGAGGATCCCGTTCTGGATTTCGCACGAGGCCTTCGGGTTGTCGCTCCAGCTCGTCCCGCACGTGTGATTCTTGATCAGGTCCACCAGCACCGCCGGGTCGTCCAGCGAACCGGAAGTGTCCTCTTCGCTCGTCGTCGTGATCCCCAGCGCGCCGTCGCCGGAAGCACCGGCCGTGGACAGGCTGATTTCCGGCGCCTTGAAGTCGCGCAGGTGGAAGATCAGGTCGCGGACGTCGTACAGCTCGAGGTAGGTGTCCTTCTTGACCTCGTCCTTCGTGACGATCATCAGGACGCCGTCTTCGACCTTGTAGCTCAACTCGACCATGGTGGCCACGAGCGAGAGGGCGTCGATCGCCTTGAGGTCGTCCACCTTCAGCGTGACGGTGTGGTCGTCCCCGCCGTCCTTCACGCCCTTCGACATCACGATGTTCACGTTCGTGATTTCGCGGAAGAAATCGACGACTTCCGCAAGCTTGGCGTCGGTGAAATTCAGCGACACCTTGAGCGACTCGAGGGCCGCAATGGTCTTGCGATCCTCCTCCGTTTTCGCTTCGAGCTTCGGGCTGTCGGCTCGGGCGATGGCGGAGCAGGCGAGAAGGGCGATGGCGCACAGCAGGTTAGACGTTTTCATGCGTGTCTCCGTTCCAAACGGCTCCCCCCGCTTGGACGTTCGATTATTCTAAGAGGCGGGGGGGTGGGGACATAGCGGAAAATCGGGGGCGCCGGGCCGGGCGGGTCCGCGGTCAGTCTTTGGCGCGGAAGATCGCAATTCCCGTCTGCCCGTACTCCCTTCGCTCGTCATCCACAAATCCCTCGGGCACCGGCAGTTCCACCCTCGCCCGGTGCTCGACGAGCAGCCACCCGCCCTTGCGCAGTCCGCCTTCTGCCGCGAGCCGCGCGAGCACGCCGCGGAACTTCTCCCGCTCCACGGGCACATCCACATCCGCGTACGGCGGGTCCGCGAACGCCAGGTCGGCACCTTCGCCTTCGATTTTGGCGAGCTGGGAAGCAACCTCGCCGTCCAGGATGCGGACCTTGGCTTCGCAGCGCAGCTTGGCGGCGTTCGCGCGGATCGCTTCGAGGCAGTCCGGGTCGCGCTCGAAAAACGTGACGAACGCCGCGCCGCGCGACAGCGCTTCAAACCCGAGCGCCCCCGTCCCGGCATACAGGTCGAGCACCCGCGTCCCGTCCATCCCCGACAGCACGTTGAAAATCGCCCCGCGCACCTTGGCCAGCGCCGGCCGCGCCACGCGTCCCGCCGGGCTGAAGAGCCGTGCGCCGGACCACTCCCCGCCGGTCAGGCGGATGGCGCCCTCCGTCACACGACGCCCGGCCTGCCCTGAAGCGGCCACTACTTGAAGAACTTTTCGATATCGACGGTCGGCTGGATGCTGACGTCCGGGTCCTTGAATTCCCCCTCGACGTAGATCGCCGACAGGCCGCTCACGAGGCGCAGCAGGGTCGTCCCCACCAGCCCGTGAAACTTCGGCGACATCTTGAGCCGGATCTTGCCGTCAAAGTCGAGGTACCCCTTGTCCGAAAGCAGGTCCACCGAGTTCGACACCAGCCGCAGGTCCTTGAGCTTGAACCGCCCGTCGCCGACGTCGAATTCCACGGAGCCTTTTTCGAACACGTCCTTCTTCCCGAAACTCAGCACGTCGAAGACGCGTGCGAGCAGCGGCACCTCGTAAAGCTCGCTGTCCTTGAACGACAGCGCGCCGCCCCCCGTGAATCCCTTGGAATTCCCCGCCTTGCCTTCCATCTTCAGGTCGCCGCTCGCCCGCCCCGTGATGTTTTTCCCGGCCATCGTCGTGTCGCGCGTCAGCTGCAGCAGGTCCACGTTCACCGCCTTCAACCCGACCTTCCACTGCGTCGAGTTCGTGTCGTAAACCACGTCACCGGAAAGCCGCCCCGCGTAGCACGTCGACTCGATGTCGTCGATCCGCAGCTCCCCCCCCGTCAGCACGAAATTCGCCCGCACCTTCGTGACCTTCAGGTCCTCCAGCCGGAGCGTCGCGTCCTTGATCTGTCCCCGCACCGTATGCGAATCCGGCCCGATCGTCCCGTCCACGAACAGGTCCGCCACAACTTCCCGGAATCCCAGCCCCGCGTCGAACGATCCCTCGAACAGCGCGATGCTCTTCGCCCCGTACTTCGACGTCCCCGCAGGCAGGTCGTCGCCGCCTTTCCGGAAGTTCAGCGCGTCGATCTTCAGCACTCCCTTCAGGTTCATGTCCGTGATCATCTGGGAGAAATCGCTGGGAAGCGCCGCGCGGAGGTCGCCGTCGATCGGGATTTCCTCGGCGTTGATCGTCATGTCGTAGGACGGCTCCGCGTCCAGCGCCTCAACCTTACCGCGGATCTCGATGTTCGCCGGCCCGTGCTTCCCGGTCAGGCGTTTCACGTCCACCCGTTTCGCGTTCGTCCACACCTCCCCCTCCAGGTCCGTCGCCCGGTACGGGACCCCGTCGAACGACGCCGTCACCCCTTTCGGGCGCACCGTCACGTCGTACGTCAATTCCTTGTCCGGCCCCGGCTCGCGTTTCGTCACCCAGTGGAACCCGATCGCTCCCTCCGGGCTGAAATGCTTCCAGATCGCCCGGACCGCTTCGGGAAGCGCCAGTCTCGCGTCTTCGGTCAGCGCGACCTTCTCTGCGTCCACGGTGACCTCGATCCCGCCGTCCGCGTTGATGCTGGTGAGGTGCCCGTTCACCGAGAACCACGAATCGCGGTTCCGGCAGCGCGCCCCTTCGATTGTCAGCTCCTCGCCTCGGAGCACGATCAGCCCGGTGACGTCCACGATGGGAAGCGGGAACGGCTTGAACGTGGCGGAGCAGTCCACCATGTTCATCTCGATGTTGTGCGTGATCGGGATGCCGGCGCCGTGCGGCTTGAGGACGTCCACCTTGCCCCGCAGGAGGCCGGCGGGGCTGAAGAGATCGTAGACGTTCCCGGCGTCCTTCTGCAGGGCGCCCCGGAGCTTCCGGGTGATCGGGAGATTCTCGATGTTGAAATGAAGCTGGTAGGCCGACTCGCCGACGTATCCATCCGTCGAGCCGCTCATCGAGATCTCGATGGGCTGCGCGCCCGCCACGGGTTCGGCCGACTCGCCGTCCGCACCCTGGGGCCAGAACTTCGAAGTCATCCCCTGGAACTCGATCCCGTCGTCCTTGAGCCGGATCAGGCCCTGGACGTTCAGGACCTTGTACTTGAAGTTCTCGTAGGTGACCGAAATCCCGCGCGGCAGAACCTCGGCCACGACGGAAATCGGCTTGGCTTCGTGCGGGTCGTACGTCCCTGTCACGTTGGCGTCTGTCGGGCCCTCCAGCCGGTACATCCGGTAGACGCGCTGCACTTCTTCGCCGAACGCCGCCACCATGTGCTCGCCGAGGACAAGCCCCTTCGTCCCGAGCCGCACTTCGCTCCGCCCCGTCGCCGTGTCGATGCGACCCTCGATCCGCCACTTGCCCAGCACCCCCGCATCGGCGCTTCCCTGCAGCACGAACTCATCGGGCCCGTACGGGAGGATGTTCGCGTCCACGTGCTTCACGGCGATTTCGACGCCGGCCTTCATGAGGGCTTCATAGGCGAAAACGAACTCGCCCTCCTTCACGCTGATTTTCGGGATCGGCCCGCCGCCCTTGGCCTGCGCTTCACCAGCGTGCGTGGCGACCTCGGTGATCAGCTCGATCAGCTCGCCGCGGCCGTCTTTCGTGATTTCGAGGCGCACCATCGGGCGGACCAGCTCAATGGAAGCGATCGAGACCTTGCCTTCCATGAGGCGGTTGCGGTCCAGGATGATGCGGATGCTTTCGGCGCGGAGGAACGGCGATCCGTCGCGCTTGGGGATTTCGAAGTTCTGGGCGACGAGACCCTGGAAGGGCCCGAACGAAATTTCCTGGAGGTTCACGCGGCGGCCGACGATGCGCTCGAGCTCAGTCTTGACGTAGTCGCGGTTGAGAAAGGTCCTGTAGGCGAGGGCCGTGTCGCCCGCGGCGAGGGCGCCCACGATGGCGAGCATCAACACGAAGGCGCCGAATTTCTTGAGGGTCATGAGGTCGATTCTAGCAGGAGAAGGGTCCGCCGGCTCGTCAGGGTTCGGGCTGGAGCAACATGGAATCGCCATACGAGAAGAACCGGTAATTTTCCCGCACGGCAGCGGCGTAGGCCGCCAGGACGCGGTCCCTGCCGCCGAAGGCGCACGCGAGCATCAGGGGCGTGCCGCCAGGGAGATGGAAATTCGTCAGCAGGCGGTGAATGGCGCGGAAGCGGTAACCCGGCGTGATGAAGAGCGCGGTCTCACCCTCCCCCGCCCGGACCGCCCCGTCGCGCCAGGCCGCCTCCAGCGTCCGCGTCACGGTCGTGCCCACCGCGGTCACTCGCCGCGCCCCGGAAATCGCCTCAGCGGTCTCCGGGGGGATCGTGAATGGCTCCGCGTCCATCCGGTGCTCCTCCACCCGCTCCGCCGTCACCGGCCGGAAGGTCCCGGGCCCCACGTGCAGCGTCACGAACGCCACCCGCGCTCCTTTCGCACGGATCGCCGCCAGCACGGCTTCCGTGAAATGCAGCCCTGCCGTCGGCGCCGCAATCGCCCCCTCCGACTTCGCGTACACCGTCTGGTACCGCTCCCGGTCCTCCGCATCCGCCGCATCGCCACCCCGGACGCGCTTGATGTACGGTGGAAGCGGCATTCTCCCGGCCGCGGCGACGTCGGCGCCGGGAGGGAGCGTGACCTCCCACGACTCCCCGGAACGCCGCGCGCTTCCCTTGAACGGCCCGAAATCCAGCGGCTCGTCGTCGCGCAGCTTCCCGCGGCCGCCGACCATCGCTTCCCATTTCCCGCCCCCGAGCGGCCGGACAAGGAGGACGTCGAAGGCGGCGCCGGTCGTGCGGCGCCCGGTGAGGCGCGCCGGGCGGACCCGGGTGTCGTTGAGCACGAGCAGATCGCCGGGCCCGAAGAATTCGGGGATCTCCCGGAAAGACCGGTGCGCGATCGCGGAATCGGCGAGGACCATGAGCCTCGAAGCGTCGCGCTCCGCGGCCGGCCGCTGGGCGATAAGCCCGGGGGGAAGGTCGAACTGGAATTCCGAGAGGTGCATGGGCGCGGGATTATCGCACGGCGCCGCGCGCTTGCCCCTTCCCCGGGACACGCTTACCCTCTTCTCCATGTCGGAAATCTTCAACATCGTCATCGGCACCGCGGGGCACATCGACCACGGGAAGTCGACGCTCGTGCGGAAGCTGACCGGCATCGACCCGGACCGGCTCCCGGAGGAGAAGGAGCGCGGGCTCACTATCGACCTCGGGTTTGCACCGTTCATTCTCAAGGACGGCCGGCGCATCGGGATCATCGACGTGCCGGGGCACGAGAAGTTCGTGAAGAACATGGTCGCGGGGGCGACGTCGCTCGACGGGGTGATCCTCGTGATCGCGGCGGACGACGGGATCATGCCGCAGACTCGGGAGCACCTGAACATCCTGCGGATCCTGGACGTGAAGCGCGGGATGATCGCGTTGACGAAGGTGGACATGGCGGAGCCGGACATGGTCGAGCTGGTGGAGGACGAGATCCGGGGGATGGTGGCCGGGACGTTTCTCGAGAACGCGCCGATCTTCCGCGTCAGTTCGCTGACCGGGGCGGGGTACGAAGCGCTGATCGACGGGATCAACAAGCTCGCCGTCGCGACTCCGCCGCGCCCGACCGATGGGATTTTCCGGATGCCGATCCAGCGCGTGTTTTCAGCAAAAGGCTTCGGGACGATCGCGACGGGCGTGCCGATCACGGGGAAGGCGAAGCTCGGCGACACGCTGGAGATTCTGCCGCTCGGCAAGACCTCGCGCGTCCGCGGGCTGCAGGCGTACAAGGGCGACGTCGCCGAGATCCGCGCGGGCCACTCCTCCGCCGTGAACCTTTCCGACATCGACCACGCCGAGGTCGTCCGCGGCATGGTCATGGCCACCCCCGGTTACCTGCACGCCGCCGACCACGTCAATGCGCGCTTCCGGTTCCTGAACGAGGACGTCCTCAAGCTCAAGAACCTCTCCGCCGTCCGCCTCCACACAGGCACGGTCGAGGGCCTCGGCACGCTCAACCTGATCGAGGGACAGGACCTCCTCCCCGGCACCGACGCCCTCGTCCAGATCCGCCTCGCGGAGCCCGTCGTGGTGGCCGCCAACGACCTCTTCGTCCTCCGCCTCCAGTCCCCGACCGTCGTCCTCGGCGGCGGCCGCATCCTGTCGTCCACCCTCGGCCGCCCGAAACTGAACCGGGCGAAACTGGTGGAGGATCTCAAGGGCGCCGAAGCCGCCCTCGGGGACGTCCGCAAGACCGTCGAGCACCTGCTCCGGCGCGCCGGCTCCGATCCCGTCTCGATGGACTCCGTCTCGAAACAGGCTCTTCTGCCCCTCGCCCAGACTTACGACCTCGTCGGCGGCCTCAAGCAGAAAGGCGTCGCGGTCGATCTGTCCGACTCAAAACGCCTGATGCACCGCGACGGCCTCGCGGAAGCGGCCGACGAGATCGGCAGAGCCCTCGAGGAATTCCACAAGGCCAACCCCGTCTCCGTCGGCATGGACAAAATCGCGCTTCGCACCGCCACCGGACTCGACCCGGAAGCATTCGAAGCCGCGCTGGCGCTGGCTCGCAACTCGGGGCGTGCGACGGACGAACGCGGCTACTGGCGCAAGGCGGCGCACGCCGTGGCGCTGACGGCGGAGCAGGAGAAGCTGATCGAAGCGGCGCGAAAGCTGCTTCTCGCGGACAAGTTCGCGACGCCGCGGGTCGATGAAATGGCGCCGAAACTCGGCAAGACGCCGCAGGCCGTGGACAAGCTGCTCAAGCTGATGATGCAGACGGGCGAGATCGTGCGCCTGAAGGACGACATCCTTCTTCACCGGGACGCGATTGCGGAAGCCGCGGATGTCGCGCGACGGCTGTGCAAGGAACTGGGCGAAGTCGGCCCCGCCGAATTCCGGGACGCGATGAAGACGAGCCGGAAATACGTGATCCCGCTCCTCGAGCACCTGGATGCGATCGGCGTGACGGTACGGCACGGCGACAAGCGCGTGCTGAAGGCGTAGGTCCGCCCTCCCTGCGGAAGTAGAATCCCGCCGCCCCGTGAAAAAACCGCCCGCCACCGCGGCCCAGCCCTCCCCCGCCGAGCCCGACCCGGACACGCTCCTCATGCTCCGCGTCCGCGACGACGACATGCAGGCCTATTCCCTGCTCGTCGAGCGCTTCCAGCAGCGCGTCGTTAACATCGTGTTCCGCTACACCGGCGACCGCGCCGGCGCCGAGGACCTCGCCCAGGAGGTCTTCATCAAGGTCTTCAAGGCGCGCCAGTCCTACCAGCCCGTCGCCAAGTTCTCGACCTGGCTTTTCCGAATCGCCACCAACCTCTGCCTCAACGAGATCCGCAACCGGAAGCACCGGCCGAATCTCTCGCTCGACGACAACCCGCTTCTCGACCCCGGCCAGGCGGACCCCACCGAACTCGAAACCTCCCGCCAGGAACTCGTCCAGGCCGTCCGCAAGGCCCTCGATGCGCTTCCCGAAAACCAGCGCATGGCCGTGGTGCTGAATAAGTGGGAAGACCAGAGTTACGAGCAGATCGCCGAGGCGATGGGGTTGAGCGTGCAGGCGGTGAAGAGCCTGCTGTTCAGGGCGCGGGCCGCGATGAAGGAGGGGCTGGAGGAGTTCCTGTCGCCGGATTGAAGAGCCGGAAGGTCAGCGGGGATCGCCCGGCTGGTACGGCGGATTGATCGTCGCCCCCAGCGCCCGGACGCCAAAAATGCCGTTGGGCCCCTTCGTGAGTTCGTCGTATTTCACCTGCTGCTCCGGGGTCAGGCAGACCTTGATCTTCTCATTGGTGTCCTTGAGAAATTCGTCCACGGCCTGCTTCAGCCCGGCCTCCGGCACCGACCTGCGGGTCTTCTGCCAGGCGGTGACCTGCGCGACGACAATCTCACGGACCTGCGTGCCCTGCTGATCCGTCAGGCCTATTTTTTCAACGAGGGTATTCATGACCCCCTTGGCCATCCCGTCCATGAGGATGAGCCGCCGCCTCTCCGCATCCTCCGCGGAGGCGGCATCCACAACGGGCGGGTGATCGGCGACCGGAGGGTCTTTCACGCCGGGTGTCGCGGTGCCGACGGACGGGCGAGAAGAAATCGAAGCCACCTGGGATCGCAGCGCACCGAGTTCGCGGGCGAGATCGGCATTGGAGGGGCCCGCCGGAGGGACGACTCCCGCGGCCACCGGGGTTTCGAGCCTGGAGAGTCTCTGTTCCAGCGAAGCGAGGCTGTCGGAGGTCCGGTGGGACTCGAAGGCTGCAAACAACCCGGCGATTATCCCGACTCCCGACAGCAGCAGGGCAGCAGTTTCTGGCTTGGTCACCGACATTCTCCCGTAATTTTTGGCGCGGCTACTTGGAGGACTCCGAGTTGTCCGCGGAATTATCCCCGCCGCCGCCCCACATGTTCCCCTTCTTCATCATCTCATCGTACTTCGTCGCCTGTTCGGGCGTCAGGAGCTGCTTGATCTTCTCGTTCGTTTCCGCCTGGAGCTTGTTGTAGTCGACGGGCTCCGCGTCTTCCGACTCGCCCGTGTCCCCCCACATCTTGTTCATCTTGCTCCACTGGTCGAGGAAGACCGCCGCAACCTGCGTTTTCTGCGACTCCGTCAGCCCGAGCGGCTTGACCAGGTTGTCCGCGTAGCTCTTCGCCGATACCTCCAGCTGCTTCCGGTACATCTTCGCCTGCTTCTCCTTGTCCGACTTGTCCTTCTGGACCAGCGCTTCGTGGACCGCCTGCGAAAGATCGTTCTTGTTGAGCCCCGGGCCGCCCGAAGAAGCGACGACGGGGTCGCTGGGAGTCCCCGCCGAACCGGGCTGGTGATCCGTCGAGGACGTCCGGAGCGAAGCGATTTCTTCGCGGATCCGGGCGAGTTCGGCGGCAACGTCGCCGTTCGGTGCGGGGATGCGGCGATCGGGCTGGGTCGCGTCGCCCGGGGCGGGTGCCGGCGAATCCCCCCGGGAAGAACCCGATTCAAGCCGGGCAAGGCGGTCGTCCAGCGTGGCGAAGCTGCCTGACATCCGGCGGAATTCGATGGAAGCGAAGACAAACGCGGTGGTGAGGACGAGCGCGAGCAGGGAGACGACGGCGGTGCTGCGGTTCATGAAAAGCTCCGGTAAGGGCTTCTACCTTGGACGACGCGGAGAGCGCCGAGTTCCACCCCATGATCCTAATGAATGTGGGGGAGGAATGGTGCATCGATCGGCGGCGCGGGGCCGCGGTATGGGAAAACACTTTCTCGGACCGGCTCGGAACGCGAGCAAGAATCCCGCGTGGCAAGGCTACGTCGGCCCGGTGACGGTTCATGTACGGCTTTTCTTTGAAGGGCCGACTCCGCCCGCCGCGCAGCAACCGCCGAATCCATCAACGCAGACCTGAAATGCTTCCGCTGCCTCGACCGCTTCCTGGTCCGCAAGCTTTAGCCAGCGAAGGCTGAGAGCGTGAGAAACAGTCGCCGGAAGGCACGCGGCGCCGGCCCGTCCGGCGCACCTCGAAAACCTCAGATTCCGCAATAGACGCCTCTCCCGCGCCGGACGGGCTGGTGTCGCGGGCCGTAGGGCGAATGTTTCTCGCGCTCTCAGAACGGCACCGGGTCGTCCAGCATCTCCAGCTCCGCTTCCACCGTCAGCATCAGCTCCAGCAGCCGCTTGCGCCGCTCCTCGAGGGTCATCCGGGGCACGCTTCCCGTCGGCACGTCCTGGGCCGGGCGAACGGCGCGGGGCCGGTCGGCGGGGCGCGCGGGACGGGGCGGCGCGGCGGGAGAGCCACCCACAGCGGGCCCTTCCTGCCTGCGGAGGACGCGGTGCTCGACAGGCTTCGGCGCTTCAACCTTCCTGGCCGCCGGCAGGGGCGCCGGTCGCGGGGCCGGCCGCAGCGAGGGCCAGGGGTGCCAGAGACCGGCCCTGCCGGGGGAAAGGGGGATCAGGATGGGCGGCGGCATCGGGTCCGGTTTGCGCACAGCGGGCGGCACCGGCTCTGCGGGAGCCAGCGTCGGGCGCGCCGGTGGAAGCGGCGTCCGGGGGAGCCTGTGGGAAGGTTTATCGCCCGGCGACGAAGGGGGCGGAAGTCCGTTTTTCATACTTACGCGTCCAATGCCAGGGACCCAGCGCTGCTTCTGTCTTGAATTCCGCACGCACGCACACCTGACCGTCGCGAACCGAGACGTCGAGGAAATCAATGCTGACATCGTTGCTCGCGGCGGCCACCAGGATGTCTGCGACGACAAGCCGTTCCTCGCCGGGAGAACCGTGCTTCGCGGCGTCCTCGACGTCTTCCGAAAAAGCAGCAGCCCTCGCGGCGGCCCGGCGATCGAGGGTGTTCTCGAGCGCCGCGGCCAGCGCCAGGGCGAACAGGATGGCGACGGCGAACAGGCGGACAGCCGTACGGGCAGGATCGGGGTGCCGGGACATTTTGGGTGTCGTCGACGGCGGGTTCAGGGAATTGAGGGAGCAAGGGGTGTGCCGTGAATCTGGCGAAGCGCGGGGGCCGGCGGAAAGACCGCCTGCGCCCGGAGATAGGATACAAGATTCAATTCATAAAACGCTTAAAGATTTAAGAATTTTGTAAGTTTGTACATTTCAACTTACACGGAATCGGCTCCTTCTCACCCCGCTACCCCCGACTCCTCGATTTCCACTTCCCCGCCCCCCACGCGGCAACGCACCCCGATCGGGATCACCCAGCTCGACACATGGTGCCCGAACGACTCGACTTTCATCACCGGCCACTTCTCGTCCTCCGACGCCTTCAGCGTCACCTGCTTCACCGTGACCCCGAACTTCTGCTCCTCGATCCCCTCCAGGTGCCCGACCACCATCCCCTTGAGCTTCCGGAATTCGCCGCCCAGCCGCAGATGCCAGAGCGCGCTGTTCACGTCGTCCACGTTCTCCCCGACGTCCTCCCAGAAGTAGACGCGGCCCCGCCACGCCGGCTCGTACCCCGTCCCCTTGAGCCACACCGTGCTCCAGAGATTCCCTGCGACCGAAAGACCCCGGCGCACCGGCGCGTCCCGCCACACCATGATTTCCCCGGGCGGCTTCCCCGCCGGTCGCGGATCCATCAGCGCCCGCGCGAAGTACTCCCGCGATTTCTCGCGCCCTTCGGACAGCCCCCACAGGACGTTTTCGCCCATGAACGTCACGAGGCCCGTCTTGCGGTGGATGGCGTTCAGGATCGAAGTGTTGTCGCTGAATCCCATGAACACCTTCGGGTTTTTCGCGACTTTCGCGTAGTCCACCAGCTCCAGGATCTCGAACGCCGAAAAGCCGCCCACGAGACAGAAGATCCCCTTCACCTTCCTGTCCGCAAATTGCCCGTTCAGGTCGTTCGCGCGAAGCGCCCGGTCGCGGCCGATGTAGCCGCGCGATTTCTTCACCGATTCGCCGACGCGGACGCGGAATCCCTGCCCTTCGAGGAAACGCACGCCGGCCTGGATCTGGTCGTCGTAGGGCGGGCAGCCGGACGGCGCGACGATCGCGACTTCGTCACGGGGACGCAGGATTCGGGGCTTGACGGGGGTCATCGGATCTCCGGGGCGAGGAACCAGGGAGCAGTATCCGCGCCGCCGGCGGCCCGAGGCTCAAATATTCGCCGGGGCCCGCGAACGGGACTTTGCTGGAAGCGGCATCCGATTGGCACCCGGGCGCGTATGATCCGCAATGGAACTTTCGATGACGCCGAATTCATCCACCACCCTCGAAGCCTCGCAGGCCGGCGCGGGCATCCCCCACCCGCCCGTCGCTTCGCCCACGGGTCTCTCCCTGGCGGTCGTTATCCCCGCCTTCAACGAGGAACGGAACATCGAGGCCGCGGTCGCCTCCGCCTGGCTGGCCGGCGCCGAGGAGGTCGTCGTCGCGGACGGCGGATCGACCGATGGCACCCGGAATCGGGCCGCGGGTGGCGCGCGCGTCGTGGCGGCGCCCCGCGGCCGGGCGTCGCAGATGAATGCGGGGGCGGCCGCGACGAAAAGCGACGTCGTGCTCTTTCTTCACGCCGACACTCTTCTCCCTGCGAATGCCGCGACGCTCGTCCGCGAAGTCCTCGCCGACCCGCTCGTCGGCGCCGGCGCCTTCCGGATGCGCATCGACGCCCCCGGCCTGTACTGGCGCTTCATTACCACGCTCTCCCACTGCCGCGCCTGGTGGTGGGGCCTGACGATGGGCGACCAGGCGATCTTCGCCCGCCGCGAACATTTCGACCGTCTCCGGGGATACCGGAATCTTCCGCTTCTCGAAGACCTCGATTTCGCCGACCGCTCGCGCCGCGCCGCGCGATTCCGGGTGTTGAAGGACGAGGTCAAGTCGAGCGCGAGGCGCTGGGCGAAGAAGGGACGGCTGAAAACGTCGGTCGTGAACTGGTCGATCCTGGTCCTCTACAAACTGGGGGCCAGACCCGAATCCCTCGCGAGGCTCTACCGATGAAAAACGTCCTGCTGGCCGGGCTGCTCCTTTTCGCGGGCTGCGCGACGGACGTCAAGGTGGAGAAGACGGCTGCCGATTTGAAAGCGGGGGACCGCTTCCCCCATGAAATCTGGACGGGAGTCCTGAAGCGGATCAACAAGGGCGGGTTCATCGACTACAAGGCGCTGATTGCGGACCGCAAGGCATTCGACGAATACCTGGGGTTCCTCGCGAAGTACTCGCCGTCGTCGCATCCGGCGCTGTTCCCGCGCCGCGAAGACGCCATGGCGTACCTGATCAACGCCTACAACGCTTGCACGATGCGGGGCGTGCTGGACCGTTACCCGCTCGCCTCGGTCAAGAGTGAGGCGCCTGCCGGGAACGGGTTCTGGATCAACTCGGCGTACCCGCTCGGGCCCAACGAGACGTTCACGCTCGCGCAGATCGAGGGCAAACTCCGGGACATGGGCGACCCGCGAATCCACTTCGCCATCAACTGCGCTTCGCTCGGCTGCCCGCGACTTCCGGAAGAGGCGTTCGAGCCGGACCGGCTCGAGGAACAACTGGAGCGGGAGACGAGGAAGTTCGTGAACGAAGAGCGGAACGTGCAGGTCGCGGGCGGAACAGTCCGGCTGTCGAGCATCCTCAAGTGGTACCGGAAGGACTTCCGTGAGTGGCAGGCCGCGCACGGGCAGCCGGACGACCTCCTCGCGTATGTCCGCGCTGCCGGCCGCGAGGTCCCGGCGAAAGCCGAAATCGAGTACCTGAACTACGACTGGGGCCTGAACGAACAGAAACCGGAGGCCGGGAAATGAGAAAAATCACGCTCGCGCTGGCCGTCGTCGTCCTCTTCGCCGGCGGAGGCCTCGCGTACTGGAAATTCCGCCCCGCGGAAAAAGTTGTCGTGAAGCTGACCGACAAGGATCTCAGGAAGGGGGACGCGTTTCCGCATGAAATGTGGAGCGCCATCCTCAAGAAATACAGCAAGGACGGGTTCGTGAACTACAAGGCCCTCCACACCGACCACGCCGACCTCGACGCTTACCTCGGCTTCGTCGCCAAGTATTCCCCGCAGACGCATCCGGATCTTTTCCCGAAACGGGAAGACCAGCTCGCCTACGCGATCAATGCCTACAACGCCTACGTCGTCAAGGCCGTGTCGAGCCAGGACCCGATCGAGGGGGTCGGAAGCGCCCTCTCCCGCAGCAAGTTCTTCAACGGGACCACCTACCCGTTCGGCGGCAAGGACTCGAGCCTGACCGACTGGGAAAAGTGGGTCCGCGAAACCTTCAACGAGCCCCGCGTCCATTTCGCCCTGAACTGCGCTTCCCTCGGATGCCCCCGTTTGCCGGCCGAAGCGTTCGAGCCGGCGCGGCTCGAGGAGCAACTCGCGCGCGAGGCGAAAAAGTTCGTCAACGAAGAGCGCAACGTGAAGGTCGAAGGCGGAAAGGTGAAACTTTCCAGCATCTTCAAGTGGTACCTGCAGGACTTCGTCGGCAAGGACGGCAAGAAGTCCGACCTCCCGGCAAAGATCAAGGAGTTCGGGCGCGAGGCGCCGGCGGGCGAGGTGGAGTTCGTGGACTACGACTGGGGAGTGAACGAGCTCAAGTAGGCTTCGCGATCCCCGCGCGCTTCAGCCCCCCCGGCGTGATTTTCCACCGCCGGTGCATCCACTGCCATTGCTCGGGGGCCATGCGGATGAAGCGCTCCAGCCAGGCGGTGGACTCGCGGGTGAGGCGGGCGACTTCGGCGTCGCGCGGCGCCTTCCTGTCGGGGACGAGGAGGTCGCCGAGGTGGACGGTGTAGCGGAAGGCGCGGCCGTCGCGGATGCAGGCCCACGGGAGGATCGGCGACCCTGTCATGTGGGAAAGCAGCGCCGGCGACGTCACGGTCAGGATGTCGCGCCCGAAGAACGGCACGATCATTCCCTGGTCGCGCGGGTTCCGGTCGGTGAGCACCGCGACCATCGCGCCGCCGCGCAGTTCGCGGACCAGGTTCCGGAACGCCCCGTCCACGTCCACCGTCGAGTGTCCCCGCGCCCGCCGCTCCCGCAGCATCATCTCGTCGATCCCACGATTCCGGGACCCGTGCGCGATGCTCACCAGTTTCGCCCCGTGCTTGAAAAACCACTGCGCCGCCAGCTCCCAGTTCCCGATGTGCCCGGATGCCAGGATCGCGCCCTTCCCCGAATTCACCACCTCGAGAAGCCGCGCCTCCTCCTTCACCCGCACGATCTTCTCCCACCGGTTCCCCTGCGAAGACCGCGGGCCCTTGATCATCTCGGCCGCCGCCTGGCCGAAGTGCTCGAAGCACGCGACGGCCGTCTTCTCGATCCAGCTTTCCGGCTTCCCCGGGAACGCCAGCCGGAGCTGCTCTTCGGCGCGATGGCGGTACCTGGGAAGAGCCATGGCCGCGGCGCGACCCGCGGTGCGCCCGGCGCCGAGGGCGAGTCGTTCGGGGAGGGCGTGGACGGCCAGGAGCAACAGTCGGATCGCCTGGAGTTCGAGGCCGCGCCCCAGGCGGTCGAGGGGGCCGTCGCCCTTGCGGAAAAGTTTCATCGGGAGGCGCTCATTCCGCTTCGTGTGCGGGGGATTTTTCGGTCCCGCGCGGCGAGCTGCGCCAGCGCCGGTGGGCCCAGAGCCACTGCTCGGGGTGCTCGCGGATGGATCGCTCGAACAGCGCGGTGTACCAGGCCGTGATGGAGAGGGCGTCGGCCTCGTTGTTGCCGGTGCGCGGCGGCGCGGGGTCGGGATGGATCACCCCGACGCGCCCGCCTTTCACATCCTTCATCAGTTCGCGCAGCCCGCCCCGTTGCTGGACGATCTTCTGCCCCGTGGCGCCGCGCGCGCCATTCAGGAAACTGTCCACGTACGGGTTCTTGAACGGGCGGGCGATCGTCGTCAGCGGGTAGCCGAGCAGGTTCATCACGATCCCCGCGAGCTCCCACGACCCCTGGTGGCAGCCCACGAACAACGCCCCCTTCCCGCTCTTCACCGCGGCGTCCAGGAACTCCCTTCCCTCCAGCCGCACGTACCTCGGGAAGTTCTCCTTCGTGATCCGCCTCCGCAAAACCATGCCCTCGACGACGGAGGCGGCGAAGTGCTCGAACATCCGGCGCGTGATCTGCCGGGTATGCCGCGACGAATACCCCGCCGCCTTGAGGTTTTCCTCCGCACGCGGCCGGTGCCGCGAGTCCAGCCGGTAGGCAACGCGCCCGGACAGCTTCGCCAGGCCGCGCAGCATCGGGTCGCCCATCCCGAGGAGCAGCGACACGCCGAGCCTCGGCCCGGCGTACTGCAGCCAGTAAGCGGCGCGCACCAGCGGCGGCATCGCGTCCTGCCGGCTTCCCCCTGCGGGCGGGCTCATCGGCGGCGCCCCGGGTTCGCGTTCATGGCGTCACGATACATCCGGCCGGGAAGAGGGTCCACTTCGCGGCTCGCGCCAGCGCCGGTGCATCCAGAGCCACTGCCCCGGCGCTTCCCGGATCCGCCGTTCAAGCGCCGCCGCGATGCGTTCGGTGGCACGAAAAGCCGCGACCTCGGGGTCGCTCTCCTGGTCGGCCACGAACGGCGCGTCGAACGACACGCGGATTTTTCCA
>JAIOPR010000124.1 GCA_021413805.1 Planctomycetota bacterium
GGGTGAAGCGCTGGTCGTGGCGGTGTACGCGAGGGTGCGGGCGTGGAAAGGGCGCGTCGGCCTGCACGAGGAACTGGAGCGGTTTGCGGGGAAAGTGGTGCAGGGGCGGCGGGCGACGGGGGTGTCGTTCGGGAACCCGTATTTCGCGAACCAGATCCCGGCGTCGAGCTTCCTGTGCGCGTGGAGCGATTCGCCGGCGGCGCAACGGGGGGCGGCGATGGCGCTGTTCGGGGAACTGCCGGCGACGGGAAGAGTGCCCGTGACGCTGTAAGAGCGCGCGCTACTTCTTCCGCTTCCCCGTCTTCTTCAGTTCCTTCGCGCACTCCGCCACCATCTCTTCTTCGCCCATCGCCTCGAACATTTCCTGCGCGATGGTGAGCTGCTTTGAGGCCTCGTCCATCTCGCCCATTTCGCGGCAGGCGAGGCCCAGCGACATCAGGCAGCCCGCGCGCTGGTCGTCCACGCTGGCGCCGAGCTCGCCGTAGATCCCGACGGCCTGTTCGTAGCCGGCGCGCGCCTCGGCGGCCTTCCCGGACTCGAGCCGCAGGTCCGAGCGGGCCTCCGTCACGAACGCCTCCTCGAACCTCGCGCCGTGCGTCGCGAAAAGTTTCGCGGCCTCGTTGTAGCACTCCTCGGCCTTGCGGACTTCCTCGGCAGCCCGCGCGGCGTGGCCGGCCTCGAGCAGGGCGCGGCCGTGGGGAAGCGGCGCGTTGATCTCGGCGTAGATCGCGGCGGCTTCGAGGAAGGCCTCGAGCGCCTCGTCGAGTTGGCCGATCCGCGCAAAGCACGCCGCCTCGGAGCGGATCGCACGCGCTTCGCCGGAACGCGAATCCGCTTCGCGAAAAGCGGCCCCGGCGTCCTGGAGAAGTTCGATGGCTTCATTGACGCTTTCGTCGTCGTCTCCCGCCGAAAACGAAGCCGCGGCGGACCGGAGGCGCCAGCCGAGCTGCCGCGGGTCTTTCCCCGGCAGGCGGGCCTCCGCGAGATCCTCGTCAGCCGCCTCACTCAAATCCTCGTTCTCCGCGATCGCCGCCGCCATGCGGTCCGCGACGGCCCGCGACGCCACATCCCCGGTCCCCGACCCCGACTCGACGAACAGGTCTTCCGCTTCCTCCGCCAGGATCGCCGCATCCAGCACCTTCCCGAGGTGCGCGTTCGCGACGGCGAGGGATAGAAGCGCATCGGCGCGGAGCGCCGTTTCGCCGGCCTCCTTCGCCAAATGGGCGGACTCCTGGAACAGGTCCGCCGCGTGGCCGGTCTTGCCGGTCGCGGATTCGAGACGGCCGCGCGCGTCGGCAATCGTGGCGCGAAGCACGAGCCAGGCGCGCTTCCCCGCCGCGTCCGTCGCCTGCCCGGCCGGGTGGAGCCGCGCTTCCGCCTCACCGAGCACCGCCTGCGCCTTCTCGTACTGCCGGCCGGCGACGTGGACGCGGGCCAGGGCGGCGAGCTCGCGGCCCTCGGAAGCGGGTCCTGCGGCGCGCGAAGCGGCCACCCGGCCCTCGGCCAGGGAGAGTTCTTCCTCGTAGCTCTTGCTCATCGGCGCCCTATTTTCCCTGGATCCAGGCGTCGATCGCCTTGGCGATCTTGATGGTCGGTTCGCCCGCGGATTTCGGCGCCCAGGGACCCATCGGAACGAGGCGGATGAGGACAGCGCCGCGGAGAAACCCGATCGAGTCCTGCTCGGCGTACGCCTTTTCGCCGACGTCCGAAATCGTCGAGCCCTTGTGCCACTGCTGGAACGTCTTGCCGGCGCCCACGGTCATCTGGTGGATATACAGCTCGACGCGGATCCGGCGGGTGTCGGGCTTCAGCTTCCCGTCTTTGTCCACTTCCTTGTCCCAGCCGTGGTGCGCGTACGTCTTGACCAGAAGCGTGTCGAGCGTGTTCGCGCGCAGTTCCACGCCGCGGCTTTCGCCGACGTAGGTGTCGAGTTCTGCGGCCGTCGCCGGGTACCTCACCGGCATCCCGACCGGCTCCCAGTCCCCCGCCACCGGGTACGCCTTGAGCGAGACGCCGCCGGTTTTCGGCACGTTTTCTTCGCCCCCGCCGTTCCCCGCCGGCTCGCTCGTCGTGCATCCACCAACCACGAACGCCGCCGCCAGCACAATCACAGCCACTCCCAGTCCGCGCATCATCACTTCGTCTCCTCTTCCAGTAACTCCGCCGGCAGAACGTATTCCTCCGTGTCGTTCTCCACGGCCCCCATCCCCCACTCCTTGCGCAGCACGTCGTCGAAGTCGTCGCTCGTCCGCGACACGCTCCGGATTCCTTCCACGAACTCCTCGTAGTCCAGCCCTTCCAGCCCGCGGCTCCACACGACGAAAAGCTGCCCGGCGTCGAGGGCGAAGCGCGCCCCGCCGGTGCTGGCGAGGTTCAGCTCGAGGACGCGCCGGAGGGCGAGCTGCGTTCCTTTCTTCGGCAGGTTGAGGAAGGGCGACGACATGCGCAGCTCTTCGCCCGCCTGCATCTGGATCGTGACCTGTGCCGAGCCGAACTTCGCGAACCAGACGTCCGCGTTTTTCGTCAGAGTGACCCCCGACTCTTTCGCGTAGCGGTCCGCGTATTCCGCCACCAGGGCCGGGGCGTGCTCCCCGCGCTGCGGCACGACCAGGATGTCGCCGCACTGCGACTTGAACGTTTCGCCGGGCTGCTTGCCCGAGACGTCGTAGGTGTTGTTGCACTTGGCGCAGCGAAGGAGCATGGGGGGCGAGTGTGCCAGAGCGGGGGCGGATCGAAAAGGACCAGCCTCACCGCATTTTTCGCATCCCGAAAAGCTTCGACCCGCCGAAGGCCTGAAGCGGCTTGAGGTCCTTCGCGAGCCAGACCCGGTATTTGTTCATGAAAGTGCGACCTTCGAGGCGGACGCGCGTTTTCGTTTCGGACTTCAGCCACGTCGCACCTATCGCTACGGGCAGGAACCGTTCCGCAGCGGCGACCGCGGGATCGCCGGGGAGGACGGGCGCGAGGTTGCGGCACGAAGGGCACTTCTGCATCTGGAGGGCGGTGTCGAGAACCGTTTCTCCGCATTCTTCGCACGGTTTCATGTGCTGCGGGCAGCCGACCTTGCCGGTGGCGTCGCAGGGGCGCTGGTGCTCGCCGCAGAGCTCGATGTCGCAGGAGCCGCAGCGTTTCGAATGGTCACTGCACGAGATCAGCTTGCAGACGCCGCACTCGAAGGCGTGCTGGCGGCAGAAGGAGCGGCAGCAGCGGACGCATTTGAAGGAGTGGCCCGCGCAGCAGAACTGGGCGCAGGCCTCGCAGGCGGCTCCGTGGGCGGGGCAGGCGATGGCGCCGCAGGAACAGGCCTTCGTGTGTTCGGGGCAGAGGCCGGCGCCGCAGGCCTGGCAATGGCGCCGGCACGCGGCGCAGAGAAGGACGTCGTGCGCGGGTTCGCCGCAGATCGCGGCCTCGGCCACGGCAGGCGTCGCCCCGGTGAACGGCCCGCCGCACAGATCGCACGCCGGCGGCGTCGCCCGGCCGACCGGCGGGAACCAGAGCGTCTCGCGCTCGAGTTTCCTCGTCCCCGCCTGGAAGACGACCTTCACCCGCGCCGCGCTTCCCGAAATCGCGACCGCCGCGACCGGATCGACGTGCGCCGAGGCCCGGAAGCGGTCCTGCAGCTCGATGAGCCGCAGCTCGCGTTCGCGCTCGAGGTTGCGCAGCCGCGTCGCCGCTTCCTTCTTCGCCTCTTCCCCTCTCGAATCGGATTTCTGCTCCTTCAACTCGGCGCCGAGCGATTCGAAATACGTGCGCACCTGCTGCACCTCTTTCGCCATGCGCCCCGCGGACCGCTTCTCGGCGGCCTGCCCGCGCCGGTCGCCTTCGCGCTGCGCGACCGCCGCCGCCGCCGCGCGAAGCCGGGCGCGATCCCCGGGAGTCATCGTGGAAAGCGCCACGGGTTTCCCGGCGCGCGCCATCGCCTCAACGCCCCCCGCGGGAACTTCGAAGGCTTCCCCCACCCTCGGCACAAACGCCGCCACCAGCGCGTCCTCCCGCTCCGGGCCCTCGACGCGCAGGACGAACAGCACGGCGGTCCCATTGAAGGGCTCGACCGCGGGGGTGCCCGGGGTGACGGTGCCGCCGCGAAGAGTCAAACCGCCCCGGGCGGCTTCGCGCGCTTTTGCGGGATCGGGGGCCTCCGTGAACTCGACGGACGTCACCGCCCCGGCGCCGCCGAGCGCTTCGAGGAGCGAGCGGAAGAGCGGCGAGCCCGGGACGACGAGCTCGAGGTCGCGCTCGGAGGATTTGTGCAGTTCGCGATCGAATGTGAGAGCCAACTGCGCGCGGTCGTCGAAGAACGGCGCGGCTTCCGGCGGGAGAGTCACCTCGAGCAGGCCGGGCTGGGGCTCGCGGACCTCAGCGCCGAGAGCAGAGAAGGCGTTGCGGATGAAGGTGGGATCGGACATGGGAGGGGGATTGTACGGCGGGGGAAGGGCAGTTCGGAGACGGGAGTTCTGAGCGCGTGAGAAACATTCGCCCTGCGGCCCGCGACACCAGCCCGTCCGGCGCGCGAGGGGGTTTGGAATGGAATCCGGGGTATTCGAGGCGCGCCGGACGGGCCGGCGCCGCGTGCCTTCGTGCGACTGTTTCTCACGCGCTCAGGTTTCGGTTTACACTTCGCCCAACAAACGGAGAACTCATGCCGCAGTTCGTGATCCTCATGACCGAGAACGACGACGCGTGGTCGAAATTGCCGGAAGCGGAGCAGACGCGGCTGATCAAGCTCTACTTCAAGTGGGTCGGCGGCCTGCACAAGAAGAAGGCCTTCGTGGGCGGCGACCCGATCGGTGGCGGCGGCACCGTGCTGCGCAGGGCGTACGGAAAGATAGTCGCGACGCCGTTCAGCGCGAAGAAAGACGTACTGACCGGGTACTTCATCGTGGAGGCGAAGAACCTCTCCGCGGCCGTCAAGCTGGCGCGCGGTTGCCCGGCGCTGATTCACGGGGAGGCCGTCACCGTGCGGCCGCTCGGGCACATGTAGGCCCGGCTACTTCGTCGCGGCAAAGCGAGGATCATCCGGCTTTGCCTCGACGAACTCCCATTTCTGGGTGAGCCCCAGCAGCTCGGGACCGTGCACGCCCGGCTCGCAGCAGCCGATGAACGCGGCAGGGTCGCGCCCGTCGGGGGAAGAGGAAGGACCGCGGTACGGTCGGCCGGTGACCGGGCAGTGCAGGAGGTCGATTTTCTTCGGCACGCGGGACTCCGTGCCCCGCACGATCGCGTCCCAGAACGCCGGGCCGGTGGCCGCGGGCCACGCGTGGTATTTCCCGTGGTACTCCTGCGCGGCGATGGAAAGCGCGATGAGCCGCGCGCGGCACTCCGCCTTCCGCGAATCGCCGCGCCACGCAGTGCGGAACCCGAACCTGGCGAGGCCGCGCACGCCGGCGCCGAGCGCCACGAGGAGGATAAAAACCTTCCCGCTCATCTCCGCCGGCTTTTTCACTTCGTCTGTCAT
>JAIOPR010000125.1 GCA_021413805.1 Planctomycetota bacterium
GGCCCGTCGAAAATGACCTGGAAGATCTCATTCATGTGCCGGGCGTCATGGCCCCCGGGCTCGGCTTCCGGTTTCCGGAGCCTGTTGCGACGCGCCCAGTCGCTGGACAACTCCGTGAGCGTGACCGCCACCCCGATGGCAGGAATATTTTCGCGGAAACGGGCGTGCTCGCCCTCCCGTTCCGCCGGGGAAAGCCTGGCCTCCCGGTCCTCCAGTGCGCAGAAAAGCTGAAGGCTGGTGGAGTCCTCGAAAAAGGGCACCGCGACAGCCAGGAACAGGGCGTCACCAACGGGGATGACTTCGGAAATCGTCCTGACCTCTGCGCCCAATCGTCCGATCAGCGCATTGACCGAGGGGGCCGCCGCAAAGAGTTCAATTTTCGGGGACGGCACATCCTTCGGCCCGACCGCGACGACCCACCAATCCTTCGCCTTGTGGATCGGCTTGGCGCGGTGATCTTCCGCCCGCAGGCTGTCCAACGCCGCGATGGAATAGTCAGCCCGCGACATCGTGACCCAGTTGTCGGCGGGGGGGAAAAAATTGTCCTGGATCCCCTCCGGCCCGCTCTCGAGTTCGCGCAGCTGAACCAGCTGCAGGGCAGATCGAAGCGTGGCCCGGGAGAGGTCTGCGACCGACTTGAGTTTCTCGCGGAGACGCAATCCGTCCACCGCGAGGTCGTCCTCGATGTCGCCCTCGGTGCGCTCTTCGACCCGCCCTTTCACGAAGTACAGCAGCCCGCCGGTCACGGCGGTGACGAGGAAGAGGACGAGGGCGAGCGCCTTGTAGCGGAGGCTCATGCGGGGGAGGTCGCGCCTCGCGGCGTCACTTCACGCTCTCCAGGCAAGTCACGGAAACCTTGGCTTCGACTTTCGAGCGGGCACCGGCGCGGGCCGAAACTTTGCGGATCACGTCCGGAAGACGCGGCGCCTGCACAACAACCTCGAATTCTCCCGGGGGAAGATTGTCAAAAAAAACATCGGAGCCGGACCGGCCCAGCGCGGCCCAGGAGGTCGGCGCGACCACCAGGGTCACGAGCAGGCACTCGTCCTCGTCGCACGTCATCTCGTACACCCCCGGCTCGGAAAGCGTCACCACCGCTTCCTTCCCCGGCGGGACCGTCGCCAGGAACCCGTCGTTCTTCGGCCCCTGGCAACCCAGCGTCAGCGTTTTCTTTGTCCCGTTCTCCAGCGTCAGCTGCGTCCGCTTCTTCGGCCCCAGCAGCACCAGCCGGTGATCTGCGCCGTCATCCCCGACCCGCAGCCGGGCCGTCGCCGGCACCGGGCCGCCTTCGCCGAGGCCGCCGCCGCGCAGCCAGACCGCGATGTCCCCCATGTCGTCGTAGTCCACCCGCTCGTAGCACCGGCCCTTCTCCGGGTTGCTCCCCGAAGAGGAATAAGCGTCTTCCGAATCGCTGCGGGGGCCGTGCACGTCCGGGTTCGCTTTCGCAACCAGCTTTACCTCGAGCTGGGCCTTGTCCGGGGCCGGCGGCGGGTGGTCCGGCCCGCCGCATCCCGCGAGGAACGCCGTCAAGCCGAGCATCGTCAGGAATCGGTTCATCGCGTCATCTCCACCGGCACTTTCGCCGTCTCGCCCGCCTTCACCACGACCTTCAGCTCGACGTCCCGGAATCGCTTCGCCTTCTGGTACGTCCGCACCGTGTAGGCCCCGGGCGCGATGTTCGGGATCGAAAAACTCCCGTCATCCGCAATCTCCGCCCACGCCGCGCTCGGCGCCACGAACAGCTTCCCGTCCATCAGCTTGTGAACGCTGCAGTAGAGCGAAACCTCGCCGGCGTTCGAGAAGTTGTAATGCACGCTCTTTCCGCGAGGGAATATGTCGAAGTTCTTCTGCTCCGCGCCCAGCGTGTACACGTTGTGGTCGATTTCCTTGTCCTCGTCGTTGTTGAACACGACTTCCTGACCCGTGACGACCACCGCGAACGACGGATTGAACTGCGCGCCTTTCTGCCCGATCATCAGCGGCTCGGGCTTCTTCCCCGCGATCTCGCCTCCGTCGCGTTCCAGGTAGACGATGATCGGCTGCTTCGGCCGCGCGACCGAGAACGTCGCTTTGCCCGCAACGCTTCCCGTATCCGCCACGGGAGTCAAGGCGGCCGGGCCGCGGTCCTCGGCAGCGTCGGCAAATGGCCGCCAGGCGAGCGCGGTAACCGCGAGGGCGCTGGCGGCTGCCCAGGGAATGAAACGGCGGAAAAGCGTCATGGCGGGCTCCGTTAGATTGAAGGCGGGATTCTACCCGAAGGCGCTCGTTCACCGGGTTTTCACTGCCCGGTCCGCGCGGCCGGGGTCGGCCCCGGCTTTGCTGAACGCGACCCTTGCCTAATCTTGCCGTGATGACAATACTCGCCGTCCTCCCGACAGATTGCCTTACCACTTGGCCCATCTGGCCTATTTTTGGAGTACCCACCATGAGAGTCGTGCTCTTCTTCGACGGGAAGAACTTCTACGCCGGCTGGAAGGACCAGACTGCCGGCCGTGACATCGACTTCCGGAAGCTGTCCCAGTGGATGGTGCGCGCCGTCGGCGGCTCGCACCTCTGGGGCGCGTATTACTACACCGGTGTCGATGACACGATCCCTAAAACGCCGGGACAGGAGAAGCTCGACAACTTCCTGGACATGCTCACGATGCAGCCCGGCTTCTTCGTGCAGCGCTTCGCCCAGAAAGTCCGCACGACGACGTGCCCGAACTGCGGGACGCAGTCGAAGTTCTCGCAGGAGAAGGAAGTGGACACCACGATGGTCGCGGACATGCTGCGGCTGGCGGCGGTGGGGGCGTTCGACATCGCGGTGCTGATTTCCGGCGACGCGGATCTCGTCCCGGCGGTTGAAGGCGTGAGGGCGCTCGGCAAGCAGGTCTACGTGGGAAGCTGGGGTTCCTCCGGCCTTTCCGCACGGATCCGCCGTGCCGCGTTCGATCACCTGAACCTGTCGGAAGGGCTGAACGATTTCGCACGCACGGCCGGCGAAGGGCCCCAGCCTTTCGGGCTCCCGCCGACGAGTGCGCCGGTCGCGGTCGCTCCGCTCTCGAACGATCCGGAAGTCCACATGGCGGCGTGCGTCGAGGAAATCCGCCGGGCGCAGGCGGCGATGCCGGGCGGGTACGTCGGCGTGCATTTCTTCGTCACGCGCTGGCGCAGTGAAAAGCTCGCGGAGATCCCCGATCTCCGGCGCCGGATCATCGACCGGCTCGTCGAGCAGCAGAAGATCGAGATCTATCTCACGGACGACGGCATCCAGGCCGTGAGGATGAAGGTGTAACCAGGGCGGGAAGCGGCCGCGGCGGTGGTAACCTGCCGCCGCGGCCCAACCGCTTCGATGCCTCGCCTCTCCCCACGCACGCTGGCCGTCGCATTCGGGCAGGATTTCTCCCTGTTCGTGGCGTGGGGCGTCATTCCTGTCTGGGCGAAGGAAGTGATGCACGCGACGCCGGCGCAGATGGGGATGCTGCCGGTGGCGGGGGGGCTGGCGTACGTGGTGGCGAGCTGGGCGAGCGGCCGGCTTTCGGACCGGGTGTCGCGCACGACGCTGGCCCGTATCGGGCTCTTCGGCTTCGCAGCGTTCTGCCTGCTGGCGTGGCGCTCCCGGTCGATCGGCTGGGTCTACGCGGTGTCACCGGTTGGCGGTTTTGCGAACGCGTTGATCTGGCCCGGGCTTCAGGCGCTGGTGGGGGACGAATCGGCGCCGGAGGAACTCGAGAAGAACCTGGGGACGTTTTCGCTTTCGTGGAGCGCCGGCAAGACGCTGGGATTCTTCCTGGGCGGTGTCGCGTGGCTGACTTTTCACCTCGACACTCTCGTGGGCTGTGCGATCGTCTCGGCCGCGATGATCCCGCTCGTTCCTTCACGTCCGGCCGGCCACAGGGCCGTCGCCGCGCCTCTCGTGGCCCACGGCGGGCCGCCGCCTGCGCTGAAGAGCGCCTACCTGAAGGCCGCGTGGCTCGCGAACTTCGCTTCTTACGGCCTCGGGGCGACGCTGAACTACCTCTACGAGGACCGCGTCCACTCGCTCGGCCGCAGCTCTTCTGATTTCTTCAACGTGCTCGCGGCGCTCTTCCTGTCGCAGACTGTGGCTTTTTGGGCGTTCGGACGGTTTTCCGGCTGGCGCTATCGTCCGTACGCCTTTCTCGCCTGGCAACTCGCCGGGGCGGGCGCCCTTGCCGTCATCGGGTGGGGAGTGGCGCTTCCGTTCGCCCTGGCCGCCGCCGTCGCCGCGGGGGCCAGCCTCGGGCTCGCGTACGCCGCTTCCATTTACTACTCGGTCCATTCCGACGAAAACCGGGGCGAACGCGCGGGGATTCACGAAGCGGTGATCGGGGCGTCGAATTTTGCGATCCCGATGGCGGCGGGGCTGCTGCAGAAACGGACGGGCTACCCGCAGTCGGGGTATTTCTTCGCCGCCGCGCTCGTCCTCGCCGCCATCGCCGCCCAGGCGCTGATCCTGGCCCGGGCGGCGAAGAGCGCGTCTACGGCGCGGCCCAGATGACACCGCCGTTGCCGTCGGTGATGTTGTAGCGGCCGGTCTCGTTGTCGAGGAGCCCGAACTGCAGGCGGTCCTTGCCGCTGGAATCGGTGAAGTGGGCGACGGGGAGCTGGGTCGAAGTGAGGCCGAAGCTCAGCCGCTCGCGGGTCGTGTCGTGAAGCGTGAAGGAAGGCGTGCCGTCGTCCACGGTGTAGAAGCTGGCCCGGAGGCGTTTGGAGGAATCGTACAGGCTGATCATGCTCCCCTTTTCGTTGAGGCTTGAAATCCAGAGCCGTTCGTTGCCGGACTTGTCGTCGAAGCGGAAATTGGGGTCCTCGGTCGTGGAGAGGTAGAAGGAGGCGCGCACTTTCGCGGCGCTGTCGTACAGGTAGAACCCCGGGGAGCCGGTCTCGCTGGCCGACAGGTAGGCCCGAAAGGCCCCGGCTCCGTCGCGAAGCCCGACGTAATTGCTCTTGTCGTCGCGGACCGCCGACTGGACGCGGACCTTGGCATCGGAATCCATCATGCTCATCACGGCATCATTCCCCGTGTTGACCCCGAACCACAGGCGCTCCACGAGCTTGGTGTCGCACATCGACAGCCCCGGCCGGAGTTCCGGCGTTGCGTAGAGGGAGAGAATCGATTTGTTCTCGCTGGTCCTGAAATCCAGCGCGCAGTCGCCTCCATCCTGGGCATAGAGGCAGGCCCTGATGTGCTCTTCCGCATCGAGAAGCTGGCAATACGGGATCGTGTTCTCATCGATGCCGACAGAGAGCCTGCGCTTTCCGTCCTTCGCGTAGAACCCGAGGCGTGCGCCCTCGTCCACCCCGAGGTCGAGCCAGGCGCGGATCTGCTTGGTGGCCGCGTCCGTCATCGTCAGGCTCGGAGTGCCGTTTTCGCGCGCTCCCAGTTGGGCCACTTCCGTGCCGGCGGCATCGCGCAGTTCGAGCGAAGGAAGTCCATCCGGTCCGCATTCGAGCACGGCCCGGTTCACCGCTGCGGCGTCCATCAGCCGCACGGCGCCGCCCATTTCCGCCGTCGCTTCCACGGTGCACCGCACGTGGCCGTCCGGGTCGCTCAGCGCGAGCGAACCCCGCTCCCCGAGAACCGCACGGTCCTGGCCTTCGACCGAGGTCAGCGAAACCGTCGCGCCGCGCTCCTTGTCCATCCCGATCCGCCCGCGCACTTTCCCGTCCTTGTCGCAGACCCGGACCTCCGACGCCGAAATCCGGTTCGACCGGACTTCCGTCCGGCGCATTCCCTCGTCATCCCGGATTTCCAGCGCGTACCCGTCCTTGGAGGGTGCAACCGAAGCGCGCGGAGCGCCGTCGGCCCCCGCGAATGTCAGGGCGCCCTCGCCGGTGGAATCCGCCGCCAGCATCGTCCGGGGCTGCTTCCCCCCGCCCAGCCCGACCGTCGCCGCGCCGTCAGGGCCGGCCCGCAGCGCGAGCGATTCCTTTCCGGAGGGAGTCCGAAGTGTCACCGAAGCGCCTTCCGCTTCGAGCGAAACCACAGCCCTGGCCGCGCCCGTCTCGTCGCGCAATTCCACCGAGGGAGAGCCCTTCGCCCCCACCGACAGCACCGCCCGGGGACGTCCTTCGGCATCGGCGACCGCGATCTGCGGCGCTCCGTCGGCCCCGGTCGCGAGCCACGCCCGGGGTTTGCCCGCGGCGTCGGCGATTTCAAACCGTTCCGCGCGGGCTTCGCCGGCCGGTGTATGGGTTTTCAAGACCCGCGAACACTTTCAGGAGTTCCGCCATGACCATGTCCGATGTTGCCTCGATCGTCTTCGTCGTTCTCGCGGCGCTGATTGCGATGCCGTGCATCGCGCTCGTTTACGGCGTTTTCCTGCCGAATTTCGCCCGGAAGGCGGAAGCGCGGGTGACGCGGAACCCGATTGCCACATTTTTCACCGGGCTGGTGGTAGGGGGCGTTGTGTTCGGGCTGGCCGCGGCGATGGCGCAGGGTCCCGCTGGTTTCAAATTCCTCTCGGCCGTGATCGCCCTCGGCGGCGGCTGGATGGCCCTCTCCGGGCTTGCCGGGATCGCGGGGCGCATCGGGCACGCGACGCCGAGCCCGGTGGACCGCGAGAGGCCGTGGCGGGCCATGGTCCGGGGCGCGGTGATTCTCGAACTCGCCTGCCTGTTCCCGATCATCGGCTGGCTCCTGATCTACCCGATTGCCATCGTCACGGGCATCGGCGCCGCAACGCTCGCCATCTTCCCGGCGAGTTCGGCCCAGCCGGTGCCGCAATACGTCCCGCCGGCCGTTCCCGCCGCTCCCGCGGCCGCCCAGCCTGCATTTTCGATGGCGGGGCCCGAAGAAGTGATGCACCGGTGAATCGCCGCGACTTCATCAAGGCCGGTGCTGCCGGTTCGGCCGTGGCTCTCACCGGGTGCGGGAAGATCCGCGCGAAGGTCGGGGAATGGTTCTTCGGCGGCGGAGTGCCGGACCATTTCTCACTCGCCGCCGAGGCGACCGACCCCCGGGTCCACCTGCTGAACCGCGCGGCCTTCGGCGCCTGGCCGGGGGACCTCGAACGGGTGACGCAGCTCGGGCACGACGGCTGGATCGACGAGCAGCTGAACCCGGACTCGATCCAGGACGTCGCCTGCGAGCTCCGCACGCGGGGGTTCGAGACTCTTCACCTCCCCCCGGGCGAAATGTACGAGTTCAAGAAGCCCGTGATCGAGCACGAACTGACACGGTTCACGGTGCTTCGGGCCGTGTACTCGAAGCGCCAGCTGTTCGAGGTGCTCGTCGAGTTCTGGTCGGACCACTTCAACATCCACATGGGCAAGGCGGATTGTGCCTACCTGAAGTCGCCGGACGACCGGGACACGATCCGTGCGCACGTGCTCGGGAAATTCCGGGACA
>JAIOPR010000097.1 GCA_021413805.1 Planctomycetota bacterium
AGAAGGCCGGCGGGACGATCGACAAGGTGGACGGGTTCGTGACGAAGGCGGACTCCTTCATCGGGAAGGCCGACGAGTTCGCGGGGAAGGCGAACACCGCAATGGACGGCGTGAACAAGATCATCACCTCCGCGGACGAAGTCGTCGCGAAGCTCAGCGAGCTGGGGACGAAACTCTCCACGCTCTCCGACGACGTCCAGAAGACCGTCAACCAGACCGGCGAAAGCGTCAGCAAGCTCGCGACGTCGCTTCAGGAAAACTCAGCCCAGCTCAAGACCATCCTCGACTCCCTGAACGGCATCCTCGCCGACGCGCAGGGCGGCAAGGGGACGCTCGGGCACCTCCTCAAGGACGACACCACGGCGCGCAAGCTCGACGAATTGCTCGCTTCACTCAAGGTCACCAGCGACTCGCTCTCCCAGACCTCCGATTTCCTGCGGGCCCACCCGAATTCGGTGATCTTCGGGAGGGACAAAGAGGGCGAGACCTCACCCGTGGACTGGCGCGACCGGAAGTAGCGGCCGAAAGGTGCGCTTGCCCGCCGGCCGATATACTCGTGACGCGATGACTCCCCCCGACCCCCGATTTCGGACCGTGACGTAGAAACCATGCGCGTCAAATTCTGGGGTGTCCGCGGTTCCATCCCCGTCCCGGGGCCGGATACCGTCGTGTACGGCGGGAACACGACGTGCATCGAAGTGGTCGCTGGCGACACGAACATGATCCTCGACTGCGGGACGGGGATCCGCGAGTTGGGGAACTACTACTCGAAGCTCGGGAAGGCCGTGAAGGTGCATATCTTCCTGAGCCACTCCCACTGGGACCACATCCAGGGGTTCCCGTTCTTCACGCCGATTTACCGCTACGGGAACGTCATCAACATTTACGGCCCCGCGCACCCTGACCGGACGATCAAGGACCTGCTGACGCTCCAGATGGACGGCGCGTACTTCCCCGCCCGCTACTTCGAGCTCGCGGCGAAGATCATCCACCACGACATCCGCGAGGAAACCGTCGAGATCGACGATGTCGTCGTCCACTCGCGCTTCATGAACCACCCCATCTACACCCTCGGCTACCGGATCCACCACGAGGGGAAGATCGTCGTCTACACGAGCGACAACGAGCCGTACACGGCGTTCCTGTACGACCACCTGAAGGACCTGGGCGACGCGGTGCCGGCGAGCGAGATGGAAGAATTCCTCGCGCAGTGCAACCGGCGCATGGTGGATTTCGTCGCCGATGCCGACATCGTGATCGCCGACGCGATGTACCGTCCCGACGAGTACCCGCGCTACCGCGGCTGGGGGCATTCCTCCGTCGAGCACGCGATGGACCTGGCGATCAAGGGCAACGTGAAGAAGCTGATCGTGTGGCACCACGACCCAAACCGCACGGACGCCGACCTCGACAAGATGGTGGCGGAAGCGCAGGCGGCGGCAAAGGCGCGGGGGTCGAAGCTGGAGATTTGCGGGGCGAAAGAAAAGGACGTGCTCGAAATCTAAGCACGGAGTCCCTATCCGCGGCCGTTTCCGCGTGATCGGTCGTTATCTGCGTCCGAACTTTTCTTCGGTCGGCCGCGCCCCGTTTGCTGACACGGAAAACTCCAAGGCAGGCGCCGGAACAAAAACAACGGAACGGCTCCACACGGAGAGCACTAAGGGCACGGAAGACGGCGAGACGAGGGCGCGCGCCTTCCTGCATTTCTATTTTCGCGACCGCAGCGGTGCTTTCCCGCAGCGGGCACAACCCGCGCGCCCACATCCGTGCCGTTCTTCACTCGCCGCTGGCCACTCGCCGCTCGCCGCTGTCACTCCTACCTTCGCCTCTTCGCCTTCGCCGCGTGCGAAGCCGCTTTCTTCTTGTCCCGCTTCTTCTTCGCTCCCGCGGCCCAATCTTCCCACCACTTCCCGTCATGCGCCGCGTCGTACTCAACCCCCGTCAGCGGCCCCAGCCCGAAATTCCCGAGGTTGTACGTGCGGCTCGGCGACGGGTCGGCCTTCATAGCCTCAACCATCGCGGGGATCGCCTTCGCGTCGCCGATCTCGGCCAGCGCTTCGGCGGCAGCGAGGAAAACGTCCTCGTCGGAGTCCGCGACCCAGGGCGTGAGGTGCTCGACGGACCATTTGGCGCCTTTGCGGCCGAGGGCTCGAAGCGCCGCGGCACGGGCTGCGGGGCGGGCCCGGACGATCGGGAGGACGTTGGCTCGAAGGAATGCCTCGGTAACGGCGTATTCCGGCAGGTGTTTGAGCACGGCGCGCACGACGACGTCGTCACGCGAGCCCAGCCACGCCGACAGCCGCTGCTCGATCTCGTGCGCCTCGCGCGGAAAACGGTGGAGAACTCGAAGCGCATTTTCGGCCGCTTCGGCGGGACCGTCGGTGACCCAGTCCTCGAGGAGGGCGACGAGGCCCGCTTCGGCGAGCGGCCCGAGGAGGCCGGTGCGGACGGCTTCGAAGAGCCCGCGGCTGGCTTCGCGGCGTTCGTTGGAGGGGGTCTTGCGGAGGCGTTCGACGAAGGCGGCGGCGCTGGCGTGGACGACGTCGGCGAGGGGTTTCCCGGCGACGCCGGCGCGCCAGGTCGCGTAGCCCCGGGGGTCGCGGCGGAAATCGCGGAACGCCGCGGCGGCCACGAATTCGGCCGCCCAGCTCTTCACCTGCGGGTCGCGGTCGCTCATCCCGAGGTCGAGAGTGTCGAGCGCGGCGGGGTGGCGGCCGTGGAACATCGCCTTCATGAGCTGCTGCCGGTCGGCGGGCTTCCGGATGCCGGGCCACGCGACGCGGAGCGCCGCGGCGACTTCGCCTGCGCCGAGGTTTTTCCAGCGTTCGACCGCCGCCAGCGCGGACTCGGGGTGCCCGCCGATCTTTTTCAGGTCGGCCACCACGAGATCGGAAACCCGCGCCGTGCCCCTCACTTGTTTGGCCATGTTCCCTCGGGAGATTCTGCTACTTCTTGTCCAAGGACGCCTGCAACTCGGACACCTGCCGCGCCACGCGTTCCATCGCGTGTTCCCACTCGACGGGCCAGCCGGGGCGGAAGAGCTCCAGGAGGTGCTTCGCCTTGCCGAGCGCCTTTTCCTGCGAGGGCCGCTCGAGGCCGCCGACGTCGATCAGGTTGTCCACGGTGTCGCCGAGCTTGCACAGCTTGACCTCGACCGGCGCCTTCGCGAGCTCTTCGAAATACTTCTCCTCGCGCTTGTCCTCTTCCATGCGCTTGTCCTTCGACAGCATCGCGACCCAGCCCGCGACCTTCGGCCCGAAATGCTTCGCGATCTCGTCCCAGTCCGTTGTGGTGTCCTCGATCGTGTCGTGCAGCAGCGCCGCGCAGAGGACATCGGGGTCGGAGACCTTGAATTCCTGCGCGAGGATCGTCGAGACGCGCATCGGGTGGGCGACGTAGGGCGTCTTCTTGTCCTTGCGCATCTGCCCCTGGTGCCGCTGGGCCGCGAACGAGATCGCCTTGAGGAGCGGCGTGAGGTTCGTTACCTTCTTGCCCTGGAATTCTTTCATGCGCCAAGTATACCGAGGGCACGATGAAGAGCGGCGACTTCCGGCTGGTGAAGGCGACGACGGTGCGCACGAACCGCGTGTACCGGCTGGATGCGGAAACGTGGCGTGCGCCGGACGGGAAGACGTTCCAGCGGGACACGATTGTGCACCCGGGGGCGGTGGCGATCCTGCCGGTGACGGCGAAGGGCGGGTACCTGCTGATCCGGCAGTTCCGGGCGGCGGCGAGGGGATGGATCCTCGAGATCCCCGCCGGCACGCTGGAAAAGGGAGAGTCGCCGCTGGCCTGCGCGAAACGGGAACTGATCGAGGAAGTCGGGTTCGCGGCGCGGAAGTGGAAGAAGCTGGGCGCGATTTTCGTGGCCCCCGGCTACACGACGGAGTTGATCCACATCTACGAGGCCCGCGATCTCCGGCCCGCAAGCGCCGAGCAGGACGAGGACGAGCACATCGAGCCCGTCGAGATGTCGCGCAAGCAGGTCCTGGCCGCAGTGAAAAGCGGCCGCATCTGCGACGGCAAGAGCGTGGCCGCGGTGCAGTTGGCAGGCCTGTAGCTCTTGCCGTTTTTCAACACCCCATCCGTCTCCGCAGTTCTCCGCCGTTCTCCCTTTCCTCTGTGGCAAGCGCCGTTGACCCAGCTCCAATCTATACTCCCCCGCCCTCTCCAAGTACGATCCCCATGTCCCCACGGAGATCCCCGATGCGCCTCTTTTCCTTCATGTTCCTCGCCGCCGTCCTCGCCCTCTACGTCCGCCTCGTCCCCGTCGGACGCCCCGACGTGGATCTCTTCGCCCCCGACTGCTCCAGCATCGCCAAGCAGGCTGAAGAACTTCAGAACATCTGGTCCCGCGGCGAATACGCGCGGCTGATGGAGATGTGCCCCGAGCCGAAGCGCGCCGAGGCGATCGGGAAGCTGCTCGACGGCGCCGAAAAGGGCTGGGCGAGCGAAGAGGGAAGGCCGGAACTCAGTGGCGACAGGGCCGCGCAGGTCGGCTCCTTCAGGAAGAGATTCGCCGCAATCGAGACCGCTGCGCCGCGGATGGCCGCCGGCGAGGAAGTCGATCGCTACCGCGCCGCGCAGGCCGAACTCTACGCCGACATCTGCGCATGGATCCACGCCAACCACCGGGTCAGCCCGGCGATGGAGCGGATCTTCACCGGCCGCCCGAGCATCGTCCTCTTCGACGAGAACCGCGCCGTCGTGCAGTTCTGCGGGGCGGACCCGCTGGACGCGAAACACGACCAGCGCGTCGAGTTCGAGCACGCGCGTGGCCAGTGGATGTGGGACCTCAACTTCCGGTAAAGACCTTTATTTTTTCTTAAGCCGCTTCGCCGTCACCCACTCGTCCCATTCGTTCCCGAAGCCGTCGTAGTGGATGAAAGCGAAGTCGCCCTCGACGCGCGTCACCGTCGCGGGCCACCATTTCTTCTGCCACTCGACCTGCACCTTGTCGCCGCCGGAAACGCTCAGCCCCTGCGGCTTGCGAAGGCGCTTCGCCGCCACCCACTCGTCGTCCGAGTCCTTGAAACCCAGGTAGTGGATTTTCCATTCGCCTTCGCGCCCGTCGATGACCTGCGCCCGGAACCACTGCCCTTTCCAATCGACCTCGCAGTACTGGTGGAAATTCCAGGGGCCGGGGAGGTCCTTCGGTTTCAGCGCGGGGTCCACCGCTGCGAGCGCGAAGTCCGATTCGAACGACGGCGTCGTCGCTCCGCGGGTGAGCTGTCCCTCGCGGAAGCGCATCTCCCCGGCAATGAAGGCGTCGGCTTCCTTGAGCGTGATCGACCCGTCACCGCTCGTGTCCGCCGCGCCGTCGCCGCCGAAGA
>JAIOPR010000098.1 GCA_021413805.1 Planctomycetota bacterium
GAAGCCATCCGTGGAATTTTCGGTGCCGATGAAAAGCTGCCCGTTGAAGACCTCCAGCGCGGTGAGCGCCTTGTTTTTCGTCGTGCCGAACCCGTCGTCGATGAGCACGGTCGTCCCGCCGCCCGAGCTGATGCGCACGAGTTGCCCGCCGTCCGAGGCGTTCGTCGTCACGGCGTACAGGTATCCGCCCCCGACCTCGAGATCGTTGATCGCCGAATTGTCGACGTCGCCGAACCCTGTCGTGGTCACCGACGTCGTCCACGTCGTCCCGTCCGTCGACTTCCAGAGCTGCGCCCCCGTCCCCCCCGTGTTCCGCGTCGCCGCATAAAGCGCCCCGGAAAAATTCGAGAGCGAGGTCACTTCCGCATTCGAAGCGCTTCCCAATCCGACCGGGCTGACGAGCGTCCAGGCCAGGCCGTCCGGAGAGCGGTAGACGGAGCCGCCGAGCGGGCCTGCGGTGGCGCAGTAGAGGAGGCCGCCGAAGAGTTCGAAGTCGTTGATCCGGGTGACGCCGTCGCCGAAGCCGCCGGTCATGACGGCCGTGAACGTGTTTCCGTCGTTCGTGCGGTAGATGCGGGCGCCGCCGCCGATGTTCTCGGTGCCGATGTAGAGGTACGAGTCGAATTCCCGGAGCGCGACGAGTCCGGTGTTGGCGGGCGTGTTGATCCCGGGATCCGCGACGGGATCCCAGTCCCCGGCGGACACCGGCGACAAGAACAGCGCGAGAGCTGCGAGCACGAGAACGCTGCGAATCATGACCCCTCCTTCGATCCAACGGCGGCGCGGCGGGGAAATTATACCCGGGGACATCGGCCCGCGAAGCGCTTAACTCCGACCGAAAATCACGCCCCCACGGCCGTCCGCAGCCGTTTCGCCTCATCACGCATCCCGCGGAGAACCTCGAGCATGTCGCCGCCCTCCGCGACGCCCTGCGGCGCCGCGGCGTGCTTGTCGTCGGGGTCGCCCAGCCCCGCGGCACGGTAGGCCCGGAGAAGCGCCTGGATCCGGTCGCGGACTTCCAGGGCGTTCTCGATGCCGCGAAGCACGCCGTGGTGCCCGAGCATCATCGACTCCCCGCCCGGCTGCCGCCCGACGCCTCCGCCTGCGGTCTCGACAATCAGGTCGCTGATTCCGAAATAACGCTGAAGCGGGCCCTGCGTGACGTTCAGGTTCTGAACGTTGGCGAACGTCAGCGTGACCTCGCGCATGAGCCAGACGCCTTCGCGAATCCGCAGCGACCGGTCGGTGACGATGTACCAGCGCATCTCGTAGTTCAGCCGGGTCGTTACGTAGAACACCGTTGCCTTGACGAGAATGAGAGCGATGCCGATCACCCAGACGACCGCGCCCAGCCAGGCCAAATCCTTCTGCAACAACACCACCCCCACCACCGTAGCCGCCGCCATCAGCGCCAGCGACGTCACCCCCAGCCCGATCCACATCGGGAGCATCAGGTACGCCAGAAACCGCGGCGAGGCCCGGAAAATCACAACGCTGTCGTGCGTCCCGGCCGGTTCCTCCGGCTGCTCGGCGGGAACCCGGAGAATCGAGAGCGCCAGCCGCTTCAGCGATTCATACATGGCCCTTCCCCCTCTCCACCGCTTCGCGAACGGCCCGCAAATCCTGGTGAATTTCCCTGAGAAGCGCGACGGCTTCCCCGCCCGTCGCGGGGGCTGCGACGCCGGCCGGCTTCACCTTGTCGTGGCCGCGCATCCGAGAATAAAGGAAGTCCCGGATCTCTTCGAACTTGTCCGTCCCTTCGATCGAAAGCTCGGCCGAGGAACTTCCCGCGGCGGTCTGGATCTGGACGGTCCCGATGCCGAGCCATCGCTCGAAGATGTTGCGCGACAGGTGGATGTCCTGGATGCGGGAGTAGGTGAGGACGATCTCGCGGCGGAAAAGGATGCCCCAGGACGCGGAGACACCTTCTTCGTCGAACTTGTACTTGAGGGTATGGAAGCGGAAGTAGAGCGGGATGAAGATGATCGGCTGGAGAACAGTGCCGATGAAGGACTGCATGAGGTAGAGCTTGAAAAGGTTCTTGTGGGGGCGGGTGATGGCGTAGATCTCGGCAGGGTTCACCTGTTTCATGGCGGGAATTGTAAGGGTCGGCGGAGTTTTTTGGGAAGCGGCGTTGACAAGCAGACGTTTATAGTCAATAATGGCGGTTGATGTAGTATCCACAGAACACATATATGATATAGGAGCACCCATGCCCCGCCCCAAGCCGTCCTTCTGCTGCCTTCACTGCGGCCACTCCGCCTCCAAGCGCCTCGGCCGCTGCCCGACCTGCGGCGAATGGAACTGTTTCGAGGCCGACCTCGCACCGGCCGCCGATCCCGCGGGCTGGGCCGTGGGCCGGGACCGCGTCCGCCCCCTGCCCGACGTCCCTGCTTCCGCCGAAGAGCGGTTCCCCAGCGGGTCGAGGGAGATCGACCGGGTGCTGGGCGGCGGATTCGTCCGGGGCTCGGCCGTCCTCGTCGGGGGCGACCCCGGCGTCGGGAAATCGACGCTGATGCTCCAGGCGGCGGAGCGCGTCGCCCGGGCCGGGAAAATCGTGCTCTACCTGTCAGGGGAAGAATCGGCCGCCCAGGTGGCGATGCGCGCACGCCGGATCGGGGCTGCGGCCCCCACGCTGCTGGTGGGAAGCGGCACGAACCTGGTCGAATTCGCCGCCGAGATCGCCGCCCGGCGGCCGGATCTCGTCATCATCGATTCCATCCAGACGGTCGCGCTTCCGGAAATTCCGTCCATCCCCGGCTCCCTGACCCAGGTCCGGGAGTGTGCAGCCAGGCTCACCGGCGCAGCGAAAACTGCGGGGCACGCGCTGGTCCTGATCGGGCACGTCACCAAGGAAGGCTCCGTCGCCGGTCCGCGAACGCTGGAACACCTCGTGGACGCGGTGCTCTACCTCGAGGGCGACCGCCTCCAGGACTACCGGCTCCTCCGCGGCGTGAAAAATCGCTTCGGCTCCACCGGCGAAATCGGGATCTTTGAAATGTCCGCCATCGGCCTCACCGACGTTGCAAATCCCTCGCGTTACTTCCTTTCCCGCTCCCCTGTCGCGTTACCGGGCGTCGTCGTCACCCCCACGCTCGTCGGGACACGGACGCTTCTCGTGGACGTGCAGGCCCTCACGACGAAGACAGGCTACGGCACGCCGGCCCGAAGAGCGAACGGCGTGGACGCCACCAGGCTGGCTGTCCTGCTGGCGGTGCTCGAGAAGCGCGCCGGTCTCCAGATTTCGGGGGAGGACGTCTTCGTCGCGACCGCCGGCGGCGTGAAACTGGAGGAATCGTCCAGCGACCTGGCCGTGGCGCTCGCGGTGGCGTCCGCCTTCCTCGACCGGGAGTTCCCGCACGATACCGCCGTCGTCGGGGAAATCGGGCTGGGAGGCGAGATCCGGCCCTGCGGACCGCTGGAGGCGAGGGTGGAAGAGGCGGCGAGGCTCGGGTTCCGGCGCGTGTTGGTTCCCGGTCCCGGGGTGAAAGGTGGACACGGGATTGATGTCGAGGCGGTGGCGACAATTGAAGGCGCGCTTGAACGGCTTGGACCGCAGAGGGCTCAGAGAACGACTAGGAGGGCATGAGGTGTTTGATCCCGAAACCGACCAGATCATCGCCGCTGCGATTGAAGTTCACCGGTCACTCGGACCGGGACTGCTCGAATCCATTTACGAGGCCGCCCTGGTGACCGAATTCGAACTTCGTGGAATTCCGTTCGAACGCCAGCGGCCTGTCGATGTGATTTACAAGGATCAGATCATCAAGGGGCAGCGCATTGACCTGATTGTATTCGGCACCGTGATCGTGGAAATCAAGTCGCAGCGCCCCAACCCTGAACTTTTTCGCGCTCAAACACTCTCGTACCTCCAGTGCTCAGGTCTAAGCCGTGCGTTGATCCTCAATTTTGGTTTGCCCACGATGAAAGCCGGTATCGACCGCGTAGTTCGTTAACCCATAAATCCGTTCTCCTCTTTTCTCTCGTTTTTCTCCGAGCCCTCTGCGGCCCCGTCCGTTTTTGCGTCGTCACAAGCCCTTCTGCCCTTAACCACCTCTACTGCATTTTCCCCCGTCTCCGCATAGAATCTCCGCCGCAATGTCCCCCACCACCCAGGACCGCCTCGTCAACCTCGCCTTCATCCTCGGCGCCTCCGGCCTGGTCACCGTCTCCGCCCTCGTCACCCCCTCCGCCTCCGGCATGGGCACCCACGAGAAACTCGGCCTCCCCCCCTGCATGTTCCATAAATGGACCGGCATCCCCTGCTTCTCCTGCGGGATGACCACCTCCTGGGCCTGGATGGCCCACGGCCACCCCTGGATGTCCTTCAAAACCCAGCCCATGGGCGCACTCCTCTTCCTCGCCACCATCGCCGCCGGTCTTCTTTCCCTTGTTTACCTCTTCCGCGGCGGCACCATCGAACGCCGCTTCTCGTCCCGCTACGGCGCTTCACTCACCATCGCTTTCTGGACCGGCCTGCTCGGCGGATGGGCCTACAAGATCGTGGAGACCTTCGCGAAATGAGCGACATCGAGAAAGACCTCCTCTCCCGCATCGAATCCCGCAAGGCCAGGGTCGGCATCATCGGCCTCGGCTACGTCGGCCTCCCCCTCGCCCGCGTCTTCACCCAGGCGGGCATCAAGGTCATCGGGTTCGATATCGACCGCGAGAAGATCAGCGCGCTGGCCGAGAAGCGAAGCTACATCAAGAGCGTCTCGAGCGAGACCGTCCGGGAAATGCGCGACAAGGGATTCGAGGCGACGGACGATTTCGACCGGCTGGCCGAAGCGGACGCAATCGTGATCTGCGTGCCGACTCCGCTCACCGAGACGCGCGATCCCGACATGACGTACATCGAGAAGACGAGCGAAGCGATCGAGAAGCGGCTGCGCAAAGGGCAGCTGGTGGTGCTCGAGAGCACGACGTACCCGGGGACGACGGAGGAGGTCGTGAAGCCGATCCTGGAGCGGTCAGGCCTGAAATGCGGCAAGGACTTCCTGCTCGCGTTCAGCCCGGAGCGCGAGGACCCGGGAAACCCGAACTGGTCCACGGAACGGATCCCGAAGGTCGTCGGCGGGCTCGACGCGGCGGCAGGGCGCGTGGCTTCGGCCCTGTACGGGAAAGCCGTCATCAAGGTCGTCCCGGTTTCCACCGCGGCGACCGCGGAGGCGACAAAGCTCCTCGAAAACATCTACCGCTGCGTCAACATCGCGCTCGTCAACGAACTCAAGGTCGTCTTCGATCGCATGGGCATCGACGTCTGGGAAGTCATCGAGGCCGCTTCGACCAAGCCGTTCGGTTTCCAGCCCTTCACCCCCGGCCCGGGACTCGGCGGGCACTGCATCCCGATTGACCCGTACTACCTCTCCTGGAAAGCGCGCCAGTTCGACGTCACCACGCGCTTCATCGAACTCGCCGGCGAAATCAACACGTCGATGCCGTACTACGTGATGACGCGGCTGGGGGAAGCGCTGGACCGGCGCGGGAAGACGTTGCACGGGGCGAAGATCCTTCTGCTGGGAGTGGCGTACAAGAAGAACAGCGACGACGTGAGGGAATCGCCGGCGCTCAAGCTGATGGAGTTGCTGCAGGGGCGCGGGGCGGAGATCGCGTACCACGACCCGCACGTGGCGAAGCTGCCGAAGATGCGGCACCACGCGATCAAGATGTCGTCGCAAAAGCTGACGGCGGATCTTGTGAAGAAGCAGGATGCGGTGCTGATCGTGACGGACCACGCGGACGTGGACTATGCGATGGTCGTCGAGAACGCGGCGCTGGTGGTGGACACGAGGAATGCGACGAAGGGTGTGAGCAAGCACCGCGAGAAGATCGTAAAGGCGTGAGGGGAGAACCGCGATGAGCGACCCCGGCAGCGACGCTCTCGCCGACGCGATAGCGCGGGGCCTCGTGTCGCCGGACGAGGCATCGGCGTTGCGGCGGGAAGCGGCGGCCGCGGGGATCGGCGTCGAGGAGCTGCTGTCGCGCCGCGGGCTGGAGGCGACGACGCAGGGAGAGCTTCGCCCGCCCGAGTTGAATCCCGGCCCGGAGTCGCGGCTCGAACGCACCTCGACAGACCCGGCCTACGACCGCACGGTGGTCCCGAAAAAGCCGGGCAATCCGCTTGCCGGATCCGGCCGCCTCCAGACAGGCTTCTTCGGCCGCTACCAGATCCTTGGCGAGATCGCGCGCGGAGGTGTCGGGGTCGTCCACCGCGCCCGGCAGCTCGACGCCGATCGCACGGTCGCTCTCAAGGTCCTTCTCGCCGGCGACTTCGCTTCCGAAATGGACGAACGCCGTTTCCTCCGCGAGGCTGAAACCGCTTCACAGCTCCACCACCCCAACATCGTCGGGGTCTACGACATCGGCCGGGAGCACGGGCGGGTGTACTACACGATGGAGCTGGTGGACGGGAAGCCGCTGGGCGTGTGGGCGAAGATGCGGACGCTGGAGGAGAAGCTCCGGGTGTTCGGGAAGGCGTGCCGGGCGGCGCATGTAGCGCACATGAAAGGCGTGATTCACCGCGACCTGAAGCCGGGGAACATCCTGGTGACGCCGGAGAGCGAGCCGAAGGTGCTGGATTTCGGGCTGGCGAAGCTGTCGCGCCCGGGGGCCGATTCGCTTTCGACGATCACGGGGCAGACGCTGGGGACGCCGTACTACATGTCGCCGGAGCAGGCCGCGGGTCGGGTCCACGACATCGACCTGCGCACCGATGTATGGGCGCTGGGCGTGATCCTGTTCGAGCTGGTGACGGGAAGAGTCCCCTTCCCGGGGACGGAGCTGACGGAAGTCCTGGCGAAAATCGACCGAGACGAGCCGGCGCCGTTCGTCGGCCCCGCGGACCTCCGGCTCATCGCGCTCAAGGCCCTCGAGAAAGAACGCTCCCGCCGCTACCCGAGCGCCGAGGCCCTCGCCGAGGACGTCGATCGCTTCCTCGCCGGCGAGCCCGTCAGCGCGAGGCCCCCCAGCATCCCGTTCCTGGCGCGGCGGTGGGCGAAGCGCCATCCCGCTTCCGTTGCGGCGGCGGTGGCGGCGTGCGCCGTGCTGGCGGCGGTCGGGCTCTGGCAACTCCGGCGGCCGGGCGAATTCCGCTTCGATGTGAGCGTGCCGGGGGCGTGGTCGAAGTGGACGGGAAGCGCGTGGCCGGCGAAGCGCGGGTTCCGGCAGGGTTGCACCGCATCGCGACGGGGGCGGACGGATTCGAGACGCTGATAACGGAAGCCTACGTGTCGCGTGGAGAAACCCGGACCCTGGCGTACCGCCTCGATCGATCCACCGGCGCGCTGAGGCTCGCTTCGGACGAGGATGCCACGGTCGTGGAGATCGGAAGCGAAGTTCACGGGCTGCCGTTCTTCGACGACCGGATTCCCGTCGGCGACTACGTCCTGCGTTTCCGGTCCCGCGGATTCCTGACACGCGAACGCAAAGTCCGTGTCGAGCGGAACAAAGAAACCCGCGCGTGGGTCTCGATGGTCCCGACCGGGTTCCGCGCGGGACTTCGGGGGAACACTTTCGAAGGACCGATCGCCACGGGGGACATGGACGGCGACGGGGTGCCCGATGTCTCGACGCTTTGCATGCAGGAGCTGTACCGCCTGGACGGGAAGTCCGGCGGGATTTCGCGGGCCACGATCGTTTCTGACCGCATCGGGGAAAGCGGCTGGGGCGCGATCCAGTGGGATGCGGACGGGTGCCCGGACGACGCCCTGATCAGCAAGACGTCGCGCGGACTCGTCCTGGTCGTCCTTTCGGGGCGCGAAACGGGACCGGTGGCGCCGGGAGTCCAGGCCCCCCCGCAGAAGAAGATTTGGAGCACGGTTCTTGACCCGTCGCTCCTCGAGGAGAAGCACCGGATCGAGCCGCCCGTGGAATTCGCCGGGAATCTCTGGGTGCCGGTCCTGGACGGCATCCGCGTTTTCGAACACGGCACCGGCAAGGAAGGCCCGGCCATCCACACCGGCGGGGCCGAGAAACCACGCCTCCGCCGGATCGCGGGCGGCTCGGGCCTCCTCGCGCTCACGACCGGGAAACTCCGCCGATACGCCGCCGACGGGACCGAAGTCTGGTCGAAGGAACGCCCGGATCTCCTCGCGATCGCCGATCGCCGCAACGCTCCCTTTGAGCCGGCCGCCGACGGGCTCGTCTTCGCTTATGGCTCCCGCCACGTTTTCGCCCTCCGGGTCGCCGACGCTTCCGTCGCCTGGGAAGAATCCGACCCCGACCATGATTTCTCCGCATTCCTGGCCGACTCGGCCCCGGCGACGCCCCGGACGGTCTTCCTTTCCGGCAGCGGCTCCGTCCAGGCACGCGACGCTTCCACCGGCCGCTCCACGCTTCCACCCTTTCCCGTCGATCCCGCTGTCTGGAACCAGAGCGCCGTCACCGACACGGCACTCTTCTACATCCGCGATGGCGAGCTCGTCTGCCTTGATACTCGAAGCGGCGCGAAACTGTGGGCCAACGCGCTTCCGGCCCCCTCCACCGCATTTCCCTCGGCCTGCGACGGGCCCGATGGTCCCGAGTACTGGTACACGACGGGAGACGGGCGCCTCCTGGTCCTCGCGGGTGGCCGGCTCCCCCGCGAAGTCCCGCTTTCGTTCACCCCGCGGCAGGTGACTCTTCGCCCCCTCGACGCCGACGGGCGGCCCGAAGCCATCCTCGTCGGCTACGGCCTGCAGGTCGTGAATTCCACGCGGATGCTCTGGAAGCGCCGGGGGACGAACAACATGCGCCCGAGGCCGGTCGTCTTCGACGCGGGCAAAGGCAAGGCCGTTGTCGAGATTGGCCGCTGGGAAAATGGGGTGAAGGAGGCTCGCGCATTTGCGGCCGAAACCGGCGAACTGCTCTGGGGAGTCGGCGGCGAGTACGACGTCATGCTCGAGCCCGCCCTGTTCGACATCGACGGCGACGGCACGCTGGACGTCCTGACCCAGCAGCAGGTGAAGGAACTGACCGACCCGACCGTGTCGTTCGTGGCGCTCAGCGGACGCGACGGCCATCTGCTGAAGTCGATCGTGATTCCATTTACGCCCTATCCCCCCGCGATCCGCATCGATACAGGCGCCGCGATTCCCGAATTTCTCATCTGCCCGTGGGCCGAAGGGCTTATTGGTTTCCATTTCGGCGGGGACAAGCCGACGTGGAAATCCCACCTCGATCGCCCGATTTTCAGCACGCCACTCATCTTTCCCGGCGCCACCACGGAGAAGCGGATGATCGTCGCGGCGCTCGCAGCGAGCCATCCGGAGGAAGGTGCCGTCGCCGCGTGGAGCATGGATGGCAAAGCGCTCTGGACCACGCCGCTCGCCGACATCACCTGGGGTTCCCCGTTCCCGTTCGACACGGACGGCGACGGCACGCCCGAGATCCTGGTACCGGGGCGCGCGAACATTTCCGTCCTGTCTGCGGACGGCAAACTCCTCACCACCTGGAACGGTCTGGGCGGCACCTCCGTCTCACCCACCCTGCTCCCCGACGGGTTCGTCACCGGCCTCCGGACCGGCGTCGCCCGCGCCCGCCGCGACGGCACCACGGTCTGGACCTATCCCTGCGCCTTCGTGACCGGCACCCTGGCCATCGCCGCCCTCCCCGGATCCTCGACCCCCACCGTCATCGGCATCGACTGGAACGGCCGGCTCTTCTGCCTCGACCTCGACTCCGGCGCCGAACGCTGGCGCGTCGAAACCGGCGCACGCTGCGAGCACGGCGTGACGGTGGCGGACGTGGGCGGAATTCCCGTCGCCTTCATCGGAAGCGACGACTTCACTTTGTATGCATTCGACCTGAGGTAGCAGCCCCGGCCGTTAGCCCCGGCCGTTAGCCCCGGCCGTCAGCCCCGGCCGTTAGCCCCGGCCCTTCCGCCCGGCCTTCGTGTACAATTGACACCATGCGCATCGCCCTCGCCCAGATCAACTTCACCGTCGGCGACATCGACGGGAACGCCGACCGCATCATCGGCGCCCTCGCCCACGGCCGCGAACGCGGCGCCCGCCTCGTCGTCTTCAGCGAACTCGCCCTCACCGGCTACCCGCCGCGCGACCTCCTCCTCAAGCAGGATTTCGTCAAGGCCCAGCTCCGCGCCCTCGAACGCGTCCGCCGCGCTTCGAAACATATCGCCGCCGTCGTCGGCTTCGCCCAGCCCAACAAGGGCACCGGCCGACCGCTCTTCAATGCCGCCGCCCTCTTCGACAACGGCCGCCTCGTCCGCGTCGCCCGCAAGTCGCTGCTCCCGTTCTACGACGTGTTCGACGAAGAGCGCTATTTCGAGCGCGGCCGCCCAGACGGCGTGGCCACCATCGATGGCGCGAAGCTCGGCATCTCCATCTGCGAGGACGCCTGGAACGACAAGGCGTACTGGCGCCGCCGCAACTACGCCCTCGACCCGATCGCCGCGCTCTCGAAGAAAGGCGCGAAGATCCTCGTCAATACCAGCGCTTCCCCGTACTGGACCGACAAGGGCGCGATCCGCCAGAAGATGCTGGCCTCGATCGCGAAGCACCGGCGTGCGCCGCTGGTGTTCGTGAACCAGGTCGGCGGCAACGACGACCTGATTTTTGACGGCCGGTCGTGCGCGTTCGACGCGAAAGGCCGGCTGCTGGCGAGGGCCGCGGCGTTCGCCGAGGATTTCGTCGTCGTCGATCTCGACGCCCCGCCGGGGGAAATCCGGCGCCAGCCCGCGAACGAAACGGCTGCGGTCTGGGAAGCGCTGGTCCTCGGGCTGCGCGATTACGTGCGCAAATGCGGCTTCACCGACGTCGTCCTCGGCCTCTCGGGCGGCGTCGATTCTTCGCTCGTCGCCGCCATCGCCGTCGAAGCGCTCGGCAAGGACCGCGTCCACGGCGTCCTCATGCCCAGCCGCTTCACCAGCGACGCGTCGAACGAAGACGCGGACGTGATGGCGAAAGCGCTGGGGATCGAAGCGCGGACGATCCCGATCGAAGGGCCGTTCAAGGCGTACCTGGAAGCGCTGACGCCGGCGTTCGCGGGGAGGGCGGCGGACGTGACGGAGGAAAATCTGCAGGCGCGGATCAGGGGCGCGACGCTGATGGCGCTCTCGAACAAGTTCGGGTGGCTGGTGCTGACGACGGGAAACAAGAGCGAGCTCGCGACGGGGTACTGCACGCTTTACGGGGACATGTGCGGCGGGCTCGCGGTGATCAGCGACATCCCGAAGATGCTCGTTTACGCCTTGACCCGCCACGCAAACCGCGAAAAGGCCGTCGTTCCCGAGCGAGTCTTCACCAAGGCACCGACCGCCGAGCTGCGCGCGAACCAGACCGACCAGGACAGCCTCCCGCCCTACGACGTGCTCGACGCGATCCTCGACCGCTACGTCACGAATGACGAGGACCCGGCGAAGATCGTGAAGCGCGGGTTCGACGCCGCGACGGTGGCGAAGGTCGTCCGCATGGTGGACCGCAACGAGTACAAGCGCCGGCAGATGCCGCCCGGGCTCAAGGTCACCCCGCGCGCCTTCGGCCAGGGCCGCCGCCTCCCCGTCGCGCAGAGCTACCACCCCGAACTGCGCGCCGGGGCTCCCGCCGCCCGCAAGAGAAAGAAATCCTGATGCCTCTGCCTCGCCCGCAGATCCAGCTTTCCGTCGATTGCATCCTGCTCTTCCTCGACGGCCACACGCTCCGCACGCTCCTCATCCGCCGCCCGATCCCGCCTCACCTCGGCACCTGGGCGCTTCCCGGCGGCTTCGTCCGCCCCGACGAATCCCTCGAGGCCGCCGCCGCCCGCGTCCTGGCCGTCGAGACCGGCGTTCGCGACGTCTACCTCGAGCAGCTCTACACTTTCGGCGACCCCGGACGCGATCCCCGCGGCCGCGTCGTCACCGCCGCCTACATCGCCCTCGTCCGCCCCCCGGCCCCCGAGCCGCGAGAGGGCGCATGGACCCCGATGGACGCGCTTCCCGACCTCGCCTTCGACCACCTCACCATCCTCGACTACGCCCGGCAGCGCCTGAAGTACAAGCTGGAGTACAGCCCCGTCGGGTTCCGGCTGCTGCCGGAGGAGTTCACGCTGAAGCGCGTGCAGGACGCGTACGAGGCGATCCTGGGAAGGGCGCTCGACAAGCGCAACTTCCGCAAGAAACTCCTCTCGCTCAAGGTGCTGAAACCGCTCGCGAAATTCGTTCGCGAAGGGCCGCACCGGCCGGCGAGGCTGTACCGGTTTGAGGAGGAGAAGTGGGAGCGGCTGAAGGAAAAGGGGAACGTGTTCGTGTTTTGAACGGCGAGGGGCGGGGGGCTATTTCTTCGAGCCGATGACCTCCGAGTTCGTGCAGAGCGCGTACTCCTGTCCCTCGGCGGCCTTGTACGTCATTCGCAGGTGATAGACCGCGAATCCGCTCTCCGGCACCTTGACCCGCGCTTCCCAGGTTCCCTTGTCGCCGGCAATCTCGACGCCCGCCCATTTCGAGTCGCGGAAGTCGCGCGTCTCGCTGGCAGCGCTCCACAACTCGACCTTGATCGGCGCCGTGGAAGCGGTCAGGGTCGTCACGGAATCGCCCCCGGCCACCTCGGTCTTCCAGTCGAATTTCGGCCTCTCCCGCCCGTCCAGCACATCCGAATAGAACGCCGCGACCGCCTCGATCACCCCGGGGCCCAGCCCGTGCCCCGCGTTCGGGCAGTAGTGGATGTGCTTCTCGCCCTTCAGGTCCCCGTAATACAGCTTCACCGCATCCACCGGCCAGTACCGGTCGTTCGTCCCCAGCACGATCAGCTTCGGCATCGTCAGCCGCTCGATGTACGCGTACGGGTCGATCAGCTGAACGAGCCGCTTCCCATCCTCCCCCGCCATCTGCCGCGGCAGGTCGAGGTCGGTGTAGTCCTTGATCTGCTCGGAGAATCCGCCGAAAGACTCGATCTGGAGCTTCATCTGCCGGGGCATGTTCAGCGTGTCGATGACCATCGGCGCGATCGCCTCGACCCGGTTGTCGAACGCGGCGGTGAGCCAGGTGGTCCAGCCGCGCTTGGAAGCGCCGGTGACGACGAATTTCTCGATCTTGAGGTCGAATTTCTGCTTCACGAACGCCTGGGTGGCGTCCATGGCGCGCATGACCGACTTGGTCATGGGAAGGAGGGCGGGCCAGGACTCGTCCTTCGTCTCCAGGAACTGCTGGAACGTATACGCGAGGATCTCGTCTTCGTCCTTGCCGCCGAAGATGGGTTCGTTCGGGACCTGCTCGACGATGGCAATGACCGACCCGGTGCGGACGGCGATGTCGCGCACGAAGCCGACTTCCATCGTCATGGCGCCGGGTTCCTTTTTGCTGTTGCTGCCGCCGGCGATCACCAGCATCGCCTGGTCCGGGTGTGTCACCTTCGCCGGCTTGATCACGTGCATCCAGTGGCGCCATTTCATCCCGTGCCAGGTCTGCGAAGTCAGCCTGAGGACCGTGATCTCCCCGCCGTCGAACGGCGTCGTCGTCTTCTCGGTCCACTTGTAGGTCTCGTCGGTCGCCAGAACGTACGGGGGCGGGTCGAGGGCGACCGCACGGGAGGCCGCGAAGAGCACGAGGGCTTGACAGGCGGTTTTGCGCAGAAGCGAGATCACAAGGGACTCCTTTGATTTTCGGTCGTGGCGGCGCGTTCGCGCGTCAAGGCCTCGCGGGCGCTTTTCGGGTGGCCACTGTAGTACGAAGGAAGAGCGGCTGTAATTTGATTTGGAAGCGGATTGCCGCACGGCGCCCGGAAACAAAAAAAGGCCGGCCCCGCGAAACGGGGCCGGCCTCGGGATTTCACCACTTCCCTGCTAGAGCACCAGTTCCTTCCCCTTGCGCCCCAGGACCCCGGGCTCCTTCTTCGTCCCCAGCCCGTTCAGCTGGAGAATCATGTCCAGCGTCGGCCGCAGGTCCACTGGCACCCCGGACCCCGCGCCGAAGACATTCATCACCGCCCGGGCCGCCGCCGCGCACCGGGCCTGCCGCTCCGCCCGGACCCACGCCTTCGTCAGCAGGTCGATCCGCTTCAGCCGCGCCGAAAGCCTCGCTCTCTGCCGCTCCGTGAGGCGGTCCAGCGCATCGGAAAGCCGCGCCTCGTCCGTCCGCGACATTCTCTGGTCGCAGCGGTGGAGGAGCGCCCCCCACGATTCGTCCCTGTCTCCCGCCCACAAATGCGAAGCCCCCGCGAGGGTCATCGCGAGGGCGGCTCCGAACGCAACCAGTCCGTGCTTCATTTCTGTCCTCCTCGTTCGCCAGGCGGGCCGCGCGATACCCGCTCCCTGAAGAACTGTTGAAGCTTCCGCTTCTGCTCCGGCCTGGAGAGGGCTTCGAAGGCGGCGCGATCCGCGGAGGACTTGTCCTGCAGGTATTCCCGCACGACATGCCCGCGGAACTCGCGGCCCAGGAACTCCTTTTTCTCCTCCGGGGTCGAAAGCTGCTTCAGCTGGCGTTTTTGCTCGGGCGTCAGGCCCTGGGCCATCCGCACGAACGCGACCGCCATCTTTCGCCTGTCCGCTCCCATTTCCTGCAGCTCACGGAGCTTTTGCGCGATGCGCTCCCGCTGCTGGGGCGGCAGGCCCTCCAGCTTCTTCGACAGTTCGCGGCGGCGCTCTGCAGGCAGATTCTGGAATTTCTGGAAGTTGTCCCGCACGGCGGCGACCTGCTCGGGCTTGAACGCGCGGTACTGGCGGTACGACTGCTTGATCCGGTCGCGCTCGGACTGGGGAAGCGACTTCCAGTGCTCGATGTTGCGCTTGAGTTGCTCAACCGACGGCCTGGAGGCCGTCCCCGGTGCAGCATCGCCCTGGGCCGCGGCCACGAACGGGGCGGCGAGGGCGAAGCAGAGGATGAGAAGCGCGCTAGAAATCTTCATCGCTGAGGCTCGTCAGGAGGTCGATGTACTCGACGGACTGGTTGTCCTCGAGGACGTCCATGTTCTGGACGGTGTCGAGGTTTTCATAAAGGTCGAGGTTCTGGACGACGGCCTGCTCGTCCGCGGGAAGCTGGCTGATGACGCGTTCGTACTCCGAAGCGGAGTTCGCGCGGAAGCCCGGCCCGAGCATCATGGTGACGCCGAAGGCCAGCAGAACGATGGCGGCGGAAGCGATGATCGGGAGGTGGCGGCGGAGCTTGTGCGTCCATCGCCGCTCGACTTCCAGCTGCAGACGCGCGGCCTCAAGAAGTCGGGCCGGAAGCTGGCCGCTGACGTTGCGTCCCGGGTAGTAGCCGAGCAGGCGCCACGTTTCGCGCATCGCGCTGGCCTCTTTGCTGCAGGCCGGGCACCCCTTGATGTGCGCTTCCACCTTCGCCGCGCCGGAAGCGTCCAGCCGCCGGTCGAGGAAAGCGAGGAGGTCATTTTCGTGGTCTTTGCAGCTCACGAGGATAGAACCCCGCGCCGGGGCAGAAGTTTCGAGAGAAACGGTGTGAATTCTCGCGTGCCGGCGCAATTCCGAGGAACACACAACTCTTTACGCACAAACATCTTAGGACGGAGTCACGAGGAACGGCCCGCGGCGGATGCCGCTTCGGGCGAAATGAACGCTCGTTTCCGTACCTCCCTACCCCGGCAACTTCGCCCCCCCGACCGCCCTTTGCTCCGTCGCCGCCACCACCCGCGTCAGCTCCTTGTCACTCGCAAGATCCAGCGCCACCTTCCGGCACGCGTACAGCACCGTCGCGTGATTCCTCCCGCCGAAATAGGCCGCGATCTCCTGAAGCGAATGCGCCGTGAGCTTCTTCGCGAGGTGAAAGCAGACGTGCCGCGGCACCGTCAGCCTCCGCGAACGGCCGCTTCCGGAAATCTCCGCGGGCTTGAGGCCATAGTGCCCGGCGACGGCGGCGACGATGGCATGGAGCGTCGGTCCTGGCGGGCGGACAGGGCCGGCAGCGGCGGTCGCCGCGCCCACCGAAATTGTCGCGAGTTCGCGCATCCGCCCCCAGCGCGCCAGGACATCGCGAGCGCTTCCGGCAGGAGAAGCGGCCGCCGCGAGGATGTCGGGGGAAAGGGTGCGCCTGTCCCGCAGGGCGGCGAGTTGGAGGAGGTTCCGGCGGCCGGCGTCGTCCGGGGGTTCGATGCGCACCTGCATGGCGGCGGCGAGGCGGGACGCGAGGGGGCGGTTCAGGCCGGTGATGTCGCGCGGCTTCACGCGGCTGGACAGGACGACGTTGCGGCCGGCGGATTCGAGATGGTCGAACAGGTGGAGGAACTCTTCCTGTGTGGCAGGGCGGGTGGAGAGGCGATCGACGTCGTCGAGGAGAAGGACCTCGGTAGAGCGGTATTTCTGCCGGAACGCGGCCATGTGCCCCTGGGTGGCGGCGTAGGTGAACTGCCGCATGAAATCGTCGCAGCTGGCGCGGGCGATGGCCGTGCGACGGCCGGGGGCGTCGCGCAGCCCGGCATCGACGGCCGCCAGGAGATGCGATTTCCCGTTTCCTTCGCCGCCGGTGACCAGCAGAACCCGCGACCAGGCGCCGCGCGTCTCGACAAACCGGCGGGCCGCCTCGTGCGCGAGGCGGTTCCACGGCCCGACCACCGTCGCCGCCAGCGTCGCCCCCTCGGGCGCCGACGCAGCACGATCCCCGCGGACGGCTGCCGGTGAAGGCGGCGCCGCTTTCGCCCTCGGTTCCCCGAGAGCCGTCACGGTCGCCATCGCTCCCCTGTCTCTTTCTTCTGCCCGGGACGCAAGGGGGCCGCACGATGATGGATGAATGAGTGCGAGTTCCTGCCAGGCCCCTCTTCGCGCCACGCCGGACTCGTTCCGCACATGATTCTAGGGGCGCCCCCGGCCGCGCCGCAAACACTCCGCTTCATTTTTATTTCGGTGAAAAAAAGAACGCGGGGCTGGAAGCGCCTGAATTCGCGCCGCTGCGGGCAGGGCGAGGACCGCGCCGCGCGATGGGACGAATGCCGCGGATTGCTATTTCAGCGCCTGCCGCACGTCCTCGCGGAGCCGCTCAAGCGGAAAGTTCTTCCCCGGGCACTCTGTCGGCTCCCCGCGGACTTCGCCGTGAGGCAGGATCCGGTCAGGCGTGATCGAATATCGTTTTGCCAGCCACACGACGAGGTCGCGCAGCCCCGGGTACACCTCCTCCGGGAACTCGACCTCCTGGTAGTTCCCGACCACGCAGATCCCGATCCCGTGCTGGTTGTACTTCGTAGCCTTCGCCCCGGCGTGGGCGCCTTGCAGCTGCTCGATCCATCGCCCGCCGACTTCGACCGCCCCGACGGGAGACCCGTTCCCGTTCCCGACGACAAAGTGGTACCCCAGCCCGTGCTCCCACCCCTTCTCCTCGCGGTGGTACTTGTCGAACTCCGCCGCGTTCCCGTGCGCCCCGGCGCTGTGGTGCACAACGATGTACAGCCACTCGCGCGTCTCCGGCCGAACCAGCTGGCCCTCGATAGGCACCAGCGATTCGGGAAGCGGCGGAATCGCAGCGAACGGGACGCCGGGCAGCGGCTGAAGCGGCGGCGCCCCGGAATCCGCAGGGGGCCGCGGCTTCGGGTGTCGATCGAATGGCCACGGGAGCGTAGGCGGCTTCCAGGCCCGGGACCTCCCGCCCGCAGCACGGGGCGTCAGCGCAAACCCGTAGATGATCGCGTAGAACGCCACCACCGCGAAAGCGAGCCGGCCGGGCCGGGGGCGCACGTTCACAGGCCCCTCCGCGAGCTGCCTAGTTGCGGAACTTCCCGACCAGCACGGCCGAGTTGTGCCCGCCAAACCCGAACGAATTCGAAAGCGCGTACTTCTGCTCCACCTTCCGCGCCACGTTCGGAATATAGTCGAGGTCGCATTCCGGATCCTTCGACTCCTGGTTGATCGTCGGGTGCAGCACATCGCGCTGGACACTCATCGCCGCGACCGCGAGCTCAATGCCGCCCGCCGCTCCCAGCGTATGCCCCATCATCGACTTCGTGCTCGAGATCGGAAGCTTCCGCGCGTAATCGCCAAACGCCAGCTTGATCCCCTTCGTCTCGATCGCGTCGTTCATCGGCGTGGATGTCCCGTGCGCGTTGATGTACGTCACTTCCTCCGGCCGCACGTTCCCGTCCTTCAACGCCATCAGCATGCACGCCGCCGCGCCTGATCCGTCCGGGTCCGGTGCCGTGATGTGGTACGAGTCCGCGCTTGACCCGATGCCAAGCACCTCGGCATAGATCTTCGCGCCCCTCTTCACCGCCAGGTCCAGCCGCTCGAACACCAGGATCGCCGCGCCTTCGCCCAGCACAAACCCGTCCCGCTCCTTGTCGAACGGCCGGCTCGCCTTCTCCGGCGCTTCGTTCCGCGTCGAAAGAGCCTTCAGCGCCATGAACCCGGCCAGGCCGCTCGGCGTCAATGCCGCTTCGCACCCGCCCGTCAGCATCAGGTCCGCTTCGCCGTACTGGATGGCACGAAGCGCGCTCCCCATGGCATGGTTCGCGCTGGCGCAGGCGCTGGCGACGGCCCAGTTCGGCCCCTTGAGCCCGAACCGGATGGAGAGCTGGCCGGGGACGGCGTTGGTCATCAGCTTGGGGATGAAGAATGCGCTGACGCGGCCGGGTCCCTTTTCGAAGAGCCTGCGATGCTGTTCTTCGAGTTCCCTGAGTCCGCCGATCCCCGAGCCGACGATGCAACCGGAACGGGCCCGGTCGATCTTCTCGAGGTTCAGCTCCGAGTCCTGGACGGCAAGGGTCCCGGCGGCGATGCCGAACTGGGAGAAGCGGTCGAGCCGCTTTGCCTCGCGTTCGTCGATCCACCGGCCGGGCTCAAAATCGACGCACTCTGCGCCGATGGTGGTGTCGAAGCCCTTGGTGTCGAAGGACTTGATCGGACGGACACCGCTGCGACCGGCAAGGAGCGCCTTCCAGATTTCTTCCCGATCACACCCGAGGGGGGTGACGAGGCCGATTCCGGTGATCGCGACGCGGTGACGGGACATCTTACTTCACGTTTTTGGTGATGTAATTGATGGCATCGCCGACGGTCTGGATCTTCTCGGCTTCCTCGTCGGGGATGGAGAGATCGAAGGCGTCTTCGATTTCCATGACGAGCTCGACGGTGTCGAGTGAATCGGCGCCCAGGTCGTTGACGAACGAAGTCTGGGGATTGACCTTCTCTTTGCCGACGCCAAGCTGCTTGCAGACGATCTCGATGACCTTGTCCTGGATTTCCTGCGGGGACGGCATGCGAGCCCTCCGACGTTAATGGGGGTGACGAATAAGGGCGGGAATTGTAGGGACGAGAAAACGAAAGGCAACGAAAACCTGAGGACGGGAACCGGGAAAGTCTCACCTCCGAAAGTCAGGCGGATTTGTGGCTGTTCAGTTCGATCAGGACCCCACGCGTATCGCGAGGGCTCAGGAAATTCACCCTCATTCCGCCGGAGCCATCACGCGGCTCCGGATAAACCGGTTTGTACCCCTGCAGCTCGAGCGACTTCGTGGCGCTGTCAACGTCCGGCACCTCGAGGCAGATATGGTGAATCCCCTCGCCGCGTTTTTCGAGAAACTTCGTGATCGCCGACTCCCCTTCGAGCGGCTCGATCAGTTCCAGGCACGTGTTCGCGAACCTGACTTTCGCAACCCTCACCTTCATTTCTGCCACGACCTCGAACTCGACTTCGGCGTTCGGATCGAGGGAGCGGTAAAACGGAAGCGCGTCCTCGATGCGACGGACAGCAATCCCGACATGGTTAAGGGAAGTCCGTGTCATGTTCAGCCGGTGGTCTGCCGGCGGCGACATCCTACATGGAATCTGCGGCAGGCCAAGGAACGGTTAGCGTTTCCGTGACAGAAAATGGCGCCGCGCAAGGGCTTCGCGCGGCCCCGGGACGCCCGAAACTCCCGGTTCCCCGGCCCGATTGGATCTCTCCTTTTATTTCGGCGGCCGCGCAGCGAAACTGGGGTCATGCCCGATATTCCCCAGACCGAGTTCTTCGTCCGCGGAGGCGTCGCACTCCTGCTCGGGCTCTCGGTCGGCCTCGAACGCGAACGCTCCGCCCACGAAGACCATCACGCCCATTTCGCCGGGATCCGCACATTCCCGATCTGCGCCTTGACCGGCTTCCTCTGCGCCCTCCACGACGGCACTTCCATGATCGTCGTCGGTTTCGCCGCCGTCGCCGCGCTCGCGGTCGCCGCGTATTTCAAAGCCTCACGCTCGGAACATCCGGGGGTGACCACCGAAGCGGCGTACCTCCTGACCTACCTGCTCGGCGCCGGATGCGCGCGGGGGCTGGTCCTGCAGAGTGCCAGCGTCGCCCTCGTGGTCACGACGCTCCTCGCCGGCCGCGAGCCGCTTCGGCGTTTCGCCCAGACCCTTCCTGAACGGGACCTCGCCGCCGCGCTGAAATTCGGGCTCATCTCCCTCGTGATCCTCCCGCTCATCCCCAACCGCGATGTCGGCGGCGGCTGGTGGGCCGTGAATTTCTACCAGACGTGGCTCATGGTCGTCCTGATCAGCGGCATCGGGTTCGCGGGATACATCCTCACGCGCCTCGTCGGCCCCCGCGCGGGAACCGGGCTTGCCGGGTTTGTGGGAGGCCTCGTTTCCTCAACCGCGGTGACCCTGACATTCAGCAAGAAGAGCCGGGAAGCGCCGACGCTATCCGCGGCCTGTTCGCTCGCCATCCTCGCGGCCTGTGCCATGCTGTGGCCGAGGGTTCTTGCCGAAGCGTTCATCCGGAATCCCGATTTCGGTTTCGAACTGCTGCCGATTGCGGGATTGCTTTTCGGCGTCTCAGCCCTGTTCGTCGCCTTCGCCTGGCGGCAGGCCTCCCAGGGCGTGCCGACGGGAGAAACCAGCGCGGTGACCTACCGCAACCCCGTCGAACTTCTCCCTGCGATCAAGTTTGCCGCGATTTTCGCGGTCGTCACGATCGCATTCCGATACGCCCAGCACGGATTTGGCGCGCGGGGCACGCACATCGCCGCCTTCCTCTCCGGCCTCAGCGACATGGACGCCGTCACGCTTTCCATGGCGAACATGACAAAATCCGGCGCCATCGCGACCGCTCCCGCCATCGGCAACGTGCTCCTCGCGCTGACTTCCAACACGCTCGTGAAGCTCGGGATCGTGGTGTTCATGGGAAGCGCGGGGACGCGCCGGACGACGGCCATCGGCCTCGGGGCGACGTGTATCGCCGCCATCGCCGCGACGGCATTCGCCCTGCGCGGCTGACCCGGCGCACTATTTCGGCGGCACGTATTTCCCGAACGAGCTCTTCATCGCCCCGCAGATTTCGCCGAGCGTCGCGCGCGCCCGGACGGCGGCGAGAATCAGGGGAACGAGGTTAACCTCCGAGCGCGTCGCGTCGCTCAGCGTCCCCAGAGACTTTTTCACCGCTTCGCCGCTTCGCTTGCGCCGAAGTGTCGCAAGCCGCTTCGATGCCCGCTCGCGCAATTTCGGCGGGATCTTGAGCGTCGGGATCGAGGGGGCCGCTTCGTCGGCGAACTCGTTGACCCCGACGACGATCGCCTCCTTCCGGTCCTGGGCGAGCTGCGCGTCGTACGCCGCGCGTTCGATTTCCTTCTGGATGAACCCCGCCTGGATGGCCGCGACGGCGCCGCCGAGGGCGTCCACGCGATCCAGGTATTCCTTCGCGCGTTTCTCCAGCTCGTCCGTCATGCGCTCGACAAACCACGACCCGCCGAAAGGGTCCGCCACGGCGGGGACGCCGGTTTCGAGGGCGAGGATCTGCTGGGTCCGGAGCGCGATCTTGACGGAATCCTCGGTCGGGAGGGCGAGAGCCTCGTCGCGGGAATTTGTGTGGAGCGACTGGCACCCGCCGAGGGTCGCGGCCATGGCCTGGAGGGCGACGCGGGTGACGTTGTTCTCGGGCTCGCGCGCCGTCAGGGTCGAACCGGCGGTCTGGGCGTGAAACCGGAGCATCTGGGCGCGGGGATCGGTGGCGCCGAAGCGGTCCTTCATGATCCCCGCCCAGAGGCGCCGGGCGGCGCGGAACTTCGCGACTTCCTCGAGGAAATTGTTGTGGGCGTTGAAGAAGAACGAGACCTGGCGGCCGACGGCATTGACGTCCAGCCCGCGTTTGACGCAGTGCGTCAAATACGCGACGCCGTTCGCCAGCGTGAACCCGATTTCCTGCGCCGCCGTGGAACCGGCTTCGCGGATGTGGTACCCCGAAATCGAAATCGGGTTCCACTTCGGCATCGACTTCACGCAATGCTCGACGATGTCGGTGGCGAGGCGGAGGCTGGCGGCGGGCGGGTAGATGTAGGTGCCGCGGGCGATGTATTCCTTCAGGACGTCGTTCTGGACGGTCCCGCCGAGCTTCGAGGCGTCGATGCCGCGCTCTTCTGCGACCGCGACCACGAGCGCGAGGAGCACGGCCGCGGTCGAGTTGATCGTCATGGAGAGCGTCACCTGCTCGAGCGGGATTCCCTCCAGGAGTTCCCGCATGTCCTCGATGGAAGCGATTGAAACCCCGACCTTCCCGACCTCGCCTTCCGCCATCGCGTCGTCCGCGTCGAATCCCATCTGGGTCGGCAGGTCGAACGCGCACGACAGCCCGGTCTGCCCGCGGTCGAGGAGATACCGGAACCGCCGGTTCGTTTCAGCCGCCGTCCCGAATCCGCTGTACTGGCGCATGGTCCACAGGCGTCCCCGGTACATCTCGCCGTGGATCCCGCGGGTGAACGGGAATTCGCCGGGGCGTGGAAGCTCCGGGTCGCGGGAAGGAGGTCCGTAGACGGGTGCGACGGGTATCCCGCTGGTCGTCGAGAAGTCCGCTTTCCGCTCGGGGTGCTTCGCGCTCACGACGGCTTCCCCGGCGCGGGATCGTTCCTGATGTCCGCCATCGTCACGAGTCGCGCCCCGTGCTGGCGGAGGTACCGGGTCACGGCGCGGGAGAGATCCTCGTCCGCGGCGATGGCCGCAGCCCAGCGTCCCTCGGAGGTTTTCGCCAGCGCGAGACCGGATTCGAGAATGACGAAATCGGCCACGGTGCGGCCGCCCGCAAAAAGCCGGGCTTCAATTTCCGTGACGGGGACGTTCCGGCCCGGGCGACCGGTCCCCGGCACGTAATCCGGCGTGCGCCCCGGAGGGCCGCTTCGCCCCGAGCCGCCCGGACGCTTCGGCGCATCCCCGCGATCTCCAGGGCCGGGCCTCATTCGATCACCGCCAGCAGTTCGCCCTTTTCCACCGCCGCCCCCGCCTTTGCCTTCACTTCGACAATCTTCCCGGCACGCGGCGCACGGATTTCGTTCTCGAGCTTCATCGCGGCAAGGACGAGCACGGGCTCCCCTTCCTTGACCTCGTCCCCCACCCCTTTCAACACATTCGTCACCAGCCCCGGGATCGGCGCCCGCAACTCGGCCCGCCCGCCGGCATCACCGCCGCGGTCCTGCTGAAGCGCGAGCAGTTTTTCAAACCGGGCGTCGCGGGTCAGGAATTCGTAGTTGATGCCCTCGAGCACCACGTCCCATGTCTCGCCCTTCCGCGCCACGCCGATCGAGTGCCGCGTGTCGTCCACGACCACGCCGCGCACCGCGCCGCGCCGGTCGTCAAATCGCACGTGCCAGGTCGTCTTCCCGTCGGACACCCGGTAGCCCCCCGCTTCTTCTTCCACGGAAAGCTCCAGCCGGTCCTCACCGTGCTTCAGGGCGAATTTCATGTCCGGAGGCCCTCACGGAGCGCGTTGACGCGCCAGGCGCTGGAAGTCGGGAGCCCCGCGTTTCCGCCGTTGACCTGGGGGGTCTCCTGGCGCCTGCGCCGGTACTCGAGCGCCGCCGCAATCGCCGCAGCTTCCTCGAGGTGCGGCCGGTCGATCCCCTCCATCGAGAATTCCTTCTCGATGAAACCGGTGTGGAAGTCGCCCTTGCGGAAGCGCTCGTCCGCGAGGAGGTGGAGGTGGAACGGGACAAGTGTCGGGACGCCCACGATGACGAGTTCGGCGAGGGCCCGGCGCAGGCGCTCGATCGCCTCGGCACGGTCGGTGCCCCAGCAGATCAGTTTCGCGATCATCGAGTCGTAGAACATGGAGATGGCGCCGCCTTCGCGGATGCCGGCGTCCCAGCGGGTGTGCGGGCCGGACGGGATGGTGAGCCCGAGGATCGGGCCGGCCTGCGGCGAGAAATTGGTGAAGGGATCCTCGGCAGTGATGCGGGCCTCGATGGCGTGGCCGCGCGGGGCGAGGTCGTCCTGCTTCCAGGGAAGTTTCGCGCCCTCGGCCACGGCGATCTGGGCTTTCACCAGGTCCGTGCCCGTGATCATCTCCGTCACCGGGTGCTCGACCTGGAGGCGCGTGTTCATCTCGAGGAAATAAAAACTTCCGTCCGGCTCCAGCAGGAACTCGAGCGTGCCCGCACCGTGGTAGTTCACCGCCTTCGCCAGCCGGATCGCCGTCTCGCCCATCTTCGCCCGCAGCTTCGCGTCCACCGCCACGCTCGGCGCTTCCTCGATCAGCTTCTGGTGCCGCCGCTGGATCGAACACTCGCGCTCGTTCAGGTGGACGACGTTGCCGTGCGTGTCGCCGAAGACCTGGAACTCGATGTGCCGCGGGCGCTCCACGTAGCGCTCGATGAAGACGCTCCCGTCGCCGAACGCCGCTGCCGCTTCGCCCCGCGCCTCGCGCAGGTTGCGCTCCAGCTCTTTCGCCTCGCGGACGACGCGCATGCCGCGCCCGCCGCCGCCGGAAGCGGCCTTGATGAGCACCGGGAAGCCGATTTTCTTCGCGAGCGCGGACAGGTCTTCGCCTTCCTTCGCGGCCCGGTCGAGCCCGGGGACCGTCGGGACGCCCGCCTTTTTCGCCACCTGCCGGGCGTTCACCTTGTTGCCGATTGCCTCGATGGATTTCGGCGAAGGGCCGACGAACGTGACGCCGGCGTCGGCGCACTGCTGGGCGAAAGCGGCGTTCTCCGAGAGGAACCCATACCCCGGGTGAATCGCGTCGGCGCCACATTTCTTCGCGGCGGCGATGATCAGGTCGCCGCGCAGGTAGCTCTCTTTCGCGGGCGGCGGGCCCAGGCGGTACGCCTCGTCCGCCATCTGCACGTGCGGCGCCGCTTCGTCCGCGTCCGAATACACCGCCACCGTCCGGATCCCGAGTTCCCGGGCGCTTCGCATCACCCGCACCGCGATTTCGGCGCGGTTCGCGACCAGCAGCTTGCGGATCTTCCGTGGCTTCACAGCGGGATGTTCCCGTGCTTCTTCCGGGGAACGCTCTCGCGCTTGTTCGCCAGCAGTTCCATCGCCCGGCAGATCTCCCCGCGCGTCGTGGCCGGCTCGATCACTTTGTCCACGTAGCCCTTCCCTGCCGCGATGTAGGGATTCGCGAAGCGCTCGCGGTACTCGGCGACGAGGCGGGCGCGCTCGGCGGCGGGGTCCGCGGCCGCTTCGATTTCGCGCTTGAAGAGGATATTGACGGCGCCCTCGGCGCCCATGACAGCGATTTCGGCGCCGGGCCAGGCGATGTTGACGTCGCCGCGGACGTGCTTCGAGGACATGACGTCGTAGGCGCCGCCGTAGGCTTTGCGCGTGATGACCGTGATCTTCGGGACGGTCGCTTCGCAGTAGGCGTACAGCAGTTTCGCGCCGTTCCGGATGATCCCGCCGTGTTCCTGCGAGACGCCGGGGAGAAACCCGGGGACATCCTCGAACGTGACGATCGGGATGTTGAAGGCGTCGCAGAACCGGACGAACCGGGCGCCCTTGATCGAGGAGTTGATGTCGAGGCAACCGGCGAGGACCGCGGGTTGCTGGGCGACGATGCCGGCCACGCGGCCGTGGAAACGCGCGAAGCCAGTGATGATGTTCTGGGCGAATTTTGCGGCGACCTCGTAGAACGACCCGGCGTCGTTCACGAGCGAGATCACGTCGTGCATGTCGTAGGGTTTTTTCGGGTCCGCGGGAATGACCGTGTTCAGTTTCGACTCGCGCCGGTCCGGCGGGTCGTCGCTCGCGATCGAGGGCGGCCCTTCGAGGTTGTTCTGCGGGATGTAGGAAAGCAGCCGACGGATCCCCTGCAGGCATTCGGCCTCGTTGCGCGACTGGAAATGCGCCACGCCGCTCGTCTCGTTGTGCACCGCCGCTCCGCCCAGCGCCTCACTCGTGACCTCCTCGTGCGTCACGGTCCGGATGACGTTCGGCCCGGTCACGAACATGTAGCTCGTGCCTTCGACCATGAACGTGAAGTCCGTGATCGCCGGCGAGTAGACCGCGCCGCCGGCGCAGGGCCCCATGATCGCGCTGATCTGCGGCACGACACCGCTCGCCAGCGTGTTCCGCAGGAAAATATCCGCGTAACCGCCGAGCGACTCGACGCCCTCCTGGATCCGCGCGCCGCCCGAATCGTTCAGCCCGATCACCGGCATCCCCACCTTCATCGCCAGGTCCATCAGCCGGCAGATCTTCCCCGCGTGCGCCAGCCCCAGGCTCCCGCCGAACACCGTGAAATCCTGCGAGAACACCGCCACCGGTCGCCCGTCGATTTTCCCAACGCCCGTCACGACGCCGTCCCCCGGTACTTTCTGCTTCCCCAACCCGAACGCGTCGCACTGGTGCGTCACGAACATCCCGAATTCGTCGAACGTCCCCTCGTCCAGCAGCAGGTCCACACGTTCGCGCGCGGTCAGTTTCCCCGAAGCGTGCTGCTTCTCGATCCGTTCAGCACCGCCGCCTTCGAGGGCTTTCTTCTTGAGGTCCTCGAGGCGCTGAAGCGCGTCTGCCGCGACGGGCGGGAGGGCGGGAGTGGACTTGGGCTTTTGGGCGGTCTTGCCGGAAGGGCGTGCCATGGGGAGAAAGTCTAGCGGTGCGGAAAGCGGGGGGACAGAAAAACGCGGGAGGACCCGGGTGATCCTTCTACTTTTTCTCGAAGTCCACGAGTTCCATCGTGGATTTCCCGCCCCCGAACTCCGCGACAGTTTTCACGGTTTTCAGGACGACGTCGTCGCTCGTCCAGATCTGCGACCAGCCCTGGTCCGACTTCGATTTGATCCAGTGGCACTTGTATTCGCCCTTGGCCACTTTGACCGTTTCGTCGCCTTCCTCCGGTTTCGGCGCTTCCCCGCCCTCGGGTGCCTTCTGGCGTCGGCTGACTTTCTGGTCCTGGCCCGGGATCTTCGTGCCGTTCATCACCATGTCGGTCTTCTGTGTGTACGAATCGCCATCGAAATCGACCAGGGTCATGACCATCTCCATCTCGGTCTTTGTTCCTGCTGCTTCCGAAACCATGGCGTACTTCACCCACGAGCCCTTGCCGCAGCCTTCCCAGGGGTTCGGCAGAAGAACTTCCTTGCCGCCGCCATCATTGGCGGGCGGGTTTGCGGCGGGCTCCTTCGGCGCGGGATTCGATTTCATCTCCTCCACCAGCGACGCCACGTCGCCTACCTGGATGCTCGCCAGCAGGCTTTCAACCGCCGCCTTCGCGCCTTCCCACTTTTCCTCGGGCACCATCGCCTGAAGGTAGTATTCCTTCCCGCTTCGCGTGAGAAACAAGTAAGCGAAACGGATTCCTTTCCCGTCGTTGTCCGCGCGAAAATCGCGGCGCTCGGTTCCCGCCGGGGCGACGCCCTCGAGCATCTTCTGGTTCTCGAAAGTCTTGCCCAGCGCCTTGACGGTGAGGTCGGCCCACGTTTTGGCATCCACGTCGCCGGCGTTATCGACCTCGGACAGGCTCACCATGAGTTCGGCGTCGCCCGTGTCCCACTCCAGGATCTCGTTCGGGTCGTGCACGCGAAAATCCCCGGTGCGGAACTTCCAGCCCGCCGCGCCACGCATCCCGATGCCGCGAGCCCCGTCCGCCCAGGCCACCCCTGCGGCCGGCGTCGTACCGCTCGCCGGTTCGTCGCCTGGCTCTTCCTTGAATTCGCCGAGTTCCACGGAAGCGACCACCGCGTCGAAGATCCTGGCTGCTTCGTCGGCCTGTGCGTCCGGGCAGCGAAGGATCAGTTCGAAATTGTCCTTTCCGTTCGCGACGAACAGGTGCGTGACCTTGAAATCACCCTCTGCCTGCTCCAGCGCGAACACGACTTTCTCGCGGTCTCCGCCCCCCACCTTCTCCTCGCTGTCCCACGTCACCGTTTTGCACTTCTTCACCCACTCCGCACCCCGCCATTTCGCGTGCTTCGCGGACGTCCAGCCCTCTTTCACATGCAAAAAGCCTCCGCGAAGCGAGCCGTCGGCGTTCTGGAACATGGCGAAGCGCCCGTCTTCGCCTTTGACCGTTTCGAGTTTCCAGTCCTTGGGGAGCTTGAATTTCACGCCGTGTTCGGCGGAAGTGAAAACGCCGTCCTTGAACCCGGCGGAGGCGGGGAGCGTGAAGAGCGTGACGAGGAGCCCGACCGCCACCACTGCCGTCAGATCACGCCTTTTCCGATCGCTTCGCGAATCCAAGGGATCACCTCATTCAGCATCGTGTCGAGGGTTGACGTCGCTTCGAATCCCAACAGCCGTTTCGCCTTGCTCACATCGGGGGAACGCCAGGCCACGTCGTGCTTGAACGGCTCGTCGCTGACGAAACGGAACGGCCGGTCGCCGTGGATCTTCTTCCAGATCGCCCCGGCCAGTTCCAGCACGCTCGTCGCCTGCGCCGTGGAGATATTGAAGTCTTCGTTCAGTGCGGCCGGATTCTCCATGCACGCCCGGATTCCCTTCGCCAGGTCGCCGCCGTAGGTGTAGTGCCGTACCTGGGCGCCGGTGCCAAGGATATGCAGCGGGTCCTGGCCGCGCAGGATTTTCTGCACCAGGTCGGGAACGACATGGCTCATCGCCAGCTTCACGTTGCCGCTCGGGATTTCGCGGCCGCCGAGCGCGCGTCCTTCGCCGACGCCGACGCAATTGAACGGCCGGATAATCGTGAACGGCAGCTGGTACTGCTCCCAGGCGCCCTTCGCGAAATACTCGCAGGCAAGCTTCTGGAACCCGTAGGTGCTGGCCGGCGGCGGGCATTCGTGGACGTGGGATTCGGGGGTCGGGAAGAGCGTCGCGCTTTCGAAAACCATCGAAGAGCTCATCACGTTGATCTTCTGCAGTTTCCGCTTCTGGAAAGCCCAGAGGGCGGCGTCGAAATGGGCGGCGGTCATGCGCTCGTTTTCGGCGAGCAGATCGTAGGCGTATTCGTGGAAGTACGAAATGCCACCGATGCGTGCGGCGGAAGCGACGAGCTGGTCGCAATCGGAGACGAGGTCCTTGAGGAGGTCCACGGACTTCACGTCCCCTTCGACGAGCGTGTAATTCGGATGCCGGTCGTACGACTTGGAGATGCGGCCGTACTTGGAGAAGTTATCGACGCCGACGACGGTGTGCCCGGCGGCGAGGAGTTCGGCCACGAGGTACCCGTTGATGAAGCCTGCCGACCCGGTGACGAGGACCTTCATGCGCCCTGCTCCTTCGCGAGGCAGTTCCACACGTCCTCGACGACTTTCCCCGCCGGGATCCGGAGGCCCCGGTATTCCTTGTGCGGCACGCCGACGACGATCACGTCGCAGCCGGCGAGAACTTCCGCCAGCGGCAGGTAGCCTTCCCCGTCAAGGTAAGGGTCGTGCATGACGACTTCCCGGGCCTCCAGCATCAGGAGTTTCCGCAGCTTGAAACAAAGCGAATCGCGCGTGTCGTCGCAGTCCGCCTTGAACGTCATTCCCAGGATCCCGACGCGCTTCGTGCGCAGCTCGGTCCGCCGTTTCAGGCAGTTCACAATGAATTGCGGCTGTCCCTCGTTCACGAGCATCGCGGCATGGCCGAGGAAGAAGTTGTTATTCGCGAAGGCCGCGAGCTGCATCGTGTCCTTGAGGAGGCACGGCCCTGCGGCCAGCCCCGGGCGCGGCATGTGCTCTGTCCTCGGGTAATGCAGCGTCGTGGCCCGGTGGACCTGCGCGAAATCCACGCCGGCGTCCGTCGCGAGCATGTGGAACTGGTTCGCAATCGCAAACGTGATGTAGCGGTAGCAGTTGCACATCAGTTTCGCCAGCTCCGCTTCCATCGGCTTGACGTCGATGAGCTCGCGCGCGACCTCGCTGAAAAGCTGGCGCGCCACGGCCAGCCCTTCTGCATCGAACGCGCTCACGATCTGCGGAAGATCGCGGATTTCACGAAGCGAATGCCCCTGGGCCACGCGTTCCGGGCAGAACGCCACGTGCACGTTCGGCCCGCTCTCCCGGAACATCCGGTGGATCCTCTCGGACAACCCGGGATAGACCGTCGACCGCAGGATCAGCGTCTGCCCGTCGCGGAAATGCGGGCGCATCTCGTCGATGACCCGGTAGAAACCCACCAGGTCCGGGCTCAAGTGCTCGTCCACCGGCGTCCCGATCACGCAGATCACCGCCTGCGCTTCACGCACCACCGCCGGGTCCGTCGTCATCTTCAGCCGCCCCGTCGGCAGCACCTTGCGAAGCAGCTCTTCCCCGCCCTCTTCCATGAACGGCATCCGCCCGGCGCGCAGCACGTCCAGCGCCGCGTCGTTCCGGTCGAGGATGTCCACCGTGAACCCGCGCTCCGCCAGCATCATCGCCAGCGGCAGCCCCACGTGCCCCGCGCCACCGACGATGCAGATCCGCTTCAGTTCCACCGCGCCCCCTTTTTGCCTGGCCGTCCGGCACTCCCGCGCAACATCCGGAGGATAATCCAACGCGCGTCCGTGCGCTTCATCGGAAGAGCCCCCGCTCCCACATTTTCCAGCCCGCGAATGCAGTGGCGGCCACCAGGACGACGAGGATGCCCCACGCGCGGGGGGAAGCGGCCATCGCGCCGGCGTACCAGTAGAAGTAGCGGGGCATCCATTTCCAGAGGCGGAAACGGCTCTGGCCGGCGGAGCGGTCGTGCCAGGAACTGGGGACTTCGGCGACCAGGAAACCCTGGCGATGGGCGCGGGTCGTCAACTCGAGGGCGACTTCGAATCCGTGCCGGCTGCGGACCCGGGTCGCGCGCAGGAAGGCAGCGCTGTAGGCGCGGAAATTCGTGGTCGCATCGTGGGTCGGGAGCCCCGCGACCCAGTAGAGGGAAACGCCGGCGATGCGGGACAGGGTGCGCTTGAGGAAAGGCCCGCCGGACTGCGACCCGCCGCGCATGTAACGCGAACCGGAGACGACGCCGGCCCCGGCGCGGATGCGGGCGGCCATCGCCGGGATGACTTCGGGGGGATCCGAAAGATCGGCCATGGAGGTCACGATGACATCGGCCCCCGCGGCCAGCGCCGCATCGAACCCGGCCTGAAGCGCGTGGGCGACACCGCGGCCCAGCGAATTCCGGACAAGCTGAAGCGTCGGAGGGCAGTCCGGCATGGCGCGGATGGCGGGAAGCGTCGAGTCGCCGTCGAAGTCGTAGCAGACGAGCAGGACGTGAGGCAGTTCCCGGAGCGCGGCGTAAAGTTTCCGGAGGCAGGTGGCGATGTTCTCCGCCTCGTTGTAGACAGGGAGCACCACCGCCAGGAGCGGCGCGCGGTCCGTCTGGACTCCCGGGGATGCCGCGTCGCTCATGGGAAGTTGAATTTCAGGGTGAACCCGAGCGCGGAGAGCCGGCGGTCGTAGTCGTACACCACGTCTTCGCGCGCGAGCCACAGGATGAGGTACCGGCCGTTGTCCATCGTCGCACGGGGACGGTAATGCCGGTGCAGGTAGTCGCTGTCGAAATACGGACCGGTCCACCCCCAGTGCCGGCTCCACCACAGGACCGACTCGAGCCGCATGATGTCAGGCTGGAACCGCATCGTGCTCCCGATCTCCGTGCTCGTGTCGAGCCAGATAATCTCCGGGCGCTCCCGCTCCCAGAACATCGGGTCCAGCCGCTTGTCCCATTTCCTGCGCGGATTCGGATGGCGCGGCCCCGTCGCCACGTTGCGATCCACGAACCCCTGCACGTCCAGCGAAACGCCATCGAAGAAGTAAAACGTCGAGGCCACCTCGAGACTCGCCAGCCTCGTCCCCGGGTGCCCCTGCGTGAGCCGCGAGAAAAATCGCCCGGTCAGCGCGTGGTTGTTGAGACGCGACACCGTCATCGCTTCCAGCCCCTCCGCCGAAAGCCAGATCGACCGGTCGGGCTCGCGGTGGTCCCTTCGCATCCCGGACACAATCTCGCTCACGCCGGCCGGACGGAACCCGGCCGCGATCCCCGCGATCAGCACTCCCGAACTGATCGCGATCCACGGACCCCGGCGAAGGCCCCCAGGATAGGACTCCCTCCCGATCGCACCCTTCAAAGCCGCACTCAAACCGGGCAGGCACTCGATGGCGGCGAAAATGACGGCCACCGTGAGGATCACCTGGTACCGGTTCCCCGGGAAATAGTCGCCCCCGCCCCAAAGCACGAGCGCGAAATGCAGCCCGCCCGGGACCAGCCACGGGATGAGATCGCGAAACGAACCCCGCGGCGTGAACCACGCGCCGATCATGATCAGGACCAGGAAAGGCCAGAGTTCCCGCGTGTAGTCGAAGAGCGCTTCCCCGATGTTCGCCAGGTTCGGGTACGAGCCCGCTTTCATGAGGATGCACGTCGGGACGAAGTGGCCGTAATAGAAGCGCCAGAAGAGCAGGATTCCCGCGACACCGAGGAGGCTGGCGAGGTAATGCGCCGCGACGTCCCGCCACGGGCGATCGGCGCTTCGACGGCACAGGAAGACCAGCAACGCCCCGATGGCGACGGTGTAGAACGAGAAGTCGTAACGGCAGAACGGCAGGATCCCGGTGAGCAGGAAGGTCCATCGCCAGCGCTTCGAGCCCCAGAGCAGAATCGACACGATCGCCAGAAGCCCGATCATCGCGGCCGACCAACCGGTGCCGGCCAGCCGGCCGAAACATTCGAGGATCGACGCGAGGAGAGCCACGATCCAGGACCAGCCGTGGCTCCGCGTGACGCCAAACGTGTGGCGGTAGAGCAGAAAGACCGAGCCCGCGCCGCAGGCGGCGCCGAGAAGAAGCGCTC